>JBBDXD010000028.1:215273-228564 GCA_040902535.1 Dehalococcoidia bacterium | reverse complement strand
CGAACCGCCCGTGTACGACGACTAGAGTACGGCGTTTCGGAGATACAAGGTCGGAACGGCCCGTAGGGGGCGCTCGTGCTAACCTGAAGCCGGAATGACCACGGACACCACGACCTCTGACCAGGAAACGTTCCTCGCTGAACTGGATTCCACGCTCGATGAGATGCGGCCGTACGTACACTCGCACGGCGGCGAGCTGAACCTCGTCGAGTGGCTGCCGGACGAGGGACGGCTGAAGTTGCAACTCGCCGGCAACTGCCACGGCTGCCCGATGAGCATGGTGACGATGAAGCTGGGCATCGAGCGGATCGTGCAGGATCGTTTTCCGCAGGTGAAGGTGGTGGAGGCGATCCGCGTCGACGAGTACGACTATCCGGAGTTGGGCGCGTAGAGCGCCGACGGGCGAGCGTTTCGCCGCATCGGTCCCTCATTCGCCGCGCGGGCGTCCATAAGAGGCGAGCAACGTGCCCATCGCCCACGTCAATGGCATCGAGATCAAGTACGAAGTACACGGGAGCGGCGCACCGCTGGTGCTGGCGCACGGATACTCCGGATCGCTGGAGATGTGGCGCGAGCAGGTGCCGGGACTTTCATCGAAGTACCGTTTGGTGATCTACGACACGCGCGGCCACGGAAAATCGACTGCTCCGGCGGACATGCACGCATACAGCATCGAGCGTGACTACGCCGGCGATCAGCTCGCGCTGATGGACCATCTCGGCATCTCGCAGTCGTACGTCGGCGGGCTGTCGATGGGCGGGATGATCGCGCAGGAGTTTGTCTGCCAGCATCCAGAGCGGGTGGCAGCGCTGTTGCTGTTCGATACCGGCCCGGGCGGCGCGCCTCGCGATGCGGCGATGGCGGCGCGCTTCGAGCAGTTCCGGGCTATGATGGCGACCGCGGCGCGCACGAAGGGGATGGGGGCGGTGCTGGAGATGATGCGCGCGAACGCGGGCGCGGGCATAGGCCTCGGCGCCAAGGGGCAGCTGCCGGACTCCGTGAGGCGGCACCTGCGCGGCATGGCGGAGATGAGCATCGATGGCTACCTGAGCGGTGCCAGGGCGATGCAGGCGTGGCGCGGCACGATGGACCGGCTCAGCGCGATCACGGCGCCGACGCTGGTTGTCGTCGGGGAGCGCGACGGCCTGTTAGGTCCGAGCCGCGCGATGCACGCGCAGATCGCCGGATCGCGCTTCGTGCTGGTGCGAGACAGCGGGCACGGGACGAACATGTGGCGACCGCGAGCGTTCGAGCGCGCGACGCTCGACTTCCTGGCGGATGTGGACGCCGGGCGCGCGGTTGCGGGCGAGTTCGCCGTGTAGCGCGCCGGGCGATGGTGTTGAAATGAATTCTTGCGCCAGAGCACTGGAACAGTGACAGGAAGAGGACGGACGATGCGTCCTCTATCGATGAACGCAGGAGGTGAGCATTTGTACGGCAGTATGTTTCGAATGCGCCCGAAGCAGGGCATGGCGCAACAATTGCGCGAGACGATGATGAGTTCCGATCGGCGGCCGCCCGGCATGGTCACGGCCTATCTGCTGTCAGAGGACGGCGACGGTTCTGTGTGGGGACTGGCGATCTTCGAGGGGGAGCAACAGTACCGTGCGAACGCCTCCGACCCGGGGCAGGACGAGCAGTACCGGAAGTTTCGGGCGCTGCTCGAATCGGATCCGGAGTGGCACGACGGGACGATCGAGCAACGTCCCGACTAAATTGACCGCACGGAGACGGCATCGCGTGAGGAGCGCGCGATTCGCGGGCGCGCCGCACTTGCTTGCCGACTAAACACCGACGCTGCGCATAAAACGGCCGCCCCGCCCACGAATGACTGTGGGCGCGGGCGGCCGTTCTGCGTGCGTCGTGCAGGGTCAGGGTGTGCTTACGGGGTCGGGGGTGGGGCAGCCGGCGGGGACGGTAGCCTCGGGATCGGGGGTTTCGGCCGCCTCTGGCGTCGCGCAGTTGTCGGGCTCCTCGGTGCCTTCGCTGCCGCCGGCGCCCGGCGTTTCGTCGTCGTCCGCCGTGATCTCTGTCACTTCGCCGGTGATTGCCGTCGCCGCTTCGCCCACCTCGGTCTGGACTTCTTCGATGAGGTCCGTGTCGTCGTCGTCATCGCAGGCGAATGCAAATGCTCCCAGCAGGATGGATGATGCTGCGAGCACCAGCAGTTTTCATCGCAAGGTGGCCTCCTTTGTGATCGCTGACTCCAACGTCATTCGAGCTTACGGAGGCGCGCGAAACAGCGGAGGCAAGGCATTGTCCAGGTCGGCGGGAGCGCGCTTCGCATGCGGGCGAGTGACCTCTTTCAGCACCTGGGGGAAGGCACGGTGCTGAGCGCGCTGCTGCGGCGGTACACGCAGGCGCTCTTCGTGCAGGTGAGCCAGTCGGCCGTGTGCAATCGCATGCACGCGATGGAGGAGCGGTGCGCCCGCTGGCTGCTGCAAACGCACGACCGGGTGGGCGATGACGTCAACATCACGCACTAGTTCCTGGCCGAGATGCTGGGCGTGCGCAAGGCAAGCGTCTCGGTGGCGGCAGGGTGAGCTACAGAAGGCGGGGCTGATCCACTACAACCGCGGGCGGGTGACGATCGTCGACCGGGCGGGGCTGGAGGCTGCCGCGTGCGAGTGCTACGGCACCGTGAGGCGGGAGTACGACCGGCTGCTCGCGCGCGGCTTCGAGGCGGAATCCTGACTTTTCAATGGCGTGATGGGACGTGAGAAGGGGGCCCGCATGCAGCGAGCCCCCGGCCGGAGTGGACGGCGACGGGAGGGAGGTCCGTCTCAGTCGCAATGGGCGTTGCGGACCCGCCGCCGTGGGACTCACGCACGGTAGCGGCTCGTCCGTCACGCATGAGTGAACGTCGGCGGCGAGGACGGTTGCGCGAGAGGATCAATGGCGTAACGAGTTGTAAGTCGTAAGTCGTCAGTGTCGGTGGTCGGCGGGGCGGCGGGGCGGCGGTCAGGCGGACATTCGGCCGGGCGGTCAGTCGGTCAGTCGATCAGTCGATCAGTCGGTCGGCCGGCGGGACTACGTGGGCTGTGCCGATGGCTGATGGTGGGCGGCGGGTGTGAGAACGCGGCTGAAAGCGCGCGCTCAAATAACCTGGGTGAGTGGAAGAACGCGGGCTGAAAGCCCGCGCTCGATTGAGCGTGAAAGCCCGCGTTCAATGACGATCGGCTCAGCCTTCGGCGAAGGCGTGGCGGGCGCCGGTCTGTTCGGCGCCGACGAAGCGCGCGAACAACGCCCAGGCCATGAGGCCAAGTACGAAGAGCTGCGCATCCTGGAACCAGATGACGACGCGGAGCGTGTTCCAGTCCACGTAATGCCGGTCGACGCCGACGGCGACATCGGCCATGGTCGAGAGGGCGATGGGCGTGACGATCTTGGTGAGGCCGATGATCGTGGCCCAGAATGCGGCCCAGCGCGTGCTGCCATCGGCGTTGAAGAGCCAGATGACGGCGCCCAGGTTGAGGCCATAGACCACGATGGTCGCCATGAAGTCATCGCGCAGGGCCCAGGACGAGCCGTAGGCGAAGCCAAGCTCGGGGCCGGCGTGCATCTGCATGTCCTGCTGGAGGTACACGGCGACGGGCACGCTGACGATCGATGCGATCGTTAGCCAGACGAATGGCATGTACCAGTTGTGAATGAAGTCCCACGAGCCCATAACGTCCGTTAGCGTACGGTCGCGCCGATCGGCGGTGTATCAGGGAATGCCCTGATATCGGTGCATGGCCGGCAGATGGGACGGGGCGGATTCCGCTGCTGATCGAGCTGGCTATAATCTTCGTTATGCGCCCCCGCCCCGCTTCCTGACGCAAGGAGATCGTCGATGGCGAATACGCTCGAGATGGCCACCGCGAGCAGCACGACGCTGACGGCCGCAGGCGGATCGGCGCGGCTGGTCTGTCACATGGGGGTGCATTCAGGGCGCCACCGCCGTAACTCCTTCGATGCGATGCGCGAATGCTTCGGAGACGGCGTGTACCGCTTTGAAATCGACGTGCATTCGCTGGCCGGGCCGGATTTCATCATTTTTCACGACCGGCGGCTCGAAACCGTGACGAACGGCCACGGATCGATCGGGCAGGCGACGCCTGACGAAGTCCGCGCCGTGCGTTTTAACGAGCATCCGGATGACCGGCCGCCGCTGCTCAGCGAGGTCGTCGAGATGATGCGCGACTGCGATACGGAGTTGCAGCTTGACCTGAAGGACTGGCGGCCCCTGCCGGAGGAGCGCGTGCGGGCGCTCGTCGACACGGTCGCGCCGGTGAAGGAGCGCGTGATCGTATCGAGCGGGCAAGACTGGAACCTGGCGCGGCTGCGACGCGCGAACCCGGAGATCCGGTTCGGATTTGATCCCGGGCATTACCTGGACCACGCGATCGAGGGCGACCAGGTGTTCCTGCCGCGGACGATGGGCGCATACGGCTACCGCGACGACCATCCGCTGGCGTTTGGCCGCACGGAGGCGACGGGCGATTACCTGGAGCACCGCATGGAGATGCTGTTGCTGCAGGCGCCGGGTGCGCGCGAATACTTTTTGAGTTATCGCCTCGTGTGCCAGATGCTCGACGACGGCTTCAACCCGGCGGCGTGGCTGCACGAACGCGGCATCGACGCGAACGTGTGGACGCCGGACTATCACGGGGAGGAGTCAGCGCGCGTGCTGGAGCGACTGATCGCCGCCGGGATCGACCGCGTGACGACGAACACGGCGCCGGCATGGGTGGAGGCGTTTCGGCGTCGCGGCCGAGAAGCGACGGCGGCGGCGAGCTAGTCTGGCAGCGCCTCGGCGAGCGTCCTTCGCAGCTCCGCGAGATCGACGGGCGCGTGCGCGATCACGCGATCGCCCAGTGCGACGACGGGGACAATGTCGTTGTACTGCTCGCGGAGGCTGACGTCTTCGTCGACGTCGAGTTCTTGCAGCGTGAAACGCAGTTCGTCGCGGAGACGGCGCAACTCGGCCGCCGTCTCATCGCAGAGGTTGCACTGTTTGCGCGTGTAGAGGATGACGTCGCGCGTCACGCCTTCGAGGAGGCGGCGCGTCGTGACGATCGCACATCCGCGGATGCAGACGCGGCGGACGGCTCTTCCCGGGGTGGCCTTAGCAACGACCAGGCAAGGCCGAGGACGCCGATCGCGAAGGTACAGACGGACACCACCTGCGGGAAGGTCATCCACTCGCGGACGATGTAGTCTGGGCAATCGGTGCCGCTGGGGCAGCTATCGATGCGGAGATAGCTGACGCCGAAGCGCATGGCGGAGTAGAGCACGAGGCCCGTGAAGAACGTGAGGCCGGGGCGCTGCGACCAGAAACGCGCGTAGATGAGCAGCATGACGCCGATGATCAGCAAGTCGCCGATCATCTCGTACGTCGTCGCGGGGTGCGTGGCGCCCAGTTGCCAGCTCGGACTCTCCGGGTTCGTGTAGACGACGCCCCATGCCAGATCGGTGGCCTTCGAGATGTGTTCGCCGTTGATCAGGTCGCCGATGCGGCCGATCGCCATGCCGAGCAGCAGCCCGAAGCCCGCTGCATCGAGGCCGCGCATGATCGGCAGGCGCCGGATGAGGCCGTACGCGACGGCACCGAGCACACCGCCGATGATGGCGCCGTAGATCGTGATGCCACCCTCGTTGATACGGAGGACATCGAGCCACTCGCCTTCGAACTGGATGCGGTTTTCCAGGACGAACATGGCGCGCGCGCCGATGATGCCGGTGACGGTGCCGATCAGCATGATCGAGAACGCATCGTCCTCGCTGACGCCGACGCGAGAGATGAAGCGAGAGGCGAAGAGAAAGCCGAGCAGGATGCCTACTGCCGTGAAGAGTCCGTGCCAGGTCAGTTCAAACGGTCCGAAGTCCGCGATCGTCGGGTCGATGCCGATGTCGATCGACAGCAAGTACAGCAGTACCGGCACTAGCGTTCCTCCTCGAGTTGCGGTGGTACGGGCACCCCGATGCGTTGGGCCAGGATGCGCATGTCCTTCTCAAATCCGCCGCTTTTTTCGGCGAGCGCCGCGATGTACGTCGACTCGGGCGTGAGCTTCAGCCAGAGCCTGCGGCGCGGCACGTAGAAGGTTACAGCAAGGCCGATGACGAGCATACCGGTGGCGATCCAGATGAACCACGCGCCGGAGTCGCGCTTGACGGAGATGCCGGCGAACTCGCGCTGACCCTCGAACGTGTACTCGTAGCCATCGACGGCGGTGGGATCGTCTTCGGCGAGCGAGATGGCGGGACGGCCGCTGCCGACGAGCATGAGCGACGTGTGGCCGTTCGGCGTTTCGACGAGTTGCGCCAGTAGAGGCTCTTCGCCGCCGGGGACGCCGATGCCGACCGCGGATGGCAGCGAGGTCACATTTTCGAAACGGATGTTGAGGCCGCCGAAGCGCGCGTTGGCGCCTTCATCGATGCGCAGCGCGGCGCCGGCGCCAGCTTGCGGGTCGAACGCGACGACCTGCCACCGCTCGTCGTCGGGTGCGGTGAGGCCGATCCAGATGATGCGGTCCGTGCCCGGTACGGCGACCAGCGCGCCGCTGGCTACCTGCAGGAAGTCCGTGGGGGCGATGACGTCGGTGAGCAGCACGTTGTCCGCAGCATCGGTGATGGTGACGCGCGGCGCGGCGGTCGTGTCTTCGAGCGGGAAGGTCTCGCGCAGCACGGTGTTGCCCGTCGCGAGATCGCGGATCCGCAGTTCGACGCCGTCTGCCCAGTAGGCGACCTGGTGGAAGCGATAGCCGCCGTACTCGAGCGGATTGTTGACGGTGGTGGTGCCGGACTTCACCTCTTCGCCGTTCTGGAAGATCGTCAGGTGCGTGCGGAAGTCGAGCGGGTTGCCCCTCTCGCCGTACACGCCGATGGCATCATCGACGCGGACCTGGAGTTGGTTCGGATCTTTGACGGCGAAGACGGGCACGGTCGTGCCTTCGCCGGCGAATGCGTCGGAGGTGAAGCCCGTGAGCGCGGTGACGAGTCCGCCGGCGATGAACAGGATCAGCGCGAGATGACTGACGAACGTCGAGAGTTGCGTCCAGGGATAGCGATCGGCGAAGACGTAGGTGGCGCCGCTTTCGTCGGTGCGGTCGATGCGGAAGCGCAGACGGCGAAGTGCGTGTTCGACGCGGTCGACGGGCGCGGCGGCAAGCTCTACGCGGTTGTGGGCGCGCTCGAAGAATGAATCGGGCACGCGTTTCGGGGGACGAAAGACGTTGTGGAACGTCGGCGACCAACGGTTGAAGGTGCAGACCGTGACGTTCAGCACGAGGAAGCCCAGCGCGACGAGGAACCAGCGGGCGTGGAAGATGTTGAAGATCCCGAACCGGTGCATCGGCTCGGTGAGCGGGCCGAAGGTGCCGCGCTGCGCCTCGACCCAGGCATCGGTGGCGGTTGTGTTGCCGCGCATGGCTTCGGGGATCTGGGGGATGACGACGCCGAGCAGTCCGAAGAGCGCGAGGGTGGCGATAAAGGAGACGGCGAAGCGCACGGACGTGAGCGTGCGCCAGACGGGCGCGAACGGATCGAACGCGCCGGGGCGGCGGCTGCGGGCGGGGGCGCGAGAGGCGACGGTCATGGTGCGCCTCCGGGGGTGTGGTGTGGGGGTTCAGCCGCACCACCTTCAAGCCTCGCCGCGCGGCCACGCGTGTCTTGTGCTTGATTCGAGCGCGGGCTTTCAGCCCGCGCGGCTTTCGCCTGATGGTTGTCGACCGGACGACGGTTGTCAGCGGGTGCATCACCTTCAATGAAGGCGTGGTACGCGTCGAGACATTCCCCGTGCGCGCTCGAGAACTCAAAGTCGCTCGCTCGCTGCACGAATCGCGCCGCAACCGGGTTGTTTCCGACGTACCGAATGTAGGTGTTCAATTCGTCGAGATCTTTGGGAACCTTGTCGAAGAATCCGGTTTGCCAGCCTGCTCCGCTTCGGCCCGTCGTTGAGTTCACCTGTCGCGCGATCGCGCCTTTTGCGATGCGCATGACAGCGCTGATGTTGTGCTCGCTCGATGGAACGATCACGACGTGTGCGTGGTCCGGCATGAAGCAATAGGCGAGCAATGCGAAGTTGTATGTCTGCCCGGCAGCGGTGAGAGTGCGAATCGCTATCCGCGCGAGCGTCTCGTCGCGAAATATAGGAGTGGACTTATGCGTGCGCGTGCTGACGAAGTAGGGAGCGCCCGCCGCGTCTTCGTGCCATGGCCGTCTTGTTGTGAATCGAGAGGCAGGCGTGCTATTCCGCGCGGGCTGAAAGCCCGCGCTCGGTTGGGAGGAGGTGGTCGTAGCGGGTGGCGTGGCGTGGGTGCGGAGCGGAGGCGTCGTGCGCTGTGGTCGCGGCGCCGGTGTGCTATTCCGCGCGGGCTGAAAGCCCGCGCTCGGTTGGGCGGCGGTCGGTGTGATCAGCGGGCCTCTGGCGCTCGCATGCGGTGAGGCGGGGCGCTTTAGTTGTGGTGGCGGCGTGGTGTTCCGCGCGGGCTGAAAGCCGCGCTCGGTTGGGAGGAGGTCGTCGTGGCTGTGCTGGATTCTGTCTGCCGCCGGTTCTGGCTCACGGCGCGTCCCCGATCAGGATTGAGGAGAGGTGCTCTTCGATCGTGTCGGCGGTCATGGGGCCGAATGATCTTGCGCGTACGACGCCTTCTGCATCGACAAAGTATGACGCGGGGATGCCTTCGACCGGGCCGCCGATGCGCCATGCGTCGGCGATCTGGCCGGTGCGGTCGATGACGATCGGAAACGTCATGCCGAAGTCTGTGGCGAACTCGCGCACCTGGCTGTCGTTCTCCTGCAGGTTGATCGCGAGCACGACGAGGCCATCGACGGCGTGTGCGCCGTAGGCGCGGACGATTTCGGGCATTTCTTCGCGGCAGGGGCCGCACCAGGACGCCCAGAAATTGACGAGCACGGGCTTGCCGCGCAGGTCACTGAAGCGCAGCTGCTCGCCGTCCGGCGTCTCGAGCACAAAGTCCGGGGCAACGTCACCGATGTCGGTCGAGGTCGATGTATTGGGCGGATTCAAGCCGGGCGGAAAGGCGACGACACCGAGACCGTGGTCGAGTTGTGCGTCACCGGCGCCGCGCTGTTCCACGTAGAGGAGTACGCCGACGATCGTCGCGACGATGAGCAGCGGCAACACCAGGCTGCGCAGCGCGCCTCGCCACTCGCGGCGGTTCTGCGGGCGTTCTTCGACGCCCGAGATGTCATCGATCGGCAGGTCATTGGAAGGAGGCATTGACCGGCACCGGCTCAAAGAGCCCCTGGTAGATGGCCCGCACTTCTTCGGGCGGCAGACCCGCGCCGAGGAACGTGTCGCCGACGCGCAGTTCCCAGTGGAGATGGATCTCCTGGTCCGGCGTGCCGATCGACTCAGGCGTGCCGGAATCGCCGATGTAGCCGACCACTTCGCCCTGCACGACCTGGCGGCCTACGACGATATCGGCGGGGATGCCGCCGAGGTGTGCGTAGCGCGTGACGACGCCCTTGCCGTGGTCGATCCACACCTGGCGGCCGCGCAACAGGTCGATGACCTCGAACGCGTTCGGTTCGCCGGCGGCGATGCGGTCGTTCGCGGCATCGAGTTCGGCCTGGGTGAGTTCGTGGTAGTCGTGGTCGGCGCGGATCACGCGGCCGTCCTTCGCGGCGAGGGCGGGAGTGCTTTCTTCGATCGCGGTGCAGTTGTCGACCTGGTAGCTGTCGACGCCTTCGTGGACGCCGCCGCGATAGTCACGTGCGGCGTTAGGCATGAGCAGATCGCTTTGCGGCAGGCAGCCGCCGGCGATCGGGTACATCCAGTCATGGAAGACGGTCAGGTCCGGGCCTTCGGGGGTGGATGTCGCGACGGGGGCGGCGGGCGTTGCGGTGGGGTCGGGATCGGAGCCGCCGCCGCCGCAGGCGGAGAGAAGAAGCGCGCCAAAGAGCGCGAGGAGGACATATGCGGAGCGTCGCAGGGACGGCCAGCCTTTCGCGTGAGTTCGCAGGGAGTCGATTCAGGATAGCGAACCGGGACGGCTGGATCAGGTGCGCACCGCATTCCGGCAGGGCGCGGGCCTTTGGACTATTCCGGCTCAGCCGTGCAACTCCTACAATCGGCGCGTGGAACTGGTCGACGCCCTGGTCCTCTGGCTGCATATCTTCGCGGCGGTGCTGTTCATCGGGCCGCAGGCGTTCCTGTTCGTGGCGGCGGTGCCGGCTATTCGCTCCGTGGCGGACGCGGAAGCCCGGGCGCGAGCGCTGCGCGTCGTGACGACGCGGTTCGCGTGGTTGGGCGGCGGCGCGCTGGCGGTGCTGCTGGCGACGGGCATCTGGAACTACTACGAGGCGGAGGACGCCGGATTCATCGATGCGGACGATTTTCCGCGGTACTACTTCACGCTGTTCACGAAGCTGACGCTGGTGATGATCGTGGTGATGCTGACGGCGCTGCACGGCGCCGTATTCGGGCGGAAGTTGCAGCAGTTGCAGGCAGCGGGCGCGGGCGAGCCAGAGATCGCGGCGGTGCGCCGCTGGTCGATGGCAACTTCGGTCGTGAACTTCGGGCTGTCGGTGGTGATCTTGCTGCTGGCGTCGCTGCTCGGGTCGGACTGGTCGAAACTATCTTGATGTTGTGTACCGGCTTTACATAGAATGGATTGAAGCACTTCCGGCAGAGGACTGAGAGCGCGCACCGACGAAGGTCCGAGCGGCACGCCCGCCGATGGGCGGGTGCCGAGGTTCAACGGATCTCCAACAATGATGCTCTCATGGGCGCGCCAGCGCCCTGGATCCCTACGTTGCCGCGCAAAACACAAGGAGGTTAGCATGGCGAGCGATGTCCTGGTCTCCACCGAATGGGTGGCGGACAATCTGAAGAATCCCAAGGTCAAACTCATCGAGGTCGATGTCGACACGTCGCAGTACGACGAAGGTCACGCGCCGGGCGCTGTAGGGTTCAACTGGACGAGCCAACTGCAGGACCAGACGCGCCGCGACATCATTTCCAAGGGGCAGCTCGAGCAGTTGCTGAGCAACGCCGGCGTCAGCAACGACGACACGATCGTGCTGTACGGCGACAACAACAACTGGTTCGCGGCATACGCGTACTGGCTGCTTGAGATGTACGGTCACAAGGATCTGAAGCTCATGGACGGCGGCCGCAAGAAGTGGGTCGACGAGAACCGCGAGACGACGAAAGACGGGGCCTCTCCGCAGAAGGCGAGCTACAAGGCGCAGGAGCCGAAGAAGGAGCTGCGCGCAAAGCGTGACGAAGTGCTTTCGGCGCTTGGCAACGCCAAGAACGCGCTGGTCGACGTGCGCTCGCCCGCGGAGTTCAACGGGGAGATCATGGCGCCGCCGGGGCTGCCCGAGACGGCGCAGCGCATGGGCCACATCCCGGGCGCGGCCAACGTGCCGTGGGCGCAAGCAGTGCGCGAGGACGGCACCTTCAAGCCGCCGGAGGAACTGGAGCAACTGTACGGCACGAAGGGTGTGACGAAGGACAAGGACGTCATCGCTTACTGCCGCATCGGCGAGCGGTCTTCGCACACGTGGTTCGCGCTGAAGCACCTGCTTGGCTATCCGAAGGTGAAGAACTACGACGGCTCGTGGACGGAGTACGGCAGCCTGATCGACGTGCCGATCGAGAAGTAATCGCGGGCCGCGCCGGGCTACCGGCTGCGTGGCCGGAATCGCGGGCGCCTGCGACGAATGAAGCGTGATCGCATGCCGGGGGCGGAGTGATCTTGAGAACGCGGGCTGAAAGCCCGCGCTCGGACTGGCCGCATACGGAGCAAGATGTCCGATTTTCTCAAGGTCGTGTATCGCAAGGCGTTGGCGGCGAATGAGTCGGCGTTGCTGCAGCTCGCGTTCGAGGCGCAGGTGCTCGACCGCTATCGAAGCGATGCGGCGTACCAGGTGATCCGCACGGACAGCGCGGGGCGGGTGCGCAAGCAGGGCGGCTGGTCGTTGGACTTCGGCATTGCCGATGAGGACCGCATCGTCCACGCGTCGTGGCGGGCGCTCAGCGAGCAACTGCCGGAGGGCGAGCGGGAGCACTGGGCGATGCACGCGACGGTGGCGGCGGCTCTGAGCGACAACTTCGTGCGCATGCAGATGGCGCCGATGAGCTGCTTCGATGACGGAGACGTGAGGGCGTGGTAGTTGTCTGAGCGCCGCAAGAGCGAGACGGCAGACGACGATCGCGATGATGATGACGATGAGTTCAACGTCGTCAGCGGCGATGACGACGACGCAGTGCCGTACGAGCTGTTCGCGGATGGCGGGGACTGCAGCATCTGCGGGAACGAGCCGGGGCGCATCGGCATTGATCCGACGGTGCGGGGCGCCTACGAGGGCGATCCGGTGCTCGTGGGCTACGCCTGCGCGGCTGAGCAACTGAAGGCCGCGTACGACGGCGTCGAAGGCGTGGGCGTGATCGTCGAGCCGTTCGGCGAGCATTCGTCGCACCTGTATTACCGTCTCGACGAGATGCCGGCGTACCAGTTCGTGCGTGAGGACGTCGAGGCGATGTCGTGGTTGATGCTGACGATCGGCGACGAGTGCAAGCGGTGCGGCGAGCAGAGCCGTTTCGCGTTGCTGACGAAAGACTTCGTCGACCAGGACCTGCCGGAGAACGCGCAGGTGTTCCGAAACCTCGACCGCGAGATCGAGCACCTGTGTTCGGGATGCGCGGCGACGCACCTGGTACGCTCGTACGAAGCGCTGCAGGTTCCTCTGGTCACGGCGGACGTGCCGCGCGGCGCGATGGGCATCCTGATGCCGGCGGGAGAGTAATGGCGCTGCTGCTGCCGCGCGGCATGATCGACGACATGATTGCGCACGCGCGACAGGACACGCCGAACGAGTGCTGCGGGATCATCGCGGGGAAGGACGGACGGCCGACGCAGCTCTACCGCATGCGGAATGTGGCGGAGGCGGCGTACCTGCCGTACCGGTACGAAATGGACGGCAAGGCGTTGCTCGGGCTGATCCGCGAGTTGGACTCTCGCGACGAAGAGTTTCACGTGATCTATCACTCGCACACGGCGACGGAGGGGTACCCCTCGCCGACGGATGTGCGGTTCGCGGCGAATTGGCCGGACCCGTATTACGTGCTTGTCTCGCTGATGGACGAGCAGCCCGTGGTGCGGGCGTTTCGGATCGTCGATGGCGAGGTGAGCGAGGAGTCGCTGGAGGTCGGGTAGCAGCGGTCGGCGCGCCTGCTGTTTGCGCTGCGCGCGATCGGACGCAGCTAAAGCTACGTCCCTACGATCGGCGGTTCGGGATCGGTGCGTGGAATGGCGGGGTCCTGCGCGTTGCTCAG
>JBBDXD010000028.1:186179-215173 GCA_040902535.1 Dehalococcoidia bacterium | reverse complement strand
GCGCGACGTGACTGTGCCGCGAGGAGATTCTTCGCTTCGCTCTGAATGACGGCAACACCGTGCGCGATCGGACGCAGCTAAAGCTATGTCCCTGCGATCGGCGGTTCGGGATCGGTGCGTGGAATGGCGGGGTCCTGCGCGTTGCTCAGGATGACCTAGTGCGCGCGCGATCGGACGCAGCCCCGATGACGTCAATGGAGTTGGTGTGCGCGACGTGACTGTGCCGCGAGGAGATTCTTCGCTTCGCTCTGAATGACGGCAATAACACCGTGCGCGATCGGACGCAGCTAAAGCTACGTCCCTACGATCGGCGTTTTGATGGGCGGTGCCTTGCATGGCGGGATTCTTCGCGGGGCTCGAATTACGAGCCGCCCGCGGAATGACGGGACGCCCGCATGGGTTGCGGGCGTATCGATGCGTATTCAGGCGGTGGTGCGGCGTTAGACTTCGGACTTGCTGAGGGTCGCGAGGAACTCCTCGTTGGTGCTCGTGCGGCTGAGGCGGTCCAGCAGGCGCTCGGTGGCCTCTGACGGGTTCTGGGCGTTTGACGCGATCATCGACATCATGCGGCGCATCAGCCACACCTGGCGGAGCGTGTTCTCATCCATGAGGAGCTCTTCGCGGCGGGTGCTGCTGCCGGCGATGTCAATCGCGGGGAAGACGCGGCGCTCGGCGAGGCGGCGGTCGAGCCGCAGCTCCTGGTTGCCGGTGCCCTTGAACTCTTCGAAGACGACGTCGTCCTGGCGGCTGCCGGTGTCGATGAGACAGGTGGCGATGACCGTCAGGCTGCCGGCCTCTTCGCACTTACGGGCGGCGCCGAAGAAGCGCTTGGGCGGATAGAGCGCGACGGGGTCCATACCGCCGGTGAGCGTGCGACCGCTCGGCGGCATGGCCAGGTTGTAGGCGCGCGTGAGCCGCGTGATGCTATCGAGCAGGATGACGACATCCATGCCGCCTTCGACGAGGCGTTTCGCGCGTTCGAGCGCCATTTCGGCGACGCGTGTGTGGTCTTCGACGGGTTCGTCGAAGGTGGACGCGACGACTTCGCCCTTGACGGAGCGCTTCATGTCGGTGACTTCTTCGGGGCGCTCACCGATCAGCGCGACCATCAGGTGGATGTCGGGATAGTTCGCGGCGATGCCGGCGGCGATCGCCTTGAGCAGGAACGTCTTGCCAGCCTTCGGCGGCGAGACGATGAGGCCACGCTGGCCGCGTCCGATCGGCGAGATCAGGTTGATAAGACGTCCCGACAGGTCGGGCGACGGTGTCTCGAGGTCGATGAGCTGGTTCGGGAAGATCGCTGTGAGGTCGCCGAAGTGCGGGCGGTTCCTGGCGGTTTCCGGGTCGAGGCCGTTGACGGTCTCGACGCGGAGCAGACCGTAGTACTTTTCGCTGTCCTTGGGCGGGCGCACCTGGCCGGTGACGTAATCGCCGGTGCGGAGTCCGAAGCGGCGGATCTGCGACTGGCTGACGTAAACGTCGTTGGGGCCGGGGAGGAGGCTTTCGCCGCGCAGGAACCCGTAACCGTCATCGACGATTTCCAAGATGCCGCCGGTGGTGATGGCGGTTTCGCGTTCTTCGGCCGTCAGTTCAGGCTGCTCGCCGTTTTCGAGCTGGCGCTCTTGCTGACGCGGCACCCCGCGTGGACCGGATGACCGTCTTCGTTCTCGTACTGCGCCCATGGTGACCTCTATGATGCGTTGGCCGGCGGAAGCCGGCTGCTTGCCTTGCCCTCTTCCCTTCGGGATCGCGTCCGGCGGCCTGCACGAGCCCTCAAGGCACTCGGCGAACCGACGGTGTGCATGGTGAAGGGAGTCGCTGACGGCGCCGGGAGAACGTGCGCCGGAAGTTGTGTGCGGGTGAATCTTCGATTCTTGTTACCTCATGGATTTGAGGTCTGTCAAGAGCCCGCGCCGCCGTCACGACCCGAGAGAACCCTGTGTGAGGAGGATTTCGCGCGGCGCGGAGGCGTCGCTGCGGTGTGGTTATCCATGATATCGGATCTCGTCGATCAGTGCGCATGGGTGGGCGCCCTAATTTTCCTGGCGCGTCAATGATTGATTGAGCGCGGCGGCGCGCGCGATACTGGCGCGCACGATCGGAGCCGTCCGTGGTCCTTCTCCGGAGCCTGTTGTTCGTCCCCGCGGCACGCGAGCGCATGATCGAAACCGCGACGCGCAGCGCCGCCGATGCAGTGATCCTGGACCTGGAAGACGCGGTGGCGCCGGAGCTAAAGACGGCGGGACGCGCGCTTGCACGGGCTTCGATCGGGGTGCTGCGCGCTGCCGGCAAGACGGCGATGGTACGCGTCAACGGCATCGACAGCGGGTTGACGCGGGACGACGTGATGGGCGTCGCGGTGGAGGGGCTCGATGCGGTGGTGCTGCCGAAGGTGCAGGCGCCGCAGGAGCTGCGCGACCTGGATGTGTTGCTGCGGGAAGCGGAGATGATGCACGGCGTGCGGCCGGGGACGGTGCGAGTGCTGCCGATCGTCGAAAGCGCGCGGGCCGTCCTGGCCTGCGAGGCGATCGCGCAGGCGATCGACCGGTTGGTGGGGCTGGCGATCGGCGGCGAGGACTACACGGCGGATATCGGCGTGGAGCGTGATGCGGACGGGCTCGCGCTGCAGCACATACGCGGCGTCGTCGTGCAGGTGGCGACGGCGTACGGGCTGACGCCGATCGATGCGCCGTATATCGACTTCAAGGACGAAGGCGGGCTGGAGCGAGACGCGCAGGTCGCGCGTGCGATGGGGCTGAAGGGCAAGTTCGTTATCCATCCGGACCAGGTGGCGACGGTGAACGGCGTGTTTGCGCCGAATGCGCGCGAGGTCGCGCGGGCGGAGCGCATCATTGCGGCGTACGAGGCCCGCGAGGATGGCGCCGGATCGATCAGCGTCGACGGGCGTATGGTCGATGCGCCGGTCATCGAGCGTGCGAGGGCCGTGCTGGCGGCGGCGTCCGAGCTAACGTCGAAGCGCGCGCCGCGGCAGCGCTGAAGGCGAGACGCGGACTCTTCTCGCGAAGTCGCACAAGTGCGAAACAGCCCGGCGCATGCGCCGGGCTGTGAGATCGCCGCTGTTACGCGATGCGTATCAGTCTTTCCAGAGCGAGAACTGCTGGGCGCGTCGCAGTTTGAAGTCCGTCTCCGGGAGTTTGAAGCCGAGCGCGCGCACCTTCTTGAGGATGGATTCGATCTGGCGCTTGTCGGTAGCGGAGAGGACGGCGCCGAACATGTCGTCGTAGAGTTCGTCGCTGATCTTAATGATCTCGGCGGTGATCTCGCGGCCCTGGTCTGTCAGCTCGAGGCCGACGGCGCGGCGGTCGTTGGGATCGGGCAGACGGCGCACCCACCCACGCGACTCGATGCGGTGAAGAATGCCGGTGATGCTCTGCGTCTCCTGGAAGAGCAGGGTCGCAACGAGACTTGGTTTGATCGGTGCTTTGGCGAAGTGCAGCACGGCGAGCACGCGCGCCTGCGACGCGGATACGCCAAGGTGATAGAAGCGCCGCTCCAGCAGCTTGTAGGACATCCAATAGATCTCGGTGATGAGGATCCATGGCATGACGCGGTGCTGGAGCGCGGCCATTGACGAGTCGGACTTCGACCCTCTGGTCGACGTAGGCAAGGGAACCTACCTTTCCTTATTGCCCTCTAATATTTCACGCGAGTCTACACCCGTGTTTGATTCAGAGGCAACGTAGACGACAACACGCAACATAGCGAATACCGTTCAGTAGGCGTCCCATGCTCATGGAAGGGATGCGAGTTTCGTAGCGATCACGTGCTCGTCAGGGCTTTGTTTCGCTGTGCTGGTGCGTTCTGGGCAACCTTCGTAGGAATGGGCATCTGGATCAGGCTCGTGGGCGATGTTACGCTTGCGCCGCTGCACGACTCGGACAGGCGGAGCGCACGATGGACTACGAAAAGATCCTCTACGAGAAGCGTGGGCGGATCGCGATCGTCACGATCAACCGGCCCGAGAGCATGAACTCGATCGACCCGCGGACGTCGGCGGAGTTGCACGATGCGTGGTGTGACTTTCGGGACGACGAGGAGCTGTGGGTGGGCATCCTGACCGGCGCCGGCGCGCGCGCCTTTTCGGCGGGCAACGACCTGGTGGCGATGTCGCGGATGCAGCAGTCGGGCACGAGTGAGTTTGCGGAGTACGCGCGGGCGCCGTTTGGCGGCATCACGCGGGACTTCGAGTGCTGGAAGCCGATGATCGCGGCGATCAACGGCTACTGTCTGGCGGGCGGCCTGGAGATGGCGCTCTCGTGCGACATTCGTGTTGCGGCGGAGCACGCGCAGTTCGGGCTCGCCGAGGTGACGCGCGGGATCATTCCCGGCGCCGGCGGGACGCAGCGATTGCCGCGCACGATCCCGTTCGGTCCGGCGCTGGAACTGCTGTTGACGGGCGACAAGTTCAGCGCGGAGTGGGCGTTCCGCTACGGGCTGGTGAACTACGTCGTGGCGGCGGACGAGGTGATGCCGAAGGCGATCGCGATCGCGGAGCGGCTCTGCGAGAACGCGCCGATGTCGCTGCGGCTGGTGAAGGAAGCGGCGTACAAGGGCGTGAACATGACGCTCGAAGAAGGACTGAAGCTCGAGATCGCGCAGTACCGACGCGTCGCCGTCACGGAAGATTCGCGCGAGGGGCCGCTGGCATTCGCGCAGAAGCGCAAGCCCGTGTGGAAGGGCAAATAGCGCTTTTCCGCGAACCCTGCGCGCACGACGATATCCGGCACGCCGGCGGCCTCGGCGTGTTCATCACATGACGGGATGCGGAGGCGGCCCGGCGCCAGGGGAGGAGGGGGACCGCCCCCGCACAGCGCGCAGACCAACGCCCCGTTCTTCACGAGGACGATCCCTGGCGCTGCGTCATCAGGTTGAAGCGCCGCCGTTTCTGCTGGATGACAGGCGTGTGACGTGTGCGTTACGCGGGCGGCTCGCCGCCGCCCAACGCTCGCACGCCATCGACGAAGTCGCGCAGCGTGCGGACGGTGTACACGTTTTCGGGGAGCGGCGTATCGCCGAGGGCGTGTGCGTGGTCGAGCAGGAAGACGTGCGGGACGCCGTTGCGCGCCATGTGGAAGACGGTGCGCGGATCGTCGTCGATGTGAATGTCGACGGCGAGCATCCTTGTGATGGCGAGCTTGTGCTGCGGCGGCCGCAGCCCGATCGGCGCCATGCGGATCGCCGTCACCTTGTCGTCGAGCTTGTGGCGGCGGAGCCACCGGCGCAGCAGCGGCTCGCCCTGCGCACTGCGGCCGGTGACGATGAGGAGGTCGTGACCATCGGCGCCGAGATCGTGGAGGGTCTGCGCCGCGTCGCGGGCCATGCGGCGCCAGCCGAAGCGCGCGTACTCGACGGCGAGGCGCACGCGGCTCCGTGGCGCCGCTGCGTCGTACAAGCCTTCGTAGGCGTCGGGCAGGTCGTCGACGAGGGTGCCGGCGGGACGGACGGCCATGCGGCCGAACGGCGTCAGGCAAAGCACGCCATCGAAGTCGAAGGAGATGCGCATCAGCCGAACGTGATGGTGCCGAGGGCCCGCGCGGCCATGGCGACGTCGTTGATGCGGCGGACGAGGGCCTCGGCGGGCTTGCCGTCGTCGAACTGGTCGTCGGTCGCGTAGACGCCGGCTATCGGCACGCCTTCCAGGCTCGTGAACAGCGGACGCAGGCCGTACTCAATCGAGAGGAAGTGCGCCATCGACGCGCCGGTCTGGATCGGGATACAGATCTTGCCGCGCAGGTGCCCCGGCGGCATGAGGTCGAAGAGCGACTTGAGCACGCCTGTGTACAGCGCGCGGTAGGTCGGCGTGGCGGCGACGACGATGCGGGCGCGGCCGATCGCTTCGATGGCGGCGTCGATCGCCGGCGACTGGGCGCGCGCGACGAGCGCTTCGGCGGGCAGTTCCGCGACGTCGATCAGTTCCGACGTGCAGTTGCCCTTTTCGAGCGCCTGCAGCAGGAGTTCGGCGAGCGTTTTGGACTTCGACGGCGTGCGAGGGCTGCCCGATATCGCGACGGCGCGGAGCGGCCAGCTCATGCGTTGGACGCGGCGAGTTCGCGCGGCGCCTGCGGCACCGATGCTTTGCCCGCGAAGTGCGGCATCACGTATTTGCCGAAGCGTTGCGCCTCTTCGAGGTGCGGATAGCCGGAGAGGATGAACGTGTCGATGCCTTCATCGACGTACTCCTGGAGCCGCGCGGCGACGCTGGCGCCATCGCCGACGAGCGCGGTTCCGACGCCGAGACGCGCCTTGCCGATACCGGACCAGAGGTTGGGCCCGAGCCACTCCTGGTCACGCAGCAGCCGCTGACGCTTCTCGCCCTCGGAGTCAGAGCCTGACATGTGCTTGTCCATCATGTCTTGGAAGCGGTCGGGGATGCCCGCGATCAGCGCTTCGGCGTCGGCGCGCGCCTGTGCGTCGGTGTCGCGCACGAGGACGTGGATGCGCATGCCGAAGCGCAGGGTGCGTCCGCGCTCTGATGCGAGCGCGCGCATCTCGGCGATGCGCTCGCGGACCATCGGTATCGGTTCGCCCCAGAGCAGGTAGACGTCGGCCTCGTCAGCGCCGACCTGTTTCGCCGCGTCTGAGGCGCCGCCGAAGTAGAACGGCGGGTATGGCTTCTGGTAGGTGTGCGGGTACACGTTGCCCGTCTGCACGCGGTAGTACTTGCCTTCGTGGTCCCACTTGCGTTCGGTCCAGGCGCGGCGGACGACCTGCATGAACTCCTGGCTGCGGACGTAACGCTCGTCGTGGCCGGTGAAGTCGCCATCGGCGGCGAGTTCGGCGGGAAAGCCGCCGGTGACGACGTTGATCAGCACGCGGCCGCGCGACATCTGGTCGAAGGTGGTGGCCATCTTCGCGGCGACGGCGGGCGCGACGAAGCCAGGACGCATCGCGACGAGGAACTTCAGCTTGTCGGTGCAGGCGGCGACCATGGCCGATGCGAGCCAGGCGTCGCCGCATGTGGTGCCGACGGGCACGAGGGCGAAGACGAAGCCAGCGTCTTCGGCCGCCTTCGCGACGCTTGTCAGATACGCGAGGTCGGGCTCGCGGGTCGGCGGGCCGATGACCTCCGCGTCGCCCATGGTGGGCAGGAACCAGCCGAAGTCGATCGTCATGGCGTCATGCTCCAGGTGCGCGGGAGAGTGTGTGGTCGAGTATAGAGGCGAGACGCGGGAAGCGGGAAGCGGTGTTGTTGGAAGGCGGGGGGCCGGACGCCGGACGTGAGAAGTTGTGGTGGGATGCGCGAGCACTGGCGGGCGTCGATCGTCATCCGGGCGTAACACGGCGCCGATATACTCACGGGGCATCGGAGGAACTGCGGTGACGAGCATCGTCTTCATCGACGCGACGGAAGATTTGAGGCCGCTGGCGGAGACGCTGGAGGAGGCCGGATTCTCGGTGCGTCACGCGCGCGTCGACGGCGCGTTGGAGGGGCAGCAGCCTGCCGCGGCGGTGATGGTGTTCAACCTCCTGGGGCGGGCGGACACGGCCGCGATCAAGGCGCTGTTGCGCTCGCCGGACTTGGCGCACGAAGTGGCGGCGATCGCCGTGGTCCGCAGCGACCAGCTTGCGACGTTCGACTTCGCGGCGGGGTTCGACGACTTCGTCGTCTATCCGGCGCTCAACGAAGAAGTGGCGGCGCGCGTACGCCGCGCGATCTGGCTGAAGTCAGGCGTCGAGAGCGACAACACGCTGAGCGCGGGCGACCTGCGCATCGACCTGTCGAATTACAAGGTGTACGTGAGCGGCCGGCCGATCGAGCTGACGTACAAGGAATACGAGTTGTTGCGCTTCCTGGCGACGAACCAGGACAAGGTGTTCACGCGCGAGGCGCTGCTCAACCGCGTCTGGGGTTACGACTTCTACGGCGGCGCGCGCACCGTCGACGTACACGTGCGGCGGCTGCGCAGCAAGATCGAAGATGCTTCGCACACGTTCATCGAGACAGTGCGCAACGTGGGGTATCGGTTTCATCTTGCGGGTGCGGCGCAGCCGCACGGCGACTGACCGGCGGGAGTTTCACCGCAGAGCCGCAGAGCCGCAGAGGCGCAGAGCTTGTTTTTTGTTGAGCGCGGGCTTTCAGCCCGCGTTTCTGTCGCTCACGGGCGCATGCATTTTGCTGTGGCCGTCGTTGGCAACGTGCGAGGCCGCTATCCCATCACCTCAGCGCCGCCATCTACCACCAGTTCGACGCGGGTGATCCATGGCGATTCGTCGGACGCGAGGAAGAGGGCGGCGTAGGCGACGTCTTCGGGCGTGCCATCGCGGGCGATCTTGCGTTCGGGCGGCCGCGGGTCTTCGGGGTCGGGCGACGCCTGGATGTTCGTCGGGCAGATGCAGTTGACGCGGATGTTGTCGGCGGCGTACTCGCGCGCCATCTTCTTCGTGATGCCGATGATGGCGGCCTTCGACGCGGCGTAGCCGACGTTGCCGCCGAGCCGAGCGGCGCGCGCGGCGGCAACGTTGATGATGGCGCCGGACTGGCGGCGCACCATCTCGCGCAACGCGAACTTCGCCATGAGGAAGTGCGACTCGAGGTTCACCTCGAGCAACTGGTGCCACTGGTTGAGGTCCGTGTCCGCCGTGCGCGCATCGCCGGCGGTGTAAATGCCGGTGTTGTTGTAGAGGACGTCGATGCGGCCAAACGCGTCGATCGCCATGCGGACGGCGGCCTCCGCTTCGTCGGCGTCGGAGAGGTCGGACGCGCGCACGACGGCTTCGCGGCCGCCGGCGCGGATTTTTTGCGCGATCGTCTCCAGTTCGTCTGCGACGAGGCCGGCAGGCGCGACCCTCGCGCCCTCGCGCGCGAAGAGCAGAGGGACGGCGGTGCCCTGGCGGCCGCCGGCGCCGGCGACGAGCACGACCTTGTCCTTCAGGCGGTCCATTGTTGTGGGTCCTTTCGCCGCTCCATTCTAGGTGGAATCGCATCACGATCGGATGCGCAGCGGTGCCGTGGAGGGGATCGCGGGGCCCCGTTGGCGCGGCGCTTTGGGTGCCCTCCAGGGGGCCGGATGGCGCGCCCGATCGGGCAGTCGCAAACGGGGTGGGAAGATATCGCGTTATCGATCTAAAAGTCGGCGCTCGTCAGATTCAAAATCAGGGCTGATCCGGCGCCAGATCCGGCGCGAATAGAGCGCCCGCGGGAGGCTCTTTTGTGATAGAATGTGAACAGATGCCGAGGCGTTCAGACCCGCAAATTCGGACCCTGTTCCGGCCGCCGTCGACGGGTCTTTTTCGATCCCGGCCCACCCCTCATTTTGAGCACGGACAGCGAGTGTAGATGGTAAGACAGCGCGTCGAAGACGAAGTGCCGGCGAAGCGCGGCAAAGGCAAGAACAGCAAGGCCGCGACCTATACCGCGAGTGACATCCAGGTGCTCGAGGGGCTGGAGGCTGTCCGCCGCCGCCCGGGCATGTACATCGGCACGACGGACCAGCGCGGTCTGCAGCAACTGATCAAGGAAGTCGTCGATAACTCGGTCGACGAGGCGATGGCGGGCTTCGCGACGCGCGTCGAAGTGACGATCGAAGCCGACGGCTGGGTGAAGGTGATCGACAACGGCCGCGGTATCCCGGTCGACAAGCACAAGACGACGGGAAAGTCGGCGCTCGAGACGATCATGACGGTGCTGCACGCGGGCGGTAAGTTCGGCGGCGGCGCGTACAAGGTCTCGGGCGGGCTGCACGGCGTCGGCGCGTCCGTCGTGAACGCGCTTTCGCGCAAGATGTGGGTGGAAGTGCGCCGCGACGCCAAGGTGTTCCGGCAGGAGTACGAGCGCGGCATCCCCAAGGGCGCCATGAAGACCACGCCGGAGCCCAAGCAGAAGCACACCGGCACGACGACGGCATGGATCGCGGACGACGAGATCTTCGAGAGCATCGACTACGAAGTAGAGCCTGTGTTGCAGCGCCTGCGCGAAATGGCGTATCTGACGAAGGGACTCTGGATCCGTCTCATCGATCATCGCGCGGGGCGCGAGCTGGAGATGAACTTCTGCTTCGAGGGTGGCGTCGCGAGCTTCGTGCGGCACATCAACCGCGGCCGCAACACGTTGAATCAGCGCCCGATTTACATCGAGAAGACGGTCGAGGCGACGCAGATCGAAGCGGCGGTGCAGTACAACGACGGCTTCTCGCAGGCGGAGTTCAGTTTCGCGAACACCGTCAACACGATCGACGGCGGCGCGCACCTGACGGGCTTCCGCTCGGCGTTGACGCGCGTGCTCAACGACTATGCGCGCAGGCAGAAGTACCTGAAGGACGACGATCCGAACCTCACGGGAGACGACGTGCGCGAGGGTCTCGTCGCGGTGATCAGCGTCAAGCTGCCGGAGCCGCAGTTCGAAGGACAGACGAAGACGCGCCTCGGCAACGCCGAAGTGAAGACGCACGTCGAAAGCGCGGTCGCCGAAGGAATGCTGCAATACCTGGAGGAGCACCCGTCGGACGGGCGCCGGATCATCGAAAAGGGGATCATGGCGTCGCGGGCGCGCGAGGCGGCGCGGAAGGCGCGCGACCTGGTGGTGCGCAAGGGACTGCTCGATGGCACGATGCTGCCGGGCAAGCTGGCGGACTGCTCGGAGCGCGATCCGGACAAGTGCGAGTTGTATCTGGTCGAGGGTAACTCGGCGGGCGGCACCGCGAAGAGCGGGCGCGACCGCCGCTCCCAGGCGATCCTGCCGTTGCGCGGCAAGATCCTCAACGTCGAGAAGGCGCGGATCGAAAAGATGCTGGCGCACGAGGAGATCCGGGCCCTGATCACAGCGCTCGGCACCAGCTTCGGGGACACGCTGGACCTGGCGAAGCTGCGCTACCACCACGTGATCATCATGGCGGACGCCGACGTCGACGGCTCGCACATCCGCACGCTGCTGCTGACGTTTTTCTTCCGTTACATGCGGCCGCTGATCGAAGAGGGGCACCTGTACATCGCGCTAGCGCCGCTCTACCGGATCCAGGTCGGCCGGCAGCACACGTGGATTTACTCCGACCAGGAGCGCGACCAGTTCCTCTCGAAAGTCAAAGATGGGCAGAAGGCGGGTATCCAGCGCTACAAGGGTCTTGGTGAGATGAACCCGGAGCAACTCTGGGAGACGACGATGGACCCGGAGAAGCGCACGATGCTCCGTGTGAGCATCGAAGACGCGATGAAGGCCGAGGAGATCTTCTCGACGCTGATGGGCGATGAAGTGGCGCCGCGGAAGAAGTGGATCCAGGGGCACGCGACGCAGGTGAAGAATTTGGACGTGTAGGTTTTTCGTTGTAAGTTCTGAGTTTTCAGTTGTAAGTTCTTTCGGCAGCCCTCGCTTCGCGGGGGCTGTTGGCTTTTTGCGTTGCATTGTGTGCGTTTCATGACGGGATCCTTCGCGTGCGCTCAGGATGACGGAGGGGTCTGGGCGGGGTTGCTGTTGGCGATTGGGCTGCGCGATCGCGGTTGTCGTGGGAGGAGATTCTTCGCTTCGCTCTGAATGACGGGTGGGGTGGGGTCGGTGCGTTTCACGGGGGATCCTTGCGTTCGCTCAGGATGACGGCGGGGCTGGCGCAGTTGCTATTGACGATTGGGCTGCGCGACAGAGGTTGTCTTGGGGGAGATTCTTCGCTTCGCTCTGAATGACGGGGTGGCGGTGAATGATGGGGTGGTGGTGAATGATGGGGTGCCTGTGAGAGTGACGGGCGGGGGGCTACCTTGCGTACCATAGTACCTTGTGCTACACAGTAGACATGGCGGTGGTACAGGCGAACGAGGGTGAGTGGGGGGCGCAGTTGCGGCGCGGGGTGCTGGAGCTGTGCATCCTGGCGATCATCGGGCGGGAGGCGAGCTACGGCTACCAGATCGTGACGCGGATCGCGTCGGCGGCTCAGCTCGCGTCGGGGGAGGGGACGATCTACCCGCTGCTGCGGCGGTTGAAGCGGGAGGGGCTGGTCGAGACGTTCTGGCAGGAGTCCGACGCGGGGCCGCCACGGCAGTACTACCGTCTGACGTCGAAGGGGCGGGGGGCGCTGCGGGCGATGCGCAGTGAGTGGGACGCGCTGGTGGCAGCGATGGCCGTACACCTGGACGGAGCGACTCCGAGAAGTGAGGTTAAGGAGTGATTAACCAAGGCGCCGCACGCGGCGTTTACGCAAATCTCAGTCGTATGACGGAGGCAGGCGACGGACGTCCTTGTTACCTTGGATCATCTTTGGGGGCATGGTCGCGTTGGCCCAGCGGCAGCGCGCCGCCCGCGGAATCCGCCGCCACAGAGGACGCATCGACGCAGCACATCGACCTCACATCGATCTCAATTCAGGAAGCAGGCCAGGCATGAGCACGCAACCGACGCAGCCACTGACGACGACGGCCACCCCCTCGCGGAATGGCACGGACCTGATCATCGATGCGCGCGACGTCCACAAGACGTACCGCACGGAAGACGTCGTAGTGCGCGCGCTGCAGGGCGTCACGCTGAGCGTCCCGCGCGGGGAGATGGTCGCGATCATGGGGCCTTCGGGTTGCGGCAAGACGACGCTGCTCAACTCGATGAGCGGGCTCGACACGATCGACCAAGGACTGATCCTGATCAACGGCGAAGACATCAACAAGATGTCCGACAACAAGCGGACGGAGTTCCGCGCCAGGCAGATGGGGTTCGTCTTCCAGTTCTACAACCTGTTGCCGGTGCTGAGCGCCGTCGAGAACGTGGAGTTGCCGCTGCTCGTTTCGGGCACGAAGGCCGCTGAGGCGCGCAAGCGTGCCCTGGAGTCGCTCGACCTGGTACACCTGCGCGACTGGGCGAAGCACAAGCCGGCGCAGCTTTCGGGCGGGCAGCGCCAGCGTGTGACGATCGCGCGGGCGCTCGTCAATAACCCGGCGATCGTCTGGGGTGACGAGCCGACGGGCGACCTGGACACGCAGAACGCCAGCGAGATCATGCAGCTCATCATCGACCTCAACCGCCAGCACAACCAGACGTTCGTCATCGTCACGCACGCGCCCGAGATCGCGGCGTTGTGCCATCGCATCGTCCACATGAAGGACGGACAGATCGTGAGCGAAGAAGTCCCGGCGGGGGCGCGCGCATGAACGAGTTCTTCGGCATCGACATGACGTACATCATGATCGCGCTGCTGGTGATCCTGGGGGTGGCGCTGTCTACCGTGCTGTACGTGGTCCTCCGCAACCGCGTCATGTTCCTCATCGGCGTGCGCAATATCCCGCGGCGGCGCGCGCAGACGACGCTGATCATCGTCGGGCTGATGTTGAGCACGCTGATCATCTCGACGGCGTTCGCGATCGGCGACACGGTGGACTACAGCATTACGAGCACCGGGTACGAGCGGCTGCACAGCATCGACGAGATCGTCGAAGTGGGAAACGACGATAACGGCATGGACGTATTCGGCGGAGACGGTGGCGCCGGTGGCGGCGGCGGACTGATCTCCGCGATCTCGATACCCGATGGTCAGGCTGACCAGTACATCGACGCGTTCAAGCGCAACGAAAGCGTCGATGGCGCGCTGGGGGTCGTGCGCGGTCCCGCTTCGGTGCAGAACGAGACGAAGAGGCTCACGGAACCGCTGGTCGTGGTGGTGGGCATCGATCCGGCCGAGATCGAAGGCTTCGAGTCGGACTTCGAGACGATTGCCGGCGAGCGCGTATCGCCGGGCGACCTGGGCGAGGGCGAGATCTACGCGAACGAAGCCGTCGCGGAAGACCTGGATATCGATCCGGGTGACCGGTTGTCGCTGTTTGTGGGCGGCGAGTCGCACGAGTTCAGCGTGAAGGACGTGGTGAAGGACCGCGTGCTCACCGGCTCGATCGCCGGCGTTGATGACGGGTTCCTCGTCGAGCGGAGCGTGGCGCAGGAACTGTTCGGGCGACCGGAGGAGATCGACTTCATCGCCATATCGAACGACGGTGGCGTGCGCGAAGGCATGGAGCTGACGGACGAGGTTGAGCCGGAGATCGCCGCGCTGCTCCAAGGCACGAGGCTCAACACGCAGCCGATCAAACAAGACACAGTGGAAGCTGCGAACGAGATCTCCTCGGTGTTCACGACGATCTTCGTCGTGCTGGGTCTGTTCTCGATCGCCGCGGGCATGATGTTGATCTTCCTGATCTTCGTAATGCTGGCGGCCGAGCGCAAAGTCGAGATGGGGATGGTGCGCGCGGTCGGTACGAAGCGCAGTCACCTGGTGCAGATCTTCATGTCGGAAGGCATGGTGTACAACCTTGGCGCGGCGGCCGTCGGCTGCCTGCTGGGGATCGGCGTCTCCGTGATCATGGTGCAGATGATGGAGCGCCTGTTCGCGGAGGACCTGGGCCTTGGCATCGTGTTTCACGTGACGGCGCGCAGTCTGATCGTGTCGTACGCAATCGGGGTGGTGCTGACCTTTATCACCGTGACGTTTTCGTCGTGGCGCATCGGCAACCTGAACATCGTGAGCGCGATCCGCGACATACCGGAGCAGAGCGATCGCGAAGAGCGGCCGGAGTTCCGGGGCATCGGCGGGCTGGTGAGCCTGGTGCGGTGGCTGATCTTCAAGCCGCGGGGCTGGCGACAGTGGCTGCTCGGTCCGGCGATTATCGTGGCGGGCGTGTTATCGGGAGCGATCGGCTTCGGCCTGTTCATCGTGGCGGGCGAGCTTTACGACACGTCGGCGGCCGGCTCGACGCTGGCGGTGATCCTGGGCGTATTTGGGGGCGCGGGGTTCGTGCTGGCGGCGGCTGCCGTCTTCATCGGCCTGTCGCGCATCTTCCAGTTAGGCGCGGTGCTGATCGTCGTGGGCGTGGCCGCGATCTTGCTGGGACTGGGCTCCGACATGGCGGCGCCATTCGGCCTCGGGTTTTCGGCGGCGACGTTCGGCGCCGCGATGGTGCTGGCGCAGTTGGGGTTGCCGGCGCGGCCGGTGTACACCGGTGCGGGGGCATTTCTGCTGATCGCCTGGTTGATGTTCGCCGGGGCCAGCACGCCGTTCGAGGCGGTGAACAACCTTGAAGGCGACATCGACATGTTCTTCGTCAGCGGCCTTTCGATGGTGCTGGCCGGGACGTTCCTCATCGTCTACAACGCCGATTTGCTGCTGGGCTTGCTGACGCTGACGGGTGGCCTCGTGCCGCGCATCGTTCCGTCGGTGCGGACGGCGGTCGCGTATCCGCTGGCGAACAAGTTCCGCACGGGCATGACGATCGCGATGATCTCGCTCGTGATGTTTGCGCTGGTGATGATGTCGACGATCAACGGGAACTTCGACCGGGTGTTCCTGAGCGAAGAGGCGGAGGGCGGCTACGACGTCATCGCGTTCGAGAATCCGGGCAATCCGGTCGACGACCTGGTGACGACGCTGGAGAGCGCGGGCGCCGATGGCGGCGCCGGCAGCGACGGGACGGTCGACACGAGCACGATCGCCGGCGTCGACAAGGTGCAGCAGGCGAATTCGTCGGTCGCGGGCGTGCGGCTTCCCGGCGACCAGGACTGGGAGGAGTACCAGATCCTGGGCGTGAGCGACGGCTTCGCCGAGAACAACGAGCTGGTATTTCAATCGCGCGCGACTGGATTCGACAGCGACGACGCAGTCTGGGATGCGATCGCCGCGGGCGGTGATTATGCAGTCGTCGATTCGTTCGCCGTCGGCGGCGACGACTTCGAGGGCGGATTCGCGCTGAAGGGCATCGAGCCGGAGGACCGGACATTCGAGCCGGTCCGGGTGCAGCTCCATGATGAGGCGACAGGCGCGATTCGCGACGTGCAGGTCATCGGCGTGCTGAATACGGCGAGCAGCGGTCTCTTCAGCGGCATGCACATCTCCGACGAGGTGTTTGACGAGCTGTACGAACGGCCGTTGCTCTCGGTGCACTACGTACGGCTGCAGGACGGCGCCGATGCGACGGCTGTCGCGCAGGACATCGAGCGGACGTTGCTGTTCCAGGGTGTGCAGGCGGAGTCGATCCGCAAGATCATCGATGACTACCAGGCGCAGAGCCGGGGCTTCCTGTATCTGATCCAGGGCTTCATGGGCATCGGCCTGTTCGTGGGCATCGCGGCCGTGGGCGTGATCGCGTTCCGCACCGTGGTGGAGCGACGCCAGCAGATCGGCATGCTGCGGGCGATCGGGTACACGCGGGGGGCGATTGCGCTGAGCTTCATCATGGAGTCGTCGTTCACGGCGCTGTTGGGTATTGTGAGCGGCATCGCGCTGGCGTTGCTGCTGGCGTATCAGCTCATGCAGACGGACGAGTTCATTCCGGGAGGCGTGCCGAGCTTCTACATTCCGTGGGTGCAGATCCTGGCGATCGGCGGATTCGCGTTCATCGCGTCGTTGATCATGACGATCATTCCATCGCGGCAAGCATCGACGATCCCGATCGCGGAGGCGCTGCGGTACGAGTAGCCGGGGCGTGCAACGAAGCCGCTGAAGTAGGGGCGCACAGTCTGTGCGCCTCTACTTGTCGGGCCCAAAGCTGCCCGTCGAGCGTGTCCGGCTCCGCGTTCCACCGTTGAACGCCCGCGCTCGATGTCCTACGATCCGGCCTCACCGAGGCGATCGCGCATGAATGGGAGCAAGGCGGCATGAAGACGGAGATCTACGAGTCGGACCCGTTCTCGCCGAAGAAGGGTCAGTTGCTGGCGACGCTGGCGAGCGAGTACCGGTTCGAGAAGGGCGATGAGGTCTATTTCGACGACGCGCCGTCGCGGCTGAAGGTGCGCGTGATCGACGTCCGGCTGCACGTGAAGGGCGACGCGAGCGTGTACCGGGAGATTTTGGCGCTGAAGCTCTAGGGCGGCTCGACTGTGTCTTCGGTGCGTTTCGTCGTGACTGGAGGCTGGAGGCTGGAGGTGCAGTCCAGCGATTCTGCGCGATGCCGACGGCGCCTGGCGATCCGTTGAGCCGGCGGCTCGACTGTCTTCGGTGCGTTTCATCGTGCCTGGAGGCTGGAGGCTGGCGCGCCGTCCGGCGATTCCGCGTCGCTGCGCCGGCGGCCGGCGATCCGTTGACCCATGGGAGGGGCGGTGATACATTGCGCCAAATTGCGCAATTGGGTGCTACCGTCCCCGCAACCAGCTTCGCGCAGGAGCCCAAATGCCCATAGAAATTCCAGATGTCGTCATCGACCGGCTGCCCGTGTACGCGCGCGCGCTGGCGGCGCTGGAGCGAAATGGCCGCGAGGTCGTCAGTTCGCAGGAATTGGGGGCGCAGCTCGGGGTGACGCCGGCGCAGATCCGCAAGGACCTCAGCTACTTCGGGCGTTTCGGCAAGCAGGGGCGCGGCTACAACGTCAAGCGCCTGCTCGAGGAGTTGCACCAGATCCTGGGCCTCGACCGCGAGTGGAACATGGTGGTGATCGGCGTCGGGCAGCTGGGACGCGCGATCCTGCAGTACGCCGGCTTCGCGCCGCAGGGATTCAACATCGTCGGCGCGTTCGATGCGGATCCGAAGCTGATCGGCGAGACGATCGAGCACCAGGTGATCAAGCCCGTCGATGAGTTGCCGCATCTGCTGCAGAACGTGCGCGTCGACATCGGCATCGTCGCGACGCCGGCGGCGGCGGCGCAGTCGGTGATCGATGCGCTGGTGGGCGCGGGCGTGAACGCGATTCTCAATTACGCGCCGATCGCGGCGCACGTGCCGCGGCACGTACACATCAAGGACATCGACCCGGTGCTTGCGCTGCAGTCGATGACATTCTATCTGAAGAACGAAGTGCCGGTGGCGGTGGCGAAGTGAGTTGTAAGTCGTAAGTTGTAAGTCGTCAGTGCCACCGTCGCGTTCTGGCAGCAGGCGCCGGGTAGGAACTCGCAGTAAGACCTACGTCGCCGCTAGATCATCCTCTTGAGGCCGCGCAGCCACGACCGCAATTGGTCGCGTAGCTCCTCTTCACTATCCTTGCCTTCCAGCACCCGAAATGTGGGACCCCAGGCAATTTTAACGAAGTCGTAGACCAAGTCTTCATCCCAGGGAGGATCCTTCTCCGGATACTTTTCTCGATAGCCTCGGAGCGACACGACGAGTTGATGGTGAAAGGATCCACGGAAGCATCGCTACTCAGTACTGCCTCAATCCAACGAACAGCCCACTTCTGCGTTGGGCCCACGAGCATCGTTTTGTGGACCATGGTCTTGGCGCACGAGCGGCTTCCAATCTGTGGCCGGAATTACGCTCATGGAACACGCGCGTCCCCGCAGCTCAACGGCGAAACTAGTTTCTCAGTCGTCCTTCACCAACCCCTTGCGCGCTGCGTAGGCGGCCGCCTCTGAGCGGCGGCTGAATCCCAGCTTGCTGAGGATGTGGCTGACGTGATTGCGCGCGGTGTTTTCGCTGACGACGAGTTTCGCCGCGATCTCCTTGTTCGTGGCGCCTTCGGAGATCAGCATGAGCACCTCGCGTTCGCGCGCGGTCAGTTCGTCCTGGTCGCCGGGCTTCGCCTGCATGCCGACGAGCTTCTCGAGCACGCTCTTCGTGACTTTTGAGTCGAGCAGCGATTCGCCGCGGGCTACGGAGCGCAGCGCTTCGAGCAGGCGGGCGCGCGCGACGTTCTTCAGCACGTAGCCGGCTGCGCCGGCCAATAGCGCGGCGACGACAGTCTCCTCCTCGGCGAAGGAGGTCAGCATCAGCACTCTCGTGGCCGGCAGTTCGTTGCGGATTTCGCGGCACGCTTGGATGCCGTCCATGCCGTCCATGCGGACGTCCATGAGGACGATGTCGGGCTGGTGCGCGCGCGCCTTGTCGATCGCTTCCTTGCCGTTCGCGGCCTCGGCGACGACGGTGAAATCGTCTTCGATCTCGAGCGCGGCCTTCAGGCCCATGCGCACGACCTCGTGGTCATCGACGATCATCAGCCGTGTCTTCACGCATCCTCCCCGATCGGCACGCTGACTTCGATGCGCGTGCCTTCGCCCGGCGACGTCACCATGTCGACGGTCCCGCTCAGATCATCGACGCGATCGCGCAGATTGCCCATACCATACCCGACGCGCGCGCCCGGCTCGCCTTCCGGTATGCCGATGCCGTCGTCCTCGATCGAGAGGGTCACGCGGTCGCCGGCGAAGCGCACGCCGACGCGCACCTGTGATGCCTGTGCGTGGCGGAAGATGTTGCCGAGACCCTCCTGCACGATGCGGTACAGCGCAGCGCTGGTTTCGACGGGCAGGCGGGCGACATCGCCGGTGATCTCCAGTTCGACGGGAAGCTCCGAGACAGCCTGGAACTCCTTCACCTGGCCCTGGATCGCGCCGACCAGCCCCTCGTCGCCGCTAAGCAAAGGGCGCAGGTCGAAGATGTACTGGCGCACTTCCCAGAGCGCATTCTTGGCGAGCGTCGTGAGGTCTTTGAGGCGCTGGCGTTGCTCTTCCGGATTCGTGCCGACGCGGTCCACCGCCGTCTCCAGGCTGAGCGAGAGCATGTACACCATCTGCGCGATGCCGTCGTGGATCTCGCGGGCGATGCGCGTGCGTTCGCTCTCCGCCGCAAGCTCCGCGACGCGGCCGGTCAGGCGCACGTTGCGGATGCCGAGCGCGATCTGTCCGGCGACCGCGTCGAGCAGGCGTACCTCGTGCAGGATGGAGATCGGGCGTTCGAGCGTGGCGGCGATCAACCAGCCTTCGACGGCTTCGGCGCTGCGCAGGGGCACGGCTGCGAGCCAGCCGGAGTGCTCGAGGGTCGAGCGAAGCGTCGGTGGAAGCGCCGTCAGCGCGTAGGTGCGGGCGCCATCATCGTCGAAGGCGGCCGACATCTCGCGCAGGTCGGGCAGGTCTTCGATCAACATGCCGTAGACGCGGAGCTGGCCATCATGCGGGTCGCCGGGCGTGATCAGCGCCACATGGTCGAAACGGGACGCTTCGAGCGCGGCGCGGGCGACGCCGGGCAGCACGCGGTCGAGATTGCCGCTCCCCTCGAGGAACGCGCGCGCGACGCGGTACTGCAGTTCGTTATCGGCAAGCGCTTCTTCGGCGCCGCGCCGCGCTGCGTCGAGTTCACGGAGCAGGCTGCCGAGGTAGCTCGGCACGAGGACGATGAGCATGGGCGTGATGATGGCGCCGATGAAGCTGTTGAGATTGCGGTCCGCCCAGGAACCGCGCACACCATCGCCGAAGATCGCGACGCCGGCGAAATACAGGAGCATGTAGGCGAGGCCGAGGCCGACGACGGCGCGAAACGTGAGGAAGAACGACGGGATCAGCAGCGCCGTGAGCGCGAAGTGGAAGTAGGGACTGCGCCAACCGCCGCTGAGATAGAGCGCCATCAGCGCCAGCGCGAGGTCGAGCAGGCCGATCACGAGCACGTCGTACTGCTCCGGCGACGTGAAATATTTTCGCAGGCGGGCGAGCAGCGCGGGGCGCAGCACCGGCACGTAGAACGTCAGCAGCGTGAGTTGGATGAAGGTGCCGATGAGCAGCCAGGGTTCGAAGCGCGTGTTGACGTCGGGCAGGCCGGCGAGCAGCACGACGAGCAGCGCGATGAACCACGTCGCCCAGCGCACGATGAAGGGCGAGGTGAAGACGGCGAGGCGGATGCCGCCGGGGAGCGTCTCGTAGGAGGCGTCGCTGGGGCGGCGGCGCCAGAACGTCGGCAGCGCCGCGACGCGCGTGCGGATCTCCTCGAGCGGGTGTTCGGACGCGATGATGTCCATCGGGAGCATCGTACATGAGGCTGGCTGTTGGACGCGGGAAGCGGGAGGCGGGACGTTGGAAGCGGGAAGCGGGAAGCGGGAGGCGGGAGCGGGAAGCGGGAAGCGGGAAGCGGGAAGCGGGATGCGGGATGTTAAGGGTTGTACGTGAGCGGTTGGACGCTGGAGGTTGGAGGTGGCCGAGCGCGGGCTTCCGGTCGGCGTAGGCCCGTCGTCGAACCACGACAGATTGGGCCTGGCCGGTCAGGCGCGGCGGAAGGCGTTGCGCAGGAAGAACCAGAGGTTCGCGGGGCGTTCTGCGAGGCGTCGCATGAGGTACGGATACCATTGCTCGCCGTACGGCACGTAGACGCGCACGCGGTGGCCCTGCGCGAGCAACTGGCGCTGCAGGCCGGTGCGGATGCCGTACAGGAACTGGAACTCGTATCGGTCGCGCGGGATGGCGCGCGTTTCGGCGGATCGGAGCGCGGCGCGGATCATGCGGGCGTCGTGGGTGGCGACGGCAAGCGAGCCGCCGGGCGCCAGATGCTCGAAGTACAGGTCCGTCAGCCGCGCGAACGCGTCGTCGACCTGCTGCTTCTCCTGGCAGGCGATCTCGGCGGGCTCGCGATAAGCGCCCTTGACGAGCCGGACCGGCGCCCCTTCCGCAGCGAGTTGCGCGACGTCGTCGGCGCTGCGATGGAGGTACGACTGGATGACGACGCCGACGTTATCGTGCGACGCGCGGATCTCGCGGAACAGCGCGAGGGTGGCTTCGGTGTAGCGCGAGTCCTCCATATCGATGCGCACGAAGGCGCCGGCGTCCTGCGCCGCATCGAGCACGGCGTGCAAGGAGCGGGCCGCAAGTTCGCGGTCGAAGGCCAGTCCAAGCTCTGTGAGCTTGATCGAGATGTGGCTTCGCAGGGCGAATTGCTTGACGGCGCGCGCGAAGGACGTGAACTCCTCGATCGCAGCATGGACGGCGCGCTCCTCCTTGACCTCTTCGCCGAGGAACGAGACCGTCGCATCGAAGCCCTGCGCGTTGAGGCGGCGGACCGCCTCGATGACGTCGGCCTGGCGCTCGCCGGCGACGAAACGGCGTGAGAAGCCGCGGAATCCCGGTACGTTGGCGGCGATGTGCGCGGCGGCGCGGCTGCGCGAGAGCCAGAAGATCAGCGGGCGGATCATCGGGCTTAGCGTACCGTGATGGAAGCGGGAAGCGGGAAGCGGGAAGCGGGAAGCGGGAAGCGGGAAGCGGGAAGCGGGACGCGGGAAGCGGGACGCGGGAAGCGGGAAGCGGGAAGCGGGAAGCGGGCGGACTGACAATCGCGTGACTTGACGCGCAGGCTTGACGCTGGCGCTCGATCTCTCAGGCGGGCGGGCTTACGCTCGATCGCATGAAGCTGGGAGTGGCGCTCACGCCGCGGCTGATGCGGGAGCCGCGCAGGCATGCGGTTGCGGTCGTCGACGTGCTGCGCGCGACGTCGTCGCTGGTGACGATGTTCGAGCGCGGGCTGCTGCGCGCGTTGATCAGCGATTCGCTGCGGGACGCGCGGCAACTGGCGCTGCGCAACTTCTCGCTGCTGTGCGGCGAAGCGAAGATGCTGCCGATCGCGGGCTTCGACTACGGCAACTCGCCCGCGGAGTTCGACGCGCTGTCATTGAAGGGCAAGTCGGCGGTGCTCTGGACGACGAACGGCACGAAGGCGCTCGGCGCTGCCGCGGAGTCGCCCGCTGTCATCGCGGCAGCGCTGCTCAACCGGCGGGCGGCGGCGCGCAGGCTGCTCGAAGAAGCACGCACGCGGCAGCTTGATGCGATGGTGCTGTGCGCAGGGCTCGACCGCGGCGTTGCGTTCAGCCTGGAAGATACGGTGACGGCCGGCGCGATCGTCGAAGCGGCGCGCGAGACCGATCCGGAGGTCGAGCTGACGGACGAGGCCTGGTCCGCGTACCACCTGTGGCGCTGGTACGACGGCGATGCACTGCGCGCATTCGGGCAGGCCTCGCATGGCCGGGCGCTTCTCACCGCGGGTTTCGGGGGCGATTTGCGCTTCGCGGCGCAGGTGGACGCCTACGAGATGGTGCCGGTGCTGTACGACGAAGACGGTGTGAAGACGATGCGCGCGAGGCCGCGTGAGAAGCGCGCTAAGCAGGCCTGATCTGACCGTCGCCGAAGACGATCCACTTGTAGGTGCATATCTCGTTGAGGCCGACGGGGCCGCGCGCGTGTGCCTTTTGCGTCGCATCAATGATCTCGGCGCCCATGCCGAACTGCGCGCCATCGGTGAACTGCGTGCTGGCGTTGACGTAGCAGACGGCGGTATCCACTTCGCGCAGGAAGCGCATGCCGGTGCTGTAGTTCTCGGTGACGATGGCGTCGGAGTGGCCGGTGCCGTGCTCGTAGATGAAGTCGACGGCATCGTCATACGAGTCGACGACCTTCACAGACGCGACGAGCGCGAGAAACTCCTTGCCGAAGTCATCCGACGACGCGCGCACGACGTTGCTCTTGCCGGACAGCGCTTCGAACGCCCTGTCGTCGCAGCGCAGTTCGACGCCCTTCTCGTTCATGGCATCGGCGATGCGCGGCAACAGCGTATCGACGACGCCGGCGTGCACGATCACGGTATCGAGCGCGTTGCAGATGCTGTAGCGGCGGGTCTTGGCGTTGACGGCGATGCGGACGGCCTTCTCGGCGTCGGCATCGCGGTCGATGTAGGTATGACAGACGCCGACGCCGCCGATCAGGGCCGGCATGGTGGCGTGCTGTTCGACGAAGCGGAGCAGCTCTTCGCCGCCCCGCGGCACGACGAGGTCGATGTATTCCTTCATCTGCAGCATCTCGGCCACGATCGCGCGGTCGCTCGATTCGATGACCTGCACGGAGCCGGCGGGGAGGCCTGCGCCGGCAACGGCACCGCTGATGATGCGGCCGAGCACCTTGTTTGATTCGAGCGCTTCCTTGCCGCCGCGCAAGATCGTCGCGCTGCCCGCCTTGAGGCAGAGCGCGGCGATATCGACGGTGACGTTCGGGCGGTTCTCGTAGATGGCGCCGATGACGCCGAACGGCACGCGGATCTTGCCGACCATCATGCCGTTGGGCCGCGTGTGCATCTCGAGCGTCTCGCCGACCGGGTCGGGCAGTCGCGCGACGTTGCGGGTGTCGTTCGCGATGCCTTCGATACGCTGGGCGTTGAGCGTGAGCCGGTCGATGATGCCTTCGCCGAGCCCGTCTTCGCGGCCGCGGGCGGTATCGCGGTCGTTCGCCGCGACGATCTCGCTGGCGTTCGCGATGAGAGCGTCGGCGAGCGCGTTGAGCGCGGCGTTCTTGGCATCCGTCGATGCGGTCGCGAGGCGGCGGGCCGCGAGTTTGGCTTCGCGGGCCTTGGCTTCGATTTCGGATGCGGTCGTCGTCATCGGAACGTCCTCGGCGCGATGGTACTGGCGGAGTGCGGGCAGTGTAGCAAGCGCGCGCGGGACTACGTCAGCGCTTCGAGGGCCCAGAGCGCGGACATGCCGGCGCCGATCGTCAGCCAGGTATTCGACGTGAGGCGCGCGACGGCCGCTGCCAGCACGGCGGCCAGCAGCCGTTCGTTTCCGAAGGTCGCGTCGAACGTCTCTTGCTCGCCGATATAGAGGACGGCCGGCAGGATGATCGCGGTCAGGGCGGCGGGCGTCACGTAGCGGAGCGCATCGCGGGCGAAGGCGGGGAGCGTCGAGTGGTGGACGAACACGAGCATCGACAGGCGGATGGCGTACGTGACGAGGCCCATGCCGATGACGATGATCCAGAGGTTCATGCGAGTTCGATGTCCGGCGAGACGTCGTCGCGGCGGCGGTCGCGGAGGCTGCGTTCGATGATGAGGCCCGCCGCGATGCCGGCGACGGCGGCGGTGAAGAGTCCGGTCCCGTACGGCCACTGGTATCCGGCGAGCGCCACGGCGCCCGCGACCGTGGCGGCCGCGAGCGACGCTCGGTCACGCAGCAACGGAACGACGATCGCAAGGAACGTCAGCGGCAGTGCGAAGTCGAGTTGCCAGCCGGCAGGCACGGCCGCGCCGACGAGAATGCCGGCGGCGGTGCTGACCTGCCAGCAGACCCAGAGCGCGAGCGCCGTGCCGAAGAAGAACCAGTGCGCGCGCGGCGCCGCATCTTCGCGGCGGTAGCGGTGCATGGCGACGGCGTAGGCCTCATCGGTCAACAGGTATGCGAGGAGCCAGCGCCAGCCGCCGCCCAGATGCTCGACGTAGGGCGCGATCGACGCGCTGTAGAGCATGTGGCGCGCGTTGACGAGCGCGGCCGACAGGACGATCACGACGCCGGGCACGCCCTGGGCGATCAGTTGCGTGCCGACGAACTGGCTCGCGCCGGCGAAGACGATCCACGACATCGACTGGGCAAGCGCGCCGGAAAGATCGGTCTCGACGGCGTAGGCGCCATACGCGAGACCGAAGGGCGTCACGCCGAGCAGCAGCGGCACCTGGCCGCGCACGCCCGCGAAGAACTCGGACCGGCGAGAGGGTAGCGGCATGTTGTGCGGAGTATATGCGGGCGTTGCTTGACGCCCGGGCGGGCTTGTAATGCCGGTATGGGGTAGCCGTTTAGGTTCTTAGTTGAAGGAGGCGGGGCCTTCAACACAGACGGAGGATTGCAGCAATGCGACCCTCCGTCTGACGTTTTTCGCGGACGCCGACTGACGCTCGGGGTTCGCCCATCGCGGATGCGCTCTCCGCGAAGCCCGACGGCCCTTCGCTTTCGAGCCGGGCGACACCGGTGCCTAGCCTGGCGCCCGCCGGGAGATTCTTCGCTTCGCTCCGAATGACGCCGGGCGCGACGCTCGTATGCGGCTTGGCGTGTGTGAGTCGGGAGTGCGTGGCGCCCCCGCCCCGTGCAGCAGTGCGACCCTCCGTCTGACGTTTTTCGCGGACGCCAGTCTGCGCCTCGCACAGCGGCGTCGCCCCGCCCGCTCCCTCAGTGCAGGCGACGCCACGCGTCAGCCACGGTCAGCCCCCTTGACCGGACGACGATGCTGCTTCCAGGGCGAGGGCGAGGGCGAGGGCGAGGGCGAGATTCGGATTCGTCATGGCGGTGGGGGCACCACGCGAAAGGGTGACATGCGCGCCTTCCGGGGGGGTAGAACACATGTTCTACACTGCTCCGTATCTCGTTCCCCGCGTACAGCAAGGACTCGAAGGATGCGCAGCGTGGACGTTGCCGCCGCCCTCACCTTCGCCGCCGATGGCGCTACCGCGGTCGCGTCGGCGTTCAACGCGGCGGTGCTGCTGGCCCGGCGGGCTGGCGAGCGCACGCCCGGGCGGCGTCACGCCGTGATGGTGCTTGCGGTCGTCAGCGGCGGCGTCGCGGTGCAGGCCGTGTTCGCGCAAGCGCTCTACTCCGCGCACCGCTTCGACCTGGATGTGGCGCCGTTCTTCGCGCCGGCGCCATGGCTGGCTTCACGCGTCGTGCTGCTCGGCGGCACGCTGCTGCTCTCGGCGCTGATCCTGAGGAGGCACGGGCGATGAAACTACGTACGGGCCTTGCGCGGGCGATCAAGCGGCGGGACTGGGACGCCGCCGCGCTCTACGCATTGCTCGCCCTGGCGCGCGCCATCGAGGACGCGCCGGAGGCGACGCTCGACGACCTGCTTGCCGCGCTCACGTTGACGGAGGACAGCGATGCGACGCGCACAACGTGATCCGGCGCCACGGCGTCGCAACTTCTACGCCGGCGCGTTCGACGGGGCCGACCAGGAATTGCTCTGGCAGGCGGCGCAGATCGACGGCATCGAGGACGAAATCGCGGCGTTGCGGCTGGTGCTGCGGAAGCACCTGTGCGACCGGCCGGAGACGTACGACGTGATGCTGAAGAACGTTGACTCGCTGTTGCGCGCGGTCTCGGCGAAGTACCGCATGAGCCCGAAGAACGCGCAGGACTTCGCGGAGCGCATGACGGCGACGTTGCGCGACCTGGGGGAGCAGATCGCGCCCGGCCTGATGGGGATGGACAACGATGTCTGAACGTCGGGAATCACGCGCGTCGAGGCGGCTGCGCAGCGCCATTCGCAGCCTGGTGGTCGCTCAGCGCGGCGCGAGCGTCGAGCCGCTGGAGGCGATGAGCGCGCCGGCGTTTCGTGCCGTGGTCGCGCAACGGCTGCGCGCGCTCGAACGCGACCTGGCGGAGGTACGGACGCGCGTCAACGGACTGCTCTTCGTGGTGGCGGGCGCCGCCGTCACGCAGGTGGTGCTGCGGCTATTTGCATGAAGGAGCGATCGTGACCGTCACGCCCGCAAGCATCGTACGCATGAAGCGCCGGCAAGACGGCGGGCTGTACGCGCTGCGTCCGTATCAGCGCGAGGCTGCGCGCGCCGTGCTGAGTTCCGTCATCGAGCGGGCTGGGCGGACGATCACGATCGAGATCGCGCGGCAGGGCGGCAAGAACGAGCTTTCGGCGCAGATCGAGTTGTTCCTGCTGGCGCTCTCCGCCGGGCAGGACCGCGAGGCGGTGAAATGCGCGCCGACGCGCAACCCACAGCTCCTGGTCAGCATGCGGCGGCTGCGCAACCGGCTGACGGAGGCCGGCATGGCGCCCGTCACGAAGGCGGAGCCGAGCGCGATCAGCGTCGGGCGGGCGCGGCTGTACTTTCTCTCGGCGGAGCGCCATGCGAGCGTCGTCGGCCATACGGCGAGCCTGCTGCTGGAGGTCGATGAAGCGCAGGACGTCGACACGGAGAAGTACGAACGCGAGTTCGCGCCGATGGGCGCGACGGCGAACGTCACGACCGTCATGTACGGCACGGCCTGGGACGGCTCGAGCCTGCTCGAGCGCGCGAAGCAGGCGAACCTGGAAGCGGAACGTCGCGACGGCGTGCGCCGCCACTTCGAGTACGACTGGCAGCACGTCGCGCGGCACAACGCGGAGTACCTCGCGCACGTCGAGAAGCGGCGGCAGGAGTTGGGAGAGACGCACCCGCTGTTCCTGACGCAGTACTGCCTGAAGACGATCGCCGGCGCGGGACGCCTGTTGTCGAACGTGCAGCAGGGGCTGCTCGCAGGGGAGCACGGGCGCGAAGCATGGCCGACGCCGGGCGCGGCCTACGTCGCCGGGCTCGACCTGGGCGGAGGGGCCGCGAACGCGGCAGATGCCGCATCGCACGACGCGACGGTGCTCACGATCGGCCGCGTCGTCTTCGCCGATGCTTCGGCGCTGGTGCAGGAGCCGCGGGTCGAGATCGTCGAGCACTACTGCTGGACGGGCGTGCCGCACGACGCGCTGTTGCCGCAGCTCATCGACCTGCTGCGGCGGTGGCGCGTGAACCGCGTCGCGGTCGACGCGACGGGGCTGGGCGAGACGGCTGCGCGCGTCGTCGCGGCAGCGCTCGGCGAATCGCGCGTCGAGGCGCTGAAGTTCACGGCGGCGAGCAAGTCGGCGCTGGGCTTCGACCTCATCGCGGCGGTCAACGGCGCCCGCGTGAAGATGTACGCCGCCGACGGATCGAGTGAGTGCAGCGAGTTCTGGCGGCAGGCGTCGCTGGCGCGCGTCGCCTATCGATCGAACGGGACGATGAACTTCTACTGCGACGCGGCGGAGTGCCACGACGACTACCTGGTGAGCGCGGCGCTGCTGGTGCGCGCGGCGAAGACGCAGACGCGCAGGGCGGCGCTAGGCCGCGTCCGCGCGCCGACGTAGGGCTCGCACGTCGAGACGGCCGGCAACGAAGGACGAGTGGCGGGGTGGTACGGATGGTTGCATTGCACAACGACGACGATGACAAAGAAGCGCCGCTTCTCGCGCGCAATGCGGGCGCGCCGCGGCTGGCGCTCGTGCGCTGCGACACGCTGCCCGAGGACGCGGTGTATCGCGACACGGGGTGCGATCTGGCTCCGAGCTGTCTCAACTGTCCGTTGCCGCGATGCAAGTACGACGTCCCTCGCAGCGCGCGCCGTCTCGGGAACTGCGCGCGTGACCGCGAGATCGCGGTGTTGCGTCGCAAGTACGACGCGCCGATCGCGGCGATCGCGGTGACGTTTGCGATCTCGCGGCGGCAGGTGTTTCGGATTCTGCGGGAGGAGCGGGAACGGAAGGATGGAGCGTGACGGTGCGTACGTCGTTTTGGCGAGGGGATGCGCGTGTGGCCGTGACGAGATCCTTCGCGTTCGCTCAGGATGACGTTATGCGGCGGTCAGTGAGGTTAAGCGGCGCGCGGTGCAGTGCGAGACGAGATCCTTCGCGTTCGCTCAGGATGACGTTATGCGGCGGTCAGTGAGGTTAAGCGGCGCGCGGTGCAGTGCAAGACGAGATCCTTCGCATTCGCTCAGGATGACGTTATGCGGCGGTCGGGTGAGGTTAAGCGGCGCGCGGTGCAGTGCGAGACGAGATCCTTCGCGTTCGCTCA
>JBBDXD010000028.1:86325-186079 GCA_040902535.1 Dehalococcoidia bacterium | reverse complement strand
AAGCGGCGCGCGGTGCAGTGCGAGACGAGATCCTTCGCGTTCGCTCAGGATGACGGTTCGAACTTCCAGACGACGAGAGGAGCATGACTGATATGAACGAGTCCCATCCGATCACGCGGACGCTTGACGCGCAGCGGATCCGGCGCTATGCGGAGCACCTGGCGTTTTACGGCGGCGACCAGTGGCCGGCGTCATTGCGGCGGCAGAACCGGCGCCTGGTCTTCAATTACGCGAAGGCGATCGTCGACAAGACGGCATCGTACGTGCTCAGCGGGCTGAACTTCGGCGTCGACCCGGTCGACGACACGCCGGAGGCCGCCGCGCGCGCACGCGAAACCGAACGGACGCTGGCGCGCGTGTACGAGGAGAACCAGCTCGACCAACTCGACTTCGACAACGAAGTCGACGCGTCGATCCTGGGGGATGGCGCGTACAAGGTGACGTGGGACGCCGCTGCGCGTCGCGTGCGGATCACGGCGCCGGACGTGCAGGGACTCTTCGCGTGGTGGTGCGGCGACGACGTGGCCCGCGTGTGGCGCGTCGCGAGCCGCTATATGCTCGATGCGGAGGCGGCGCACAGCATGTACGGCATCGCGCCGCCGAAGGGCGCCCGGACGCGCGCCGGAGCGGCGCAACCGGCGATCGAGATCGTCGAGGTGTGGACGGATGGCGAATTCGAGCTGTGGGCCGGCGGCGCGCGCATCGAGCGGCGCGAGAACCCGTATGGCTTCATCCCGTTCGTCATCTATCCGAACCTGCGCGAGCCGAAGCAGTTCTGGGGCGTATCGGACCTGCCGGCGATCAAGGAGCCGCTTCGCGAACTGAACCGGGCGTTGACGCAACTCTCGATGATCCTGGAGCTGAGCGGCAACCCGATCGCCGTGCTGGAGAACGTCACCGAAAGCACGGACATCGCCGTGATGCCGGGCGCGGTGTGGGAGATCCCGGAGCGGGCGCGGGCGTATTTGCTGGACTTGCTGCAAGGCGGTGGCGTCAAGCTGCACGCGGACTACGTCGAGATCATTTATCGCGCGCTGCACGACCTGGGGGAGGCGCCGCGGACGGCGTTCGGCGACAATCGTTCGGGGCTTTCGGGCGTGGCGCTGAACGTCGAACTGGACCCGCTGCTGAAGAATGTGCAGCGCAAGCGGCTGATCCGCGCATCGGCGTTCAAGCGGCGGAACGAGATGGTCCTGCGCATCCTGGAGCAGCACATCGAGCCGCGGCCGGCGTACGCGCCGTATCGCTCGCGGATCATCTGGGGCAGCGTGCTGCCGCTGGACCGCAGCAGGCTCGTCGCGGACGAACGCGCGCTCGTCGCATCGGGCATTCACTCGAGAAGGCGCGCGGCGGACGAGCTGGGCGTCGAAGATCCGGAAAGCGAGTTCCGGCGCTGGCTTGATGAGCAGCGGATGCTGGGCGGGTGACGAGGTTGGAAACGGGACGCGGGAAGCGCGAGGCGGAGATGCCGGTGGTTGAGCGGCACTTTGCGAGACGATCGCAACCTGCTTGCCTGACGCCACGCTCATGCGCGGTCGTCGCGGGCGTAGACTGATCGTAGCCATCGCCCTCACCGGTGCGATTGCCTGACGAGGAGGCTCCATGCGATTACTTGCGACACTTGTTGTGCTCGTCCTGGTTGGAACCCTGGCCGGCTGCGGCGATGATGATGACAACAACAACGACGTGGATACGACACCACTCGGCATCACAAGCCCCACGTCCGTCAGCGCGAGTCCGTCCGCCGGCGGCTCGGAAGGGGCTGAAGTCAGCGTAGAACTCGTCGACTTCTCCGTCATTGCCGATGCGTCTTCACCTGCGGGCGACGTGACCTTCAACATCGAAAACACCGGCCCGGAACACGCGCATGAATTCGTCGTAATCCGGACGGATCTTGACGCAGCGAATCTTCCGACGGCGGACGATGGGTCCGTGGACGAGGAGGGAGACGGCATCGAGGTGATCGACGAGGTGGAGGAGATCGCGGAGGGGGCTTCCGAGACGCTGAGCGTCAACCTGGACGCCGGCCACTACGCCCTAATCTGCAACATTGTGGAGGAGCATAGTGGCGAGACCTTTGTCCACTACGATCGTGGGATGTACACCGACTTCACCGTCGAATAGCTGGTAGGCGTCAGCCGCTTCGCTTCCGACTCGGAACGAGGCATCCGGCGCTATTCGCGGACCAGGTGGTTGCAAAGCTGCTCGATCATTGCCTTGAGGTCTGCGGCGATCACGGGCGATACGAGATAGCCATCGGCGCCGGGTCTTGGCTCATCGCCCTCGTAGATATCGACGATGCAGACGTCCGGCTTGATGTTGCGCAGATCAGCGATGCAGTCACGCCTCTGACTCTTCGAGTCGCGCATGTTGAAGACGATGGCGGAGGGCCGGAGACGCCCGACCTCAGTTTTCGATCGAGGTTGCGTGGACTTCGAAGCGTCCTCGCGAAGCGCCCACGCCATGAGCCGCATGAAGGGCTCGCCGTCCTCCACGAGAAGTACGTTTGAGGGGAGTGCGGACATGGGCGCCCTAGCCGTCCTGCTTTAGCGGAGGCTCGGCCTTGTGCCGCATGGTATCGTTTTCACAAGCGATGCTCGCCCGCTACAAGTACGCATGTTCGCGTGGCTGCTGTTGGCAATCGACCGTTTCGCGCGGTGGCCGCTGCTCGTCGCGTGGCTGGCGCTGATCTTCGGGCTGTCATCGATCCCGAACGAGATCCAGCAGAGCGCGCTCGATGCGGTGAAGGAGTAGATTATGTTGGCGTCGATGTCACCTACTAGCAGGTGCCGTAGACGCCGGAGAACGCGTCTACGGGATCCGTTGGACCCTTGTCGAAATGACAGGACGCCCTGGTGCGACCCCAGGAGCAGCGCGTGCCCGGCGTCCAGCGCCCGCCGATGCCGTGGTACCAGCGCGGCGTACACGGCTCGACGCCCAGGATCTCGTCACGCGGCACCGTTTCGTCGAAGGGGCCGTAGCGGAATCGCAGGTCGCCTCGACGACATCGACAAAGAAGCGTGCTGGCGTGGCGCCGAAGAGCATGAGCAGTGGCCGCCAGGTCGGATCGATGAGCATCGGGAAACGCATGGCGAGATTCTACTGCGGCTGGCGACGCAGGGCGACAGCGGTTTTCCGTTTTCCGCGCGGGCTGAAAGCCCGCGCTCGATTGGCGTAGAACGCGGGCAGTGTCTGAGTCGATGTCGCGGGCTGAAAGCCCGCGCTCGATTGGCGTAGAACGCGGGCAGTGTCTGAGTCGATATCGCGGGCTGAAAGCCCGCGCTACAGTCGACGCGCCACGGTCAACGGGCGCCGCGATGCGTACTTTGTGCGCCCGGTTCTTGCTCGCTCGAGGTGTACGGCAGAATCAGCCGCCGGCGGCGCCATCCATCGCATAGTGTGTCAGCGCGGCGACGGCTTCGATCACGGCATCCGGTCGAAACGGCTTGGGAATGAACGCGTCCGCACCCAGCCGCCTCCGGTCGCCGCTCACGGCAGCCGACGTGACGATGATGGGCGCGACGCAGCCATGGCGACGGATCTCGCGGACGAAGCGCTCCGCGGGAATCTCTCCCACGGCCAGGTCGAGGATGATCGCGTCGGGCGGCTCGCGGTCCAGCGCGGCGAAGGCCGTTTCGGCATCGTGGGCGGTCTCGACGTCGAAGCCGCTGGTGTGCAGGGTGAGCCGGAGCATGCGGACGATGGTTTGGTCGTAATCGACGATCAGTACCCGTGTCATTCCGTTGTCCCCCCAACCCGGCCCGCCACAGGCGCGTCAAGTTAAGCGCATCTCGCATTTCAAAAGCGCAAATCGAGAAGCTTTTCACATACACGGGGATCGCAATGTCGTAACAATCCGCCGGTGCGGGCAGGGCTCGCGCGTTGGGCGAGAGCTGTGAGTGCTTTGACATTACGCGCACGGCGCCCGTTGCTTCGGCGTACCTGCACTGGAGCTAGCGTTGGTTGAGACGGCGCAGCAGTGCCAGGGAGGTGAATGTTGCAGGACAAGCAATCCGAACAGAACACGGACACCCAGGAGATCCCGGCGAACGTGTATCGCAGCGCTGAGCGCGTCACGATCTCGGCGCCGATGCCAGGGTTGGAGCCGCAGAACATCGTTGTGTACGTGTCGGACGGCCCAGTGGTGACGCTGCATGCTGACTTGCGCGGCGCGATGAAGGGCCAGAACGAGATCATCCTCGATGAGTGGACGGCGGGGCCGTACCACCGCGAGATCGAGTTGCCGACGAACGTCGATGGCGAGCGCGCGAACGTGACGTACAACAACGGCGTGATCGTCGTGTCGCTGCCGGTCGCCGATCGCACGACGACGGCCGAACTGATGCTCCACGGCGTGTCACCCACGCAGGGCGAACGCGTCGGTAACCGCGGGCGCAACATGCAGGGCGACACCGGCGGTGCCCGCGGCCGCGGCGAGGATACGACGAGCTACGCGTCCGGCGACACGATCTGATCGGTGCAAACGCGACTGGGAAACGCGTGGATGAGGGACGGACCGTCAACAATCCGTCCCTCGTTCTTACGCTAACGCGCGTCATTACGCGAAGGGGCGCTCTGCCAGGTCCAGCGCGAGGTTCACCAAGGTCCGCACCGGAATGCCGCTCGCGCCCTTCACGATCGTCCCTTTCTCCTTGTCGAAGAAGTCCACGCCGGCGATGTCGAGGTGGGCCCAGGGCCGCTCATCGACGAACTCCTTGAGGAAAAACGCCGCGGCGATCGATCCGGCATTGCGACCGCCGGTGTTCTTCACATCGGCGACCATGCTCTTGTTCAGATCCTTGTATTCCGGAAACATCGGCAGTTGCCAGCAGCGCTCGCCGGAGACTGTCGCTGCGGCCTTCACACGCTCCACGAGCGCATCGTTGTTGGCGAAGACGCCGAATGCGACGTCGCCGAGCGCGACGGAGATCGCACCCGTGAGCGTCGCGACATCGACGACCGGTGATAAGTCGAGCTGGACGGCGTAGCTGAGGGCGTCGGCGAGGATCAGGCGGCCTTCGGCGTCCGTGTTGATCACTTCGATCGTCTTGCCGTTCATGGCGCGAAGCAGATCGCCGGGCTTCGTGGCGTTGCCGCCGGGCATGTTCTCGGTCGCCGGCACGAGCGCGGTGACGTTGATCTTCGGCTTGAGCCGCGCAATCGCGATCATAGCCGCGACGACCGCGGCGCCGCCGGACATATCGCCCTTCATCTCTTCCATGCCAGCGGCGGGCTTGATGGAGATGCCGCCCGTGTCGAAGGTAATGCCCTTGCCGATCAGGCCGAGCGTCGCGCCTTCGCCGCCGCCACGGTACGTGAGCATTATGAACTTCGGCGGTTGCGCGCTGCCCTTCGCGACGCCGAGAAACGCGCCCATTCCCATCTCTTCGGCCTTGGCGCGGTCGAAGACCGTGAACCCGAGTTGGTGCTCGGCTGCCATCTTCTCCGTGCGCGCGGCGAACTCCGTCGGTGTCAGCACGTTCGAGGGCTCGTTTGACAGGTCGCGCGCGAAGTTGGCGGCTTCCGCCATGATCGTGCCGCGCTCCGCCGCGCGGTGCATCGCATCGACGCGGGTGGCGTCGTGCTCGACGAGGGTGATCGCCGCGACCTCGATGGCATCGTCGTCGGTCTTCTTGTGACGGTCGAACCGGTAGAGTCCCAGCACCGCGCCTTCGGCGAGGGCCTGCGTACACGACTCGGCGTCCAATCCGCCGATGCCCGCGCCGTGCGCGATCGTGGCGAACCGGGTGATGCGCTTGCCGCGCAGAAAGCGCGCGACGTTCGCGCTCAACTCGCGCACTTTGTCGATGTTGAAGTCGCCGGTCTTGCCGAGGCCGGCGATCAGCACGCGTTTTGCGGGCAGTTTGCCGAAGCTGTGCAACAGCGTCATCTCGCCCTGCTTGCCGCGCACGTCGCCGGCGGCGATCAGTTCGCTGATGGCGCCCGAGAGCGCATCGTTGACCGCGCCGGTGGCGCCGGCCGGAGCCGTGACGCCTTCGAAGAGGTTCACGACGATACATTCGGCTTCGACACTCTGAATGTCCCCGGATTCGACGGAGATTTGCATTCGGGCGGCCGCTCCTCGTCTATCGCATGAGTAGTTCGTGTGCTATGGCATCTTAGGGAGGCCCTTCACATGTGGCAATGCCACGTGGGCGCTCATTGATCATCGGCACGGGCGGGCTTTCGCCGAAGGCGCCGGACGCGGCGTCGAGTGCGATCCGTGCGTCTTTGTAATCACGAGATCCGCTGCCAGGAGGTCGCCGCGGCGACCGCGACACCGTCGGCGGTGATCAGGTCATCGCGCAGCGTCAGGACGTCGCCTGCGATCTCGAACCGGCGCACGAATTCCAGGCCAACCCATGCGGGGTGCGCCGCGCCGATCAGCCGATGCGTGACGGTCGCTTCTGCATCGTCGATCGTGAACGCACCGAAGTAGGCGACATAGCCGGCAACCGCCGACGCCATCGCCGTGTCGATTCCCGCGCGATCCGCGGCCCCCGGTGCGGGCCGGCCGGCGCGCATGATCTGCGCCGACATGTGGCCGGACGCGTCGTAGATGAGGATGCCCGTCGCGCCCTCGCCGAAGGGATTCGCGTGCTTGCCATCGGCGCGCTTCCATTCGGTCGAAAGGAGCGCCCACGTGCCGATGAGGTCAGATGCCGGCATGGTGGCAGAGTAGCGGGATCTGGAGGTTGGAGGCTGGAAGCGGGAACGACGCGGACCGGATGGCGATGGTTGTTGCTCGCCGCCTATCGAGGGAACAAGATCAACGCGTGGGGCGCATTGACTATGACGCGGTCGGGCGGTGAGCGATGACCTTGAGCTCGTGACGTCGTGTGAGGCCTTGACGAACGTTTGTTCTAGGATGATATCATACTCGGCGGCAGGAGAAGAGGATGTCTACCTTGTCCTCGATCGAGTGGACGGACGCAACCTGGAATCCAGTTACCGGGTGCACGAAGGTTTCGCCCGGCTGTGCTCATTGTTACGCGGAGACGTTCGCCGAACGGTTCCGCGGAGTTCCGAATCACCCGTACGAGCAGGGCTTTGATCTAAGGATCTGGGAGGAACGTCTCTCGCTTCCTCTCGAGTGGAAGCGTCCGAAGATGATCTTCGTGAATTCCATGAGCGACCTCTTTCATGAACGCGTGCCGGATGAGTTCATCAAAGAGGTTTTCGATGTAATGGCCGAAGCATCGTGGCACATCTTCCAGGTGCTCACGAAGCGACCAGAGCGTGCTGCCGCATTATCTTCAACGTTGCCTTGGCAACCGAACGTCTGGATGGGTTCGAGTGTGGAGAATCAGCGCTTTACAACGCGCATTGACGCGTTGCGCTCGACCGACGCTCACGTCCGATTCCTGTCATGTGAGCCGTTGCTCGGTCCGCTGAAGCTCGACCTACGGGGTATAGATTGGGTGATCGTCGGCGGTGAGTCCGGTCATGGTGCACGACCCATGCGTGCTGATTGGGCACGAGGTGTGCGTGACCAGTGCCAGGACCAAGGCGTTGCGTTCTTCTTCAAGCAATGGGGCGCGCACGACGAGAGCGGGGTGCGCCGTGCCAAGAAGGCAAATGGCCGCATCCTAGACGGCCGCAAGTGGGATGAGATGCCCACAAGCGCCACGCAATGAAGGACGACGATGAGGTCCAACCGGTTGACTCACAGGATCTTAGTGTTGGGGATGATGGACTCCCCGTGCGGGATGATGGAGAGTGGGCTGAGGAGAAGCTCTATTACATAGAGCGGTACATCCAAATCTTCACCACCGGAATGAAGTCGAAATGGCCGCGGCGCGTTTATATCGACCTCTTCACCGGCCCGGGTCGGTCCCGTGTTCGAGGAACGACTCAGGAATTCGAAGGATCGCCTTTGAGAGCGGCGAAGGCCAAGTATGCCTTCACCAACTTATTTCTGAATGATGCAGACCCGGCGGTTACCGCCGCGCTCGGCGCGAGGATAGATGACTCTCCGAGAGGGCGCACTACGATCACCACGATGGACTGCAACAACGCCGCGGTGCTCGCCGGTGACAAGCTGTTCACTCCACGCAATCGAACAAGCACGCTTGGCCTTGCCGTCATCGATCCCACTGCCTTTCAGATCTCCTTTGATGCCATAAAGCGGATGACTGGAGGCCGCAGGATCGATCTAATCATCACGTTCATGACTGGTTACCTTCGGAGATTCATCGACCAGCCGAGCTATGCGCCACAGCTAGATGCATTCTTTGGATCCGGGGACTGGCGTCGGTTCGTCGATGTCCGTGCGGAAGGCCGTCGGATCACGTTCGGCGCACTACTCGAGTTCTACAAAGATCGGCTCCGCACGATCGACTACATCCACGTCGATGACCATGTACGCATTCTGAACACCAAATCTAATCCGATCTACCATTTGATCTTCGCTAGTAAGAATCCTAAGGGCCAGGAGTTTTTCGAGAAGATCAGCCGACGGCAGTTCACCGGCCAGCACAGGATGGCATTGGAATGAAAAGGGCCTCCGTATCCCGGAGGCCCTTTTGCTTTTGGATCGTTTCGTACTACGCGACCGGCACGTCGCCGCCGCGCTCTACCGCGATATCTCCGCGCTCGCCGGTGCGGACGCGGATCGCTTCCAGCACCGGTGTGACGAAGATCTTGCCATCGCCGATGTTCCCCGTCCACGCCGCCTGCTGGATGACGTTCACGCAGTCGTCGACGCACTCATCGACGACGACGGTCTCGAGTTTCACCTTCGGCAGCATGTCCACAGAGTAGGGCTGCGCGCCGCGTCCCGCGTGCACGATGCCCTTCTGCGCCCCGCGCCCCGTGACGCCGACGATGTTCAGCCCGATGTAGCCGCGCGCTGCGAGCGCGTTCTTGACGTCGTCCAGTTTTTCCGGACGGATGATCGCTTCGACCTTTTTCAAAGAGTCCTCCTGCCTATCGGGTCGAGCCCGGTGTTGCTTGCGGCACACCGGACGGCTGGTGAATCGGCATGTCCGTGTGCACCGGGATCGCCTCGGGAATGCCGAGCACCGGCCCGCTGCCCCCGAAGACGTACGCTCGCTCGCCGTGCTGCGAGACGTCGAGGCCCGCGACCTCGTCCTCCTCATTGACACGTATGCCCACGGTGAGGTCAAGGAGCTTGAGAATGCCGAACGTGACGATGAACGAGTACGTCGCGACGGCGGCCACGCCGACCGCTTGCCGGCCAATCTGCTCCAGGCCGCCACCCTGCGTCAGACCGTCGACGCCGAGCGTGTTGGCAGCGGCGATCGTGAAGACACCGGTCGCCAGCGCGCCCCACAGGCCGCCGACGCCGTGCACCGCCACCACGTCCAACGAGTCATCGAGGTTCGTCCGCGTCCGCCACTGGACGGCGAGGAAGCACAGGGCGCCCGCGATGCCGCCGATCGCGATCGATTCCATCGGCTGCACGTAGCCGGAGGCCGGCGTGATAGCGACGAGGCCCGCCACGGCGCCGGCGGCGGCGCCGACGACGCTCGGCTTACCGGACATCCACCAGCTCATGCCGACCCACGAGAGCGCGGCGGCGGCGGCGGCGGTGTTCGTCACGGTGAACGCATTCGCCGCGACGGCGTTCGCCGCTCCGGCGCTGCCGGCGTTGAAGCCGAACCAGCCGAACCAGAGAATGCCGGTGCCCAGCAGGATCATCGTGATGTCGTGCGGCTCCATGGGCTCCTGCTTGTAGCCCTTGCGCCGCCCGAAGACCAGCGCGGCCGCAAGCGCAGCGGCGCCCGCATTGACGTGGATCGCGGTGCCGCCCGCGAAGTCGAGCGTCTTCATGTCAGCCAGCAGCCAGCCTTCCACGTCGAACACCCAGTGCGCGACGGGCGCGTACACGAGCAACGACCATGCCGCCATGAAGACGAGGAAGGGGCCGAACTTCGCACGCTCGGCGAATGCGCCGGTGATCAGCGCCGGCGTGATGATGGCGAACATGCATTGGAAGATCATGAACGCTTCGTGCGGGATGCCCGGACCCGCCTGCGAGTCCCCGGCGGCGCCGACGCCCTTCAGACCGAAGTGGTCCAGGTTGCCGATCAATCCCCAGCCCTCGACATCGGGGCCGAACGTGAGCGAGTAGCCGACGACGACCCACAACACGCCTACGAGCCCCATCACGATGAAGCTCTGCATCAGCGTGCCGAGGACGTTTTTGTTGCGTACGAACCCGGCATAGAAGAACGCGAGTCCCGGTGTCATGAACAGGACAAGTGCAGATGCAGATAGCACCCACGCGGTGTCCCCCGAGTTGATTTCAGGCATACGCCCCTCCCCTGGCTAGAAGCTCGTGATGCGGGGAGAGTATCGGCGTGATGTTACGGCCACGTTTCGTGGCAGTGATCCTTCGATTACGTGGTGGGAAGGCAGGCCGATGCCAGGGGCCGCAGGCCGGTGCAACATACGCCGTGCCCCGCCGGGTCGTCGCTCCCTCGAATGTCAGACGTCGATGCCGATCGCCTGCAGGTCCTGCGCCGCCGGTGCGTCTATGTCAACTTCCAGGGCGTTGAGCGTGCGCGACACCATGTTGTAGAAGCCGGTCACCATCGTCAGCTCGACGATCTCCTCTTCGTTGAGGAACTGCGCGACGGCGTCGAACGTCGCCTGCGACACGCGGGCGTCCGCCGTCAACTCGCCGGCGAACGCGAGCACCGCCATCTCGTGCGCGTCGAACAGGGCGCCGTGCGCGTCGCCGACGCCGCGGATCTGCGCGTCGGACAGGCCGGCGCGGCGCCCGAACGCGATGTGTTGCGAGAACTCGTACGGGGCACGGCACGCCATGCCGACGCGCAGGATTGCCAGTTCGCGCAGCTTCGGGTCGAGCTTGCCCTGCTCGAGGAAGTAGCTGCCGAACCGCATGAAGCGCAGGAGCGCCTCCGGGCTGTGGCTGAGGGCGCGGAAGATATTGAGGATCGGCCCGCGCTGCTCCATGCGCTCGAAGATCCAGCGGTGGTCTTCCGCCACGTCCTGCGTCTCGTTCAACCGCACGCGCGCCATGTGATCGCCTCCTCGTTGCCGGGCGATGGTAGTGCCTGCGAGGCTATGTGGCGAGCGTGGACGCCGGACCTGCGCCGCGACGGCGTCAACGATCTATGCGTTTCACGTCGGGATCCTTCGCGTTGCTCAGGATGACGCGATTCGCAGTGCCGGGCGTCGCGATCGGGCCGACGACTGTGCGTTTCAAGCCGGGATCCTTCGCTTTGCTCAGGATGACGCGCGCGGCGCACATAACTCGGATCACGCGAGCGCTTCCTCTGGTACGGGTTCGAGCCGCATAAGCGCCTCGGCCTCTGCGAGGAAGGCGTCATCGACAGGGTATGCGCGCTCGACGCCCGGGCGCGCGAAAAGGAACACGACTTCACGCACGGGCATCGCTGCCTGGCGCACCGCCCATGCGTAGACGAGGGCCTGGTTGCGATAGTGCGCCGCCCGCTCGTCGACGTCCTTCTCGGTTACGGCGTCGGTCTTGAAGTCGACGATCACTGCTGCGCTATCTTCCTCGAAGAGCAGGTCGATGCGGCCTTCGGCGAGTCCTTCCGGCAGACCGGCGCGCGTGGCGGCGTCGCGCGGCAGCGCAACCGTAAACGGCGCCTCCAACAGCATCCGCCGCGACCGCAGTGCGCGCTCGACGACAGCGCTCGCGAGGGCGCGGCGTGCGATCGTGGCGATCTCGTCTGCGCGTTGCGGCATGCCGGATTCGCTCGCGATCGCGCGCGCCAATACGTCGATTTCGTCGGTGCTCCGGAGTTCGATGCGCTCCAACAGCGCGTGTACGGCGCTGCCGAACTCCGTCGCGTTGCCGCGGCGCACGTCGTCGGTCGCAGCCAGGGGGCGCTCCCACTCCGGTTTCAGCGCCGAAGCGGTGCGCACGACGAGCGGACGCTTCGCACGCTCAACGAGCGCGTCGTGCTCGGCCAACCACTGCGCGCGTGCCGCGATGACACGCTCCGGCGCTCCGTCGGGCACAGCCGCCGGCTCGCGTCGCCACACCGGCAGCGCGGCCACGAGCCGCGGCAGCGTCGCCGCGTCGATCGACGGTGCGAAGCCGGCGTTCTCCTTCCGCAGCCAATCGTTGAGGCATTCGGGCACCTTCGGGATCTTGGCGTCGGCCGCATCGATGAACGGCACGACGAGCCGGTCCTTCGCACGCGTCGACGCCACGTAGAGGAGTCGCAGTTCCTCGGCTGAGGCATGACCCTTCTCGGCGTCCTCTGCTTCCGCGAAGCCGGGTGTCTGAAATCGCAGGTCCTTCCGGCCCAGGCGCATGTGCAGCGCCCTGGCGCCACGGTCGGCGATCACGCGCGTGTAGTCATAGCGACGCGTGCCCATGTTCGCGAACACGACGATCGGGAACTCGAGCCCCTTCGCCGCGTGTACCGTGACGATCCGCACGACGTCGTCGGTCTCTTCGCTGATCGGCGCGTCCGTCTCGTCGGTCGTGCGCGTGACGTTCTCCTTGAGCCAGCGGACGAATCCGCGCAGTCCGCCGCCGCTCGCTTCGGCGTACGTGCGCGCCTGGTCGATGACCTTGAGGAGATTCGCCGCCACCTGCTCTCCTTGCGGCTGGAGCATCGCGAACTCGACGAGTCGCGTTGCATCGAGCACGGCGCGGACCAGCTCGGACAGCGTCAGCGGCGAGCGCTTCACACCGTTGGCGTCGGTCCAGGCGTGGCGTTTTCGCGCGAGCCTTCGCAGCGTGTGCAGCGACTCGGCGACGGGCCCGGACCACTTGTCGTCCATGGAGATGAAGTCGAAGCGACCGCCATTGACCTTGTGCAGCAAAAGGTCTTCGTCCGAGCAGCCGAACGCCGCCGAACGAAGCGCCGCCACCGTCGCGACGCCGTCCGCGGGGTCGTCGATCGCGCGCAGCACGGCGACGAGTTCGCGCACTTCTTGCCGCGTGAAGAACGTGCGGCCGCCCTCGTGGCGGTAGGGCACGCCCGCGCGCGCGAAGGCCTCCTCGTAGATGACGAGTTCGGTGCGGCTCGGTATCAATACCACGATGTCGCCGAAGCGCGCCGGACGCTGCGGTTGCGCCGCCTTGCCTTCGCGCACGCGCCAGCCGCCGCCGGCGACGCGCTCACGCACGAGCGACGCGATCGCCTCCGCTTCAGCCAGGCGCACGTCACTGGCCTTGCTGCCGGCCGCCGTGCCTCCCACCAGCGTGATCGCATCCTCGGAGATGTACTCCGGGTGATGCGACAGCGGCACGTACGGCGGCTGCACGCCGGGGGTCTCCTCGAAGAGCTCATCGAAGGTGTCGTTGACCCAGCCGATGACGCCATCGACCGAGCGGAAGTTCTGCGTGATGCGCACAGGCGCGCCGCCGAAGACGTGGCGCTTCACATCGTCGTACATGGCGATGTCGGCGCGGCGGAAGCGGTAGATCGACTGCTTGGGGTCGCCGACGACGAACAGGCTCCCTTCGCGGAGCTTCGCACGGCGCCAGTCGATCGCGGCGCCTTCGGCGCAGAGCAAGACGATCAGTTCTACCTGCAGCGGGTCCGTGTCCTGGAACTCATCGACCAGCACGCAGCGGTACTTCTGCTGGAAGTACGCGCGCACCTCGGCGTTGTCACGCACGAGATCGCGCGCCCACACGAGCAGATCGTCGAAGTCAGCCTTGCCCGCCTTCCGCCGGCGCTCGTCGTAGAAGAACACGAAGCCCTGCAGCCACTCCAAAAGATCGGCGACAGCCGCCTCTCGCATGTCGCTCTTCGCGCCTTCGAGAAGCTTCGATACGACGCCAAAGCACGCCTTAACCGATGCCAGGTCACTCTTGGTGCGCCATTTCGGCTGCGCGCCCGACTTCGGGTTGACGCTGTCGAGGCTGACAAGCGCACGGCGCAACGCGTCTGGATAGCCCCGGAAGCCATCGAGGTCGTGGAGGTCCGCTTCGAGCCGCTCGATCTGCTGATAGCCGTAGTCACCGACGTCGATGCAGTGCTGCTTTGACGCGCGCAGTACGTCGATCTGCAACCGGACGGCGTCGAGCACGGCGATCGCATCAACGTGGCGCTTGGGATACGGCCGCAGCGGCAACAGATCGCGGTGCTCGTTCAGATGCTGAGCGGCATCTCGCACGAGCTTGAAGTCGAGTTGCAGGTTGAGCACGTTCACGAGTGCTTCCGGCGGATCGTCGCCGCCCGTTTGCGCCGTCAGCCAATCGCTCCACGCGGCGTCGAACTCCAACTGCGCCGGGAGCGTGTCCAGCACTTCGAAACCGGGATCGAGGTCGGCTTCGACGGGCCGCTCGCGCAACAGGCCCGACGCGAAGGCGTGGATCGTCTCGATGTGCGCGTGGTTGAGGCCACGGATCGCCGCTTCGAGACGTGTGCGCTCGACGGGCGCCGTTGCGACGTCCGCGAGCGCATCTTCGAACCCCTGACGCACGCGCGCGGAAAGCTCCGCTGCCGCCTTCTCCGTGAAGGTGATCACGGCGAGTTCGTGCACCGCCGCGTGGCCGGTTGCGATGATCCGCACGATGCGTTCGACGAGCACCGTCGTCTTGCCGGTCCCGGCGCCCGCCTCGACGATCATGTTCGTGTCGACGCGTTCGGCGATCTCGTCGCGGATCGCCTGGTCGGCGGGCACAAATGCGGTGCTCATTCGATCGCCTCAAGCGCAATGAAGGGGGCGGCGCGCGGGTCGTCTGCTTTAGGCTTCATGATGCGCGCGATCTGCGCGTCGCAGACATCCTTGTAATCGCAGAACAGGCAGTTGCTCCGCTTGTCGACGCTTTCCGGATTCGGGGCGAAGTAGCCGCCATCGACGCCATTGGCGATCGTCTGCAGGACGCGCTCGAACTGATCGTGCGACGCCGTGAGTTCGGCGCCGGAGATGATGTGCCGCTTGAAATTGCCACGGCTGCTGACGTAGAAGTACTGCGCATCGCCGTCGGTCTCCGGACGACCGAGCATGCGCGCCGCCGCGCGCAGGTAAATCGGCAATTGCAGCATGGTGCCCGCCGCGAAGCGATTGCTCTCTTTGGCGTTCTTCTTGCCCGTCTTGTAGTCGATGACGCGAAAGCCCGGGCCTTCGGTCGCCCAGTCGATGCGGTCGATGCGGCCCTGCACGCGCACCGTGCGCCCGGCGATCGCGATCGACAGCGGTTCGTCGGACGAGAGCGTCTCGTCCTCTTCGCCGAACCCCCGACCACCGGGGCCGAAGCGCGCTTCAAACGCGCCCGGCGGCATGCCGCTCGAAGCTGCGTCCTTCAGTTCCGCGTCGTACCAGCGCACGAGGTCCTCTTCGATGACCTTCTGGTCCATGCGCCAGATCAGCGGCCTCCCTGTGACGCCGCGCCGCACGCGCTCCTCGCACTCCTCGCGGGCGACGCGCATCAGCAGTTCCAGGTGACGCTCGCGCGCTTCGACGCGCGGCGGATCGTTGCGGATCGCGAGCATGAACTTCTGCAGGATCTCGTGGATCAGTGAGCCGCGCTTCAGATGGTCCATCCGCTCGATGTCTTCGGGCTCCTCGACCGGTTCGATGCCGAGCGAGTAGTGTACGAAGTAGCGATACGGGCACACGGCGTACATCTCCAGGCGGCTCGCCGAGACGCTCGCGCCCTCGCGCTGGAAGACCGAGTTGCGGCGTGCCGCCTCCACGGCCTCCCGCGAGATCATGACGCCGTCGTACGCGGACAGGGCGCCGCTCCGGCGCTGCTGCCGTGCGCACACCGCCCGATCGAACGACGGCGTCAGCGACGATACGGCTTCAATGGCCCCGGGCATCGCGCCCTCGTTCGACGCCTTGATCAGCCCGCGGTCGTATTCGGCCCGGGACAACGACGCCGCGATCTCGTCGTTCGCCAGCCGTCCGGCGGCGAAGCGGCGCACGTTGGGCAGCGCGTCCAGGTCGTCGAGCGCCACCCGGCGCCCCTCGATCGCTTCCGCGAGGCCCCTGTAGAAGTAGGAGGGCAGATGCTTGCCGGTGCGTCCTGCATCCGCGCGGGCAAACGACGCTGCCAGGTGCTCCTTCGCCGCCTGCACGCCGGTCCAGAAGGTCAGCGCCGCATCGTCTGGCTCGGTGCGCATCGGCAGCCTGGCGCCGGCGGGCGCGAGGTTGATCGCGCGTCGCTCGTGCTCGAGCAGCAGCGCGTCGGGACGCGGCGGCGGCGGCCACGCGCGCTCCGCGACGCCGAGCATGTACACGGCGCGAAAACGGAGGTGGCGCAGCGACGACGCGTCGATCACGGCGACGCCCTGTCGCCCGAACATGCGCACGGGCTCCTTCAGCACGTTCGTCGTGTCCCGCGCCTCCAGGTCATCACGCACCGCGCGCGCGAACTGCTCGAACGTGGCCGTGGCGCGCACCGCCGAAAGCATGCTTAGCTCATCGAGTGCAGCGATGATCGATCCCGTGCCCTCGGCGTACGCATCGACGAGCGATCGCAGGAACGCCAGGTGCTCTGCCCACGTGGCTTCGTCGGCGCGCGCTGATAGTGCTGCGTGGAAGTCCGATGCGAACCCGATCAACGTTTCGACGCGCGTCGCGACATCGGCCTGCCAGCCGAAGCGCTCGTCCTTCGACAGTTCGCGCTTTTCATTCGCGAGCCGCGTCAGCCGCTCGCGCCACTGGTCGATGCCCTCGACGACGCCCGCGTCGCGGGTGTACGTCTCCCATTCCGAGGGACGCACGCGGTCGTACTGCGCGATGGTGGCGCGGGGCAGTTCGGTCTCGGTGAGAAACTCCATCACCTTCGCGCGCGAAAACGTGCCGTCGCGCGCCAGTTCGAGAAGCGCCAGCACGCGGCGGCCCAGCGGGTGCGTCGACAGGAGGCGGCCGTCGTGCAGGTACGTTTCGATGCCCGCCTCGGCAAAGATCTCGTCGACCAGCGCGCGGTACGGATCGCGGTTGCGGTAGACGACGGCCATCTCGTGGAAGCGCATGCCGGCCTGCGCCCATCGCAAACACGCGCGTGCCGCCTCCCACACCTCGCGCACGGTATCCGGCGCGTTGATCAGCGTGATGTCGCCGGTCTCGATGCGATCGGCGTTGTGCCGCGCGAACAGCCGCCCGCTCACACGATCGATCGACGATCGAGGAGCAGCCGTGGCCGTCGACGAAGCATCGAGCAACGAAAGCTGGGCGGGCTGAAGCGATTTCGCGTCGGCCGCCGGCGCCGCGCTCGGTGCGGTTTCGACGCTTGCTCCTAGCTCGGCAAGCCGTACCCGAAACGCCGCATGGGCGTCGTCGGCGTCGGTGCCCGAAGCGGGCAGGAACACCGTGACGCTGGCCTGCGACGCGACATGCTCGATCAGCCGCACCTGCAGGTGCGCAGGCGTCCCCGATCCCCAGAGCCCGTACACGAGCAGCGGTCCCTCGAACCGCGCCCGCAGCGCCGCCGCGTAGTGCTTGCCGACGGTCGCGAAGCCTTCGCGGCGGCGCTCGTACTCGGCGTAGAGTTCGCCGAGCTCGCGCAGTTTGGCGCTGCCCATGCCGGCGGCTTCGTCGAAGCGGCCAGAGAAGCCGCCCAGTTCCAGCTCGCGAAACACGCGCCCCAGCGCCTCGACGAATCCGTCGCGCGCGGCGATCTTCGCGAAGTAGCCGGTCGCCGTCGCGGCGACGTCTCGCACGAGGAGCCGCTCGGCCGCCGGCGTCAAGCGCGGAAGCGCTCGCAGCGTCGAGTCGGCCTGCGACATCTGCTGCGCCAGTTCGTGCGGACGCAGGTAACGGACGTTGATCTGCGCGACGCTCCTGAGCGCGAGCGCGCGCCGCAGATAGGGCCGCAGCAGTACGTGCCCGACGAGCACGGTCACCGGCGCGAGCGGATCGTCACCACGTGCCGACGTTACCGCTTCCGCGAGCGCGTCCTCGAGGTGCGGGATGGTGCCCGTGATCAGCCTGGGAGGGGGCATAGCGACGCAAGTATACGTGGGAGCGGCGACAGCTCCTGTCGCCGTTATGGAAGCGGGAGGCGAGAAGCGGGAAGCGGGATCGCCGTGTCTACGCACGTCACTTCGTTCCACTCGGTCTCTGCGCAGCGGCCACTGATAACCGTTGCCGGGCGGGACGCGCGGGCGCACAATAGCCGCACAGAGGTGCAGCCATGCCGAAGTACCAGCCGCCCGATTTCTTTACGCAGCGCATCATGAACCCGCTGATCATGCTCGTCGGCAAGACGACGGGCATGACGATGAAGAACACGCACACATTGTCGGTGCGAGGGCGCACGTCGGGAGCGATGCACAGTGTGCCGGTGAGCCCGCTGGAGTTCGAAGGCCAGCGCTATCTCGTCGCGCCGCGCGGCACGACGCAGTGGGTGCGCAACATCCGCGTGTCCGGCGAGGGCGAACTGCGCCTCGGGCGCAAGCGCGAGCGCATCACCGTGCAGGAGATCGAAGACGGCGCGAAGGCGCCGATCCTGCGCGCGTACCTGAAGGTGTGGGAATCGGAGATGAAGAAGTTCTTCAACGGCGTCGGGCCTGACGCCTCGGCGGAGGAACTGCGCAAGGAAGCGGCGGACCACCCGGTGTTCAGGATCGCATCTGGCACGAAACGGTGACGGCACATGCCACGAATCGACGACCGCTGGCTTGATTCGATTGTCTACGTCTACCCATCAATTGCTTCCGCTGAAGCGGGAGAGAGGGTCGGTGGGTGCGGATTCCTTCTAGGCGTCCCATGGGAAAGTGACCAGGCCAAACCATCCGCCGAACGACGTCAGCACACCTATGTGGTGACCAATAGCCACAACATTCGAGAACACAAAGGACTTGTGATTCGGTTCAACACGAGGGATGGCCGTGGCGATGTGTTGGAGACGGTCGAGAGTCAGTGGGAGCACCACCCCGACGACGATGACCTCGCAGTCTGCCTAGTTGACCCACCTAGCGAGGACTATGCGACAAACCTTGTTCCAGTTGACGCGTGCGTGAACGCATTCCACGTGAACATGTTGGGGCTTGGCCCCGGAGACAACGTTTTCGCGCTAAGCAGATTCATCGGACACGACGGTGAACAGCGAAACGCACCCATCGTCCGCTTTGGGCATTTATCAATGATGCCAATAGAGCCGGTGCGGCATCAGCGCGGATACGACGTGGACGCGTTTCTTGTAGAGGCGCTTTCCTTGTCGGGCCATAGCGGTTCCCCCGTATTCGTCTATTTCTCGGATGATGCCTTCTCGAAGCCAGCGTTGCGAAGCGAGATCCCGCTTCCCACGATTCGTGGTCCTTGGCTGCTTGGAGTCGACTTTGCGCACATGCCCTCGTACGCGGTCCTCCAGGACAATGAGGGGGACCATCCAAAAGGCTGGAACGTCGAGATCAATTCCGGATTGATGGCAGTGTCGCCCGGCTGGAAGCTTCAGGAATGGCTTAAGCGACCGGACATGTCAGCACCGCGTTTAATTCGTGAGCAAGCGGAGTGATCCCCGTCCGAAAGGGCGCTACTCATTACGGCCCCACGCCACGCGCGACGTCACGCGCCGTCGCCTGCGCGACCGGGCGCACGACCATCTCGTCGATGTTCACGTGCGGCGGCCGCGTCACCGCCCACACGATGCAGTCGGCGATGTCTTCGCCCGTGAGCGGCGTCATGCCCTCGTAGACCTTCGCCGCGCGCTCTTCGCTCCCGAGCCGGACGATGCTGAACTCCGTCTCGACGAGCCCCGGATCGATCTCGGTGATGCGCACCGGCTTGCCTAACAGCTCGATGCGCAGCGTGCGGGTGATCGCGCGCACGCCGTGCTTGACGCTGGTATAGCCGGCGCCGCCGGGATAGGTCTCGAAGCCGGCGATCGAGCCAATGTTCACGATGTGGCCGTTGCCTGATGCTTCAAGCTTCGGCAGCAGCGCGCGCGTGACGAACATGAGGCCGAGCACGTTCGTCTCCCACATGCCGCGCCAGTTGTCGTCGTCGGCCTCCGCGATCGGCTCCAGTCCGAGCGCGCCGCCGGCGTTGTTGACGAGCACGTCGCAGCGCTCGACCTGCGCCGCGAACGCTTCGACGCTCTTACGGTCGCGTACGTCGAGCGCGATCGCCGTGGCGCCGATGGGCTCGGCGGCGGCGCGCAGCTTCTCGATCCGCCGCGCGCCCATCACGACATCGAAGCCCGCAGCGGCGAGCCGCGCCGCCGTCGCCGCGCCGATGCCGCTGCTGGCGCCGGTTACTACTGCTGTGCGCTTATCCTGCATGCGCCGCGGTGGCGATTGGAGGGCGGCGCTTGTGCCGCGATCCAATGAGGTACGCCGAAGCGATCGGCGCCAGCCCAGCAGCCATCCAGACGACCAAGAGAGTCACACGCACAGGATCGGATGCACTCAAGCAGTCGTCGCATTGAGCATCGCGAATCGCAACCCAAAGGAAGAGGGTCGGCAGGAACACCATCACCGCCGCCCGGACGACGGCGTACGCCACGAGCTTTGGACTCAATCCCGCGACCCGCCACCAGCCCAGGCCCGGAAGCAGGCTCAGGTAGAAGATGGTTGTACCCACCACGCCGCCTCCGCTGATCGCGACCTCCAGTGAGCGCACGATCAAGAGTGCGGGTATGGGCCAGAACTCCAGCGCGACGGCTATCCAATCCACCCGTGAGTTCTCACGCATGGCGACGATTATGCATCATTCGGCTGCCTGTTTGCACTCCCCTCGTCCGCGGTCACAGGAGCGATGCCACCTTCCGCGCGATCGCAGGCGCCGCCGTCATGCCCGGCGACTCGATGCCACCCAGGTGTACGTAGCCGCCGTCGCGCCAGATCAGGAAGTCGGCCTGCGGTCCGCCGGCTGCCTGCAGCTTCGGGCGGTAGCCTACCTGTCCGGGCTCGAGGTCGTCTGCCTCGAGGAACGGCAGATAGCGTTGCGCGGCGGCGAGAAATTCGCCGCGGCGTACGTCGTCGGCGCGATAGTCGAGCGGCGCGCCGTCGTCGAGCCACTCCGTGTCGGGGCCGAGGTGCACGCCGCCGTCGACGTCGATCGTCACGTGTACGCCGAGGCCGCCCTTCGCGTGCTCGGGCACGGGGTAGACGAGGTGCCGCGCCAGCCGCGCCTTCGCCGGCGTCACGATGTCGTAGTAGCGGCCCTTGTTCACCGTCTGCCGCATCACCGGCGTCGCGTCCGTGCCGTCGAGCGGGTAGCCGAGCATCGATGCGATCGCCGGCGCGCCGAGGCCGCCGCTGTTCACGAGCGCGTCGCTCGTGATCGACGTCTCCTCGCCGTCCGGGCCGCGCATCGCGATCGTGAAGCCACCGTTCGCGCGGGCGATCGACAGCACCTCGTGCTTGAGCGCGATCCAACCGTCGCGCCGCTCGACCTCCCGCGCGTACGACGCCATGAGCGCGGACTGGTCGACGACGCCCGTGCTGCCCGAAAACAGCCCGGCGACGCATCGCACGTGGGGCTCGATCTCGCGCAGCTCCGCCTCATCGCGCACGACGCGCATCTCCGGCACGCCGTTCTCGCTCGCACGCTGCGCGACGTCGTCGAGCGCGTCGAGTTCGGTGGCGTCGACGGCGATGATCAGCTTTCCGAGCCGGTGCGCCCGCACCGAATGCGCGGCGCACCATTCGTAGATCAGCGCGTTGCCTTCGAGGCAGAGGGTGTGCTTGAGCGAGCCCGTCGGATAGTAGATGCCGGCATGGATGACGCCGCTGTTGTGCGACGACGTCTCGAAGCCGAAGCCGGCATGCCGCTCGATGACGGCGACCTGCCGCTTGCGTGCGAGTTCGGCGGCGACTGCCAGCCCGACGACGCCGCCGCCGATGACGGCAACCTCAACGTCCATTGGGCCATGCTATCGGAGGCTGGAGGCTGGAGGCTGGAGGCTGGAGGCTGGAGGCTGGAGGCTGGAGGGGCAAGACAACTGCCGCAGCTGGGACGCGAACGGCCCGCGAGGTCGCGGACCGTCGTTGGGATGTCGGCCTGGAGCCGGCGGTCAGATTCGAACTGACGGCCTGCTGTTTACGAAACAGCTGCTCTACCACTGAGCTACGCCGGCACGAAGGCGCCTCGCATCGCGAGGCGAGGGTAGTATAGCGAAGTCACTCCGCCGCCCGCACCGCGAACACGCGCACCGGATCCGCGATGCCCTTGAGCGCATGCTCGCCGCGATCCTCGAACATCACGCCGGACGACGTGCGCGCGAGGTCGCGCACCGTCGCCGAGACCAGGATGCCGCCGGGCTCGCAGAGTCCGCAAATGCGCGCCGCGACGTTGACGACGCCGCCGTAGAAGTTGCCGTTTTCCTCGGTCACGTCGCCGGCGTGTACGCCGACGTGTAACCGCAGGTCGCTCCGCTCGCTGACATCGACGCAGTCCGACGCCGCCTCGAGCGCGCGTACCGCCGACGAAAACACCGCCATGACGCCATCGCCCAGTACCTTCCCTTCGACGGTCGTGCCGCCGCGCGCGGTGATGGCGTCGCGCATCGCCTCGTCGAGCGCGCGCGCCTGCTCGCGAAACGCAGCATCGCCGAGCCGCTCCGTCAGTCCGGTGCTGTCGACGATATCGGTGAACAGCACGGTCCGAAGGCCGGGGCCGGTCTGCCGCCCGCCATCGCCTGTGGGCGCCGGACCCGGCGCCGGTGCATCACCGAGAAAAGCGGCGACCGCATCGGAGACCAGCCGTGCCGCCCCGTCGCCGAGCCAGCTCGTACCGACATCGAAGAGCACGAGGCGCGCGCCCGGGATGCCGGACGCGATGCGCTGACCGAGTGCCGCCGTGAAGAGTTGCGTCTGCCGCTGTTGCATCACGAGCGTCGGGGCGCGCACGCGCGCGAGTGATGCGGTGACGTCGCTCGTTGCGAACGCTTGTCGCAGCAGGCGCGCCGCCACAGATCCATCGGCCGACTCACGGATGACGTTCGAGACGTCCACGTTGAGGCCAGCGTAGTCGAGACGCCCCGAAAGATCCGTGAGCGCTTGCGCCGCTGCTTGCCAGTTCGTCTCCGCCAGTTGTGCGAAGGCCTGCGTCGCCGCGTCGCTCATCACATCGGCTGGACGTGCGAATGTCGAGTACAGGAGGAGCGCAGTTACGCGGTCCGGGTGCAGCGCCGCATAATCAATCGCACGGGGGCCGCTGACGCCGCTGCCGAAGATGGCGAAACGTTCAATCTTTGACGCATCGATCACCGCGTCAAGGTCGCGCAGCAGGCCGCCGTGGCTGAAATCGTCGACGTCGCGCTGCGAAAGCCCGGTACCGCGCGCGTCGAAGCGCACGAGCGTGCGGCGGTACCCGAGGCCTCGCATCATGTCTTCGTGCGGCGCGAGCAGGTGGGTCAGCGAAAGCGACTCGACGAAGAACGGGCAGGCGACGATCGCCGGGCCCTCGCCCTCGACGCTGTAGGCGATGCGGATGCCGTCCTCTGTCGTGCAGTAGCGGATTTCGCGTTCCATGCGGCAATTATCCGCGATCGGGCAGGACGGCAAACACCCGCACCGGATCGGCGATGCCCTTTAGCGTGTGTTCGCCGCGGTCCTCGAACCTCACGTTGGACGACGTGCGCGCCAGGTCGCGCACCGTCTGCGACACGAGGATCTCGCCGGGTTCGCACAGCCCGCAGATGCGCGAGGCGATGTTCACGGCGCCGCCGTAGACATTCGTCCCCTCGCCGATCACGTCGCCGGCGTGGATGCCGACGTGCATCGGCAGGTCCTGGCCGAGCGCCACGCACGCTCGGGCAGCGGCGATCGCCTGCGCGGCCGATGTGAACACGCCCATGACACCATCGCCGATCACCTTGCCATCGATGGGCGTGCCACCGTGCGCGCGGACGGCCGCGCGGACGCCATCTTCGACGATGCGTGACGCCGCACGAAACGCCGCGTCTCCCATGCGTTCTGTGAGGGCCGTGGAGTCGGCGATATCGGTGAAGAGGATGACGGCGATCCCTCCATCCCGCGCCACGCTGACGGGTGTCGTGTCATTGAGGCCCATGAAGTCGAAGACGGCGTCGACGATCGCTTCGTGGTCGGGATACGGAGTGGGGGGATGCCCGGGCACAAACCGCAGCTGGCCATGTGACAGGTGCGCAGCAAGGCGCATCGCATGTTGATGTGGCACGCTTTCCCGATGGATGATCAGCACCGGAATCGTGACGCGGGGTAGCAGCGCATCGAAGTCTGGTTTCCGCCAGTCCATGCGCCGCGCGGACATTTCCGGGGTCGTCGTGTCCTTGTACGCCTTCCCCATCGCGCGCTGCAGAGAGACCGGACCGTCCGGAAACAGGCGGCTTGCCCACAGGCGCCAGAAGTACGACCAGTCGCGAAGCGCGGCTTTGGCCATCTCCTTGTTCGGGTTCGACTCGATGAGCGGTGACCACAGGATCAGGCTTCGCGACCGCTGCTCTTCACCGAGCACATAGGTGAGACAGACGTGCGTCGCGATGTCGGCGAACAACGTGAACTCCCGCAGTCCCGCTGCATCCGCGACAGCTGCGATGTCGCGCGCTTCCGCTTCCGGCGATAGATCGTCGACCTCGCGCTGCGATGCGCCGGTGCCACGCCGATCGAACATGACCAGGCCTGTGCGGCTGGCAAGCGCGTCGAAGTACGCCCGTGCTTCGGGGATGGGGAACTGCGTGTCGATGCTGAGTACGGGCGTGTTCGCGTAGAGCAGCGGTGGGCCGCTGCCGTACGTGGCGTACGCGATCCGGGTGCCGTCGGCGCTCGTGCAGAAGCGGAACTGCGGATCCATGACCGACAGTATCGGCGATCCGCAGGCCACGGAACCACGATTCGAAAAAACGCCGAACTCGAACGGCCCTGGGCGTCCGACGCCAGCGAGGATGGTTCGTGCTCCACCGCTTGCCCGCCTGTGATACGATCGCTCTCCCCAAACCCGCAGGTGCGGCACGCACACATGGAGGCACCGATGTCGGTAGCACGAGTCACCGAGATCACGTCCCAGTCTGCCCGCAGTTTTGAAGACGCCGTCAGGCAAGGGATCCGGCGCGCAAACGAGACGTTACGCAACGTCTCCGGCGCATGGATCAAGGAGCAGCAGGTCGTCGTCGAGGGCGGGCGCATCACCGGTTACCGCGTGAATCTGCTGGTGACGTTCATCCTCGAAGACGCGCCGCGCGGCCGCGCGGCAAAGAGCGCGCTCGCCGCCGCGGCGCCGGCGACGCGGGCGCCCGCGAAGAAGGCCGCCGCGAAGAAGACGGCACGCAAGCGCACGACGCGCAAGCGGGCGCGGCGGTAGTCAGCGGTTCCCGGCGCATCGGCACTTAGCCGTTCGCGGTTCCTTTGGAGCGCGCTTCAGGGTTGCCTTACATGCGGCGGACCGCGCCCGAAGACATGCGCGCCCGCCACAGTCTGCGCGCGCATTGTTCCCCTTCGCGCCCGTCGATACCTTGACGGCCTCTCCGAGGCCGAAAGGACAGCGCGATGAAAGACTTCAAAGACAAGACGGCCGTCGTCACCGGCGCTGCCAGCGGCATCGGGCGCGGGCTCGCCGACAAGTTCGCCGCCGAAGGCATGCGCGTCGTCCTTGCCGATGTCGAACAGACGGAGCTTGAGCAAGCCGCCCGCGAAATGACCGACGCAGGCGCCACGGTGCTCGCCGTCCGCACCGACGTGTCGAACGAAGCTGACCTGCACGAACTCGCGCGGCGCACAACGGAACGATTCGGCGGCGTGCAGATCCTCTGCAATAACGCAGGGGTGGGCGGTGGCGGTCCGCTGCCTTCGTGGAGCACGGAACAGCAGGATTGGGACTGGGTGCTTGGCGTCAACCTCTGGGGCGTGATATACGGCGTGCGCGCCTTCGTGCCGCTGATGCTGGAGCGCGGCGAGGAAGCGCACATCGTCAATACGGCCTCCGTCGCCGGTTTGATCGCGGGCGCCGGCGGTCCCGCGTACACGGTCAGCAAGTTCGGCGTCGTCGCCTACTCGGAGACGCTGCATCACGAGCTTGCGTTCGCATCGGGCGGCAAGATCAAGGTCTCGGTGCTCTGCCCGGCGCTCACGAACACGCGCATCATCGAGTCAGGCCGCAATCATCCCGCCGGCCCGCGCCCCGAACCGGCGGAAGGCACACCCGAGCGTGCGATGGTCGACATGATCAGCGGCATCTTCGCGGGCGGCATGGCGCCGTCGGAAGTGGCGCAGCAGGTCTTCAAGGCGATTCGCGACGAGCGCTTCTACGTGCTCACGCATCCCGAACACAACGACGTGTTGCGCGCACGCCTGGACGCCATTCTCTCTGGCGACCCGCCGCCGACGCTCATGCCGGGGTAGCCGACGCGCCTTACGAACTGACCGATCTCCCCTGACACTCTACGTCAGTTGAATGCGGTTTCTTTACGCCGATCCGCTGGCGCCACCTTGCAGTGCCTGTGCTACGATCCTAATTCACCACGAACTCAAGGAGGCATAACCGTGGCAGTGAAGCCCATCCCCGACGAATACAACACCATCACCCCCTATCTCTACTTCGATGGCGCGACGAAGGCCATCGACTGGTACAAGCAGGCGTTCGGCGCGAAGGAGCGTATGCGCATGCCCGGCCCTGGCGGCACGATCGGCCACGCCGAACTCGAAATCGGTGACTCGATCATCATGATGTCGGACATGGCCGAGCAGTCGCCGAAAAAACTGGGTCACGTGACGTCATCGTTCGTGCTCTACGTGAAGGACGTCGACAGCGCTTTCAAGAAGGCGATCGATGCCGGCGCGAAGGAACTGCAACCGCTGGAGGACAAGTTCTACGGCGACCGCATGGGCACGCTCGCCGATCCTTTCGGTCACGAGTGGTCGCTCGGCACGCACGTGGAAGACGTCAGTCCGGCGGAGATGCAGAAGCGCTCGCAGGCCGCGATGGCGCAGATGGCCGGCGGTTCGGAGCGCTCCGCGTAACGTCGGCCGACAGCAACGTCGGGGTGCGGACGCGATCGCGTCCGCACTCTTGTCTTGTCTAGAGCGGGACGTTGCCGTGCTTCTTCGCGGGCATGGTGTCCGTCTTCGAGCGCAGCATGCGCAGCGACTCGATGACGGCTCGCCGCGTGTCGCGCGGGTCGATGACATCGTCCACGTAGCCGCGCGCCGCCACGATGTACGGGTTCGCAAAGCGCTCGCTGTACTCCGCGACGAGTTGCGCGCGTTCCGCCGCCGGGTCGGCGGCCTCCTGCAGGCGCGCGCGGTAGAGGATGCTCACCGCCGGGTCGGGTCCGACAACGGCGACCTCTGCCTGCGGCCACGCCAGGTTCACATCCGCGCGGAGGTGCTTCGAGCCCAGCGCGTCGTACGCGCCGCCGAAGGCCTTGCGCAGGATCACGGTCACCTTCGGCACCGTCGCCTCCGCGTACGCGTACACCAGCTTCGCGCCGTGCGTGATGATGCCGCCGTACTCCTGCGCCGTCCCCGGCCGGTACGCCGATGTATCGACCAGCGTCAGCACCGGCACGTTGAACGCGTCGCAGCAGCGTACGAATCGCGCCGCCTTGCGCGCCGAATCGATGTCCAGCGACCCGGCAAGGTTGTTCGGCTGATTCGCCACGACGCCGATCGGTTGCCCGGCCATCCGCGCGAAACCCGTGACGAGGTTCATCGCGAAGAGCGACTGTACTTCCATGAAGTCGCCGTCATCGACGATGCGGTCGATGACCTCGCGCACGTCGTAGCTCTTGGTGCTTTCGGCCGGGACGATCTGCAGCAGGTCGTCGGCGCGGGCATGGGGATCATCGGCGGATTCGCGAGTGGGCGGTGGCTCCATGCTGTTCGAAGGCAGAAACGAGAGCAGGCGCCGTACCTCCAGCAGCGCATCCTCGTCACGGTCGAGCACGAAGTGGCAGGCGCCGCTATGCTGGGCATGGGACATGGCGCCGCCCAGCTCGTCGTGCGTGAGGTCTTCGCCGGTCACCGATCGGATGACTTCCGGGCCGGTGACGAACATCTGCGCCGTGCCGCTCGTCATGAAGACAAAGTCGCTGAGTCCCGGCGCATAGGCTGCGCGGCCCACGCACGGCCCCAGCACGACGGCGATCTGCGGCACCGCGCCCGAAGCTAGCGCCATGCGCATGAGCACGTCGCCCCACGCGCCCAGCGAAGCAATGCCTTCCTGCAGCCGCGCGCCGCCCGTGTCGTACAGGCCGATCACGGGGGCGCCGGTCTTTATCGCCAGGTCGAGCACCTTCGCGATCTTCTCGCTCATCGCTTCAGATAAAGACCCGCCGAAGATCGTGAAGTCCTGTGAGAACACGAACACCACACGTCCGTCGATGCTGCCGTAGCCGGTGACGACCGCGTCGCCCAGGTAGTGGCGCTCGGCGAGCCCGAACTCCTCAGCGCGGTGAACGACGAGCTGATCGATCTCCTCGAACGTGCCGGCATCGAGCAGGATGTCGATGCGTTCGCGCGCGGTGAGCTTTCCGCGTTCGTGCTGGGCTTCGTTCCGGCGCGCGCCGCCGCCGAGCCGCGCCTGGTCCTTCATGCGGAGCAACTGCTCGAGCCGCCCGTCGCTGTCGGTTATCGAGGACTGTGTGATGGGATCGCTCCTCTGAAGGCCGCATCATGCGATCAGCGGCGATAGTTGAAGTGGCTACGACCATCGTCGAGCGATGCGTTGCGAGGAGCAATGGTACGTTCGCACCATCTGCGCCGCGTGAACGTCGGGGCGCGCTGCAATAGACGTAGCTAGTGCGGCATCGTCCGCAGCCGCTGCCAGTACGCGACCACTCCGGCGTCCATCTTGTGCGGATACCGATAACCGAGGCCCGCAGCGACTTCCAGCGCGACGCGCCGGAACACCGCGCCCGTCCGAAACAGCGCCTCCCAGTTCTCGTCCGCGTCGGCGCCGACGAATGTCGCCTCGACCTCGGCCCAGATGTCCGGCGGCAGCCGCCGCTTCAGGTGCCGCCCCACGACGCCCGGCCGCACCGACCAGTCGTGCGCGATCTCGACGTGCCACTCCAACATGCGGCGCATCACATCGAGCTTCATGACGCACTCGAGGTTGTACTTCCACGCGAACAACTCATCGCGCCAGATGTTCTTCGCGACGTACGTGGACTCCCACCAGAACTCCTCGACGACCGCGAGATACTCGGCTTCCGTGGGCTTCGACGGGATGTGCGCGCGGTACGTCGCCGGCTTGAGGCCGTCGGCGAGGCCGTCCTTGTCCAGCAGGACGCGATAGCCGACGTCGAGCAGGTTTGGCAACCGCGGTTGCTGCTTGATGCGGTCGAGAAGCGCGGCCTCCATGAGGAGGTGGTCGACCTTCGTACCGTCCTCGTACACAACGAGCCGCGTGATGCCGTCGTAGCCCTGGTCGTTCCACTCGCTGCGGAAGCGCACCAGCGGCGCGCCGTACCACGCCAGCCACGACTCATCGCGCCGAAGCGGCTCGATGGTCGTCACGACCAGCAGCAGGTCATAGTCAGACAGCGCGTCGACGGGCGCATCCGGCGCGGCGCGTGAACTCTCGAGGATCAGCGCGCGGACGTGCTCGTTGCCGGACGCCCACGCGACCGCGCGGCGCAGGACGGGATCGCTCTCTTCTTCGACCATCGTTCGAGTATAGATGCGGCTCCGGTCAGGCGACGGCCGTCAGGCGAGCGATTACTTCTTCGCGCGCCAGACGATCGATGCCTGGCCCGGCGGCAGCAGCGCTGACAACTCGATGCGCCACGGCGTCAGCTTGAGCACGCCGAACTCGCCGCCGTTCGGGCCGCCGCTCCACGGTGGGATGATCGCGGGGTCGTAGCCCAGCGGCGGCGGCGTGCTCTTATAGAGGTCCCAAATGCGCTGCTTCGCTGAGGGGTCGTCGACCCACTCGGCCTTGCAGTCCGCGTAGATCTGTTGGTGCTGCTGGTCCCAGTAGGACAGCGAGACGTGCGCGTTCTTCGCCAGGTGCTTGGCCTTGTGCGAGTTGCGGCTGGTGCCGATCCAGCCCGTCGAGCCTTCCCAGATCGGATGCAAGATGCGCGTGCGCGGCCGGCCCTTGAGGTCAACCGTCGCCACCGTACACCAGACGATGCGCGCGACCCGCGCATTGAATTCGTCAGCGATCTCGTCGAATGATGCGGTTTCCATGCGCCTCCTCGCTCAGTCGCCCTGCGCTTGCGCCGCCTCGATCGCTGCCACCATTTCGGGCGGCGGCGTGCCCGAAGCGAGGGCGATGGTGAATTCGTACATCGGCTTCGCGATCTCGTTCCGCTGCTGTTCGTACGCGGCGAGCGCATCGTCCATCGCCGCGCGGCCGCTCAGGCCTTCGTCGAGCGCGGTCGAAAGCAGTTCGGCGTCGCGGAATGCGTCGTTGATGCCGAGACCGGTGATGGGGTCGCGATGATATCCCGCGTCCCCGACGAGCGCCCATCCCGGGCCATACGGCTTGCGGAAGAAGTTGGGGACGTCGGCGGTGCCCTCCCAGCGCTCTTCGCGCTTGCCGGCCCTCACGCGCTCGTGCATAGCTGGCGAGATGGCCTCCATGTAGCGCATGAAGTTGCCTTCGATGTCGCTGCGGAACTCTTCGAACATCTCGTTCGACTGGCCGACGGCGATGCAGTCGAGGCCGTCGTTGGTGGGGAAGGCCAGGATGCCGCCGTTCTCGCCGATGTGCAGTTCTGCGCCTTCGAGGTTCGTGCCGGAAAAGTAACTGTAGTACGCGCACGAGAGCGAGGGGTGCTCGTCGTAGGCCGGCGCATCGACGATCTTCGCCACGCGTGAGTGCATGCCATCGGCGCCGACGACGACGGTCGCGCGTTCTTCGAAGACTTCGCCGTCCTTCGTGCGCGCCCGCACGCCGATCACGCGATCACCTTCGATGAGCAGATCCTGCAGCGTCACGCCCTCGCGCACCTCGGCGCCGGCTTCGCGCGCTGCATCGACCAGGAGTTTGTCGAGCACGGTGCGTCGCGGACAGTAGGCCCTCTCGACGGGAGCGCCGGGAATCTCCGGCGGCGTCAAGCCGAAGCCGTTCATGAAAAACGTGATCTTCTCGATGGGCCGGCAACCGGCGGCGTCCATCTTCTCGATCAGGCCCCACTTCCGCAGTCTCGCGACGCCTTCGACCTGGATGTAGTGCGTCGAGAGAATGTCGCTCGGAAACGTCGAGCGGTCGATAACCAGGATGCGGTGGCCTTTTTGCGCGAGCAGCATGGCCGTCGGCGATCCGGCGCACCGCGCGCCGACCACGATCACGTCGTACATGTGGTACCTCCTTCAGTGGGCCCCCCGGCATCATATGACGCGCAGTGGCGCGGCCGACAGGTGCCGATCGGATGAGCATTTCGTACCGGGAATCGCCTCCGTTTTCGCGAGAGGGCTGGACGCGCTCGCACAATCCGCGTGCCGTCATCGTCTTCAATCGAGCTTCGAAAGGCGGATCGAGCCGGCGCGCGTGCGCAGCCGCACCTTCGGACCGCCGCCCTCAGGCCCCGCCCCGTTGCGACGCGGCGGCAGGTCCGAACGCACGCTTCCGCCGCCGCTTTCCGCATCGACGAAGAACGGAAACTCCGTATCCACGGAAAGCTGAATGGAGCCGGCCAGCGCCTCGAACTCGGCGTCGGCCACGATCTTGCCGCGATAGCGCGTGCTGCCCGCACGGGACTTGACGCTCATGCGACCGCGCACGTTATCGATGTTGACGCTGCCGCTGCGCGAGCCAACCTTCAGGTCGCCTTCGACGTCATTCACTTCGACGCTGCCGCTGCGGGCATCGATCGTGACGCCACCCTGGACGTGATTGACGGCGACCTTGCCGCTGCGCGCATCGGCCGTCACCTCCCCGCGCACCCGCTCGATGAGCAGGCTGCCGCTCTTCGAGATCGCGGTGACGTCGCCCGTGATGTCGTCGACGCCGACTTTCCCGGACATCGCCTCGGTGTGGACCACGCCCTCGACGTGCGTGATCTGCACCGATCCGCTCTTTGAGAGCACGCGCACCGCCGAATGCAGCGGCACGCGCACGTGATAGTCGACGCGCGAGCCCTGTCCGAACAGCACCGCCCAGCCTTCGCGCTTCGGGAGCGCCGGCATGCGCACGATCACGCGGTGCGCGTCTTGCTCCATCGCCTGCTCGACCAGCGCGGCGGCATCGTCGGCCTCGACGGAGAGGTCCGTCCAGACGCGCACCACCGCGTCGATGACGACGCGGTCGGTCTCACGGCCTTCGACGATCACCGTGCCGGAGCGGCTTTCCAGGTGCAGGACCGCCTTCTCTCCCGTCTTGAATTCGCGGTTGATCGTGCGCACATGCTCCATGGGTCAGCTCATAATCCCGCGGTGAATCCCCAGAGTCGGGCGGTGAAGTCATTCCACTTCGCGCGCGCTTGGGGCGGCTCCTCGAGCCGCACGACATCCGGGTCGAGCGCCCGGCGCAGTGCGCTTGCGAGTTCCCGCCGTGAATGCGGCCCGACGATGCGTGCCACCTCCTCCGCCCCCTGCAGGACCACGAAGGTCGGCAGCAGGGTGATCCGAAAGCGCCGCCGCAGATCGGGATAGGCATCGATGTCGACGGCACGTACCGGCAGGCGCCCCACCGGCAGTTCGACGCCGCCCGCGCGCGAGGCGATCGGCCGCTGACGGCAGCGCGATGACGTGAACTCGACGACGAGCGGCACGCCCGCGACGGGAATCTGCGATTCGCTGGTGAAGGCGCGCTCCGGCGCGATGTTCATCGTCATCGCCAGTCATCCCCGTCCCAGTCCACCGCCCAGCCGGCGCGTCTGCGATGGCGTGCGTGCCAGCGCCGGCCGCGAAAATCGTCGTGTCCACCATCGAGCGTCAGGAGCCTCGGCATGAAGGCAGCGACGCCGGTGACCGCCGAAAGTGCGATCAGCCAATCCTTGTTCGCATCGACAGCGCCCGCCAGCAGCATGACCGCAAGCACGAACGATGCCATGCGGACATCCAGCACCGGCCGCGGCATCAGGCCGGACCACGGGCGCAGCAGTCTGAAGGCGGAGATGCCCGTCACCACGACGAGCGTAATCAGCCAGCCACGCGTCGGGTCGATGTTGCCCGCAAGCAGCAGGAGCGCCAGGACGAATGCAAGTATGCGCACCGCGACCCCCTTCTATCGTGCGAGCGCTTCGCGCACGCCGGCGTCGTGGTCGAGCGTCATGCCCAGGCGCACGAGCGCCGATGCGACCGCGCGGCGCACGCCTTCGTGCCGGTGCATCTCGTCCAATGCGGCGATCGTGTGCGGACTAATGTGCTCGAGTTGACGTTGCCGCTGCTCGATCATGATCTCGTCGATCTGTTGGCTGTGCATCATGGCTTCCTCTCCGTTTCGCGGACCTTCGCTCCGCGCTGTTCCCACCGGGATCGATGGCTAATCCTCGTCGCCGCCAACCCATCCGCTAAACCGCGATCCCCGCCGCCCGGGACGATCCTCATCGCGTCGGTGATGGCTCGTATCATGCCCCCACGATGGCGGCGGCCCTGACTCTGACGCTCGCAACGCGCGCGCCAGCGCCTTCACGAACCAGGAGTTCGCCGAAGTGCCGCCTCGCTGCGCTGCCTGCGTCGCGAGATCCTTCAGCTCTGCGGGGATGCGGATGGTGATTTTTTCGATGTCGCCTTCGAGCGATGCCCAGCGCGCGTCATCGCCGTCGCCGTGCTTCTCCTCGACCTCGAGCGCGAGGCCTCCCGGGCGGTACGTCAGGCGGATGCGGAAGTGCTCGCGCACCTGCTCATCGATCGACTGGACGATCTGGGACATCAGGTCGTTGACCGCGCGCTCGAGCGGCACGCGGGCGGTTTCGATGTAGGTCTCGAGGTGGCGGCGGCGCTCCTCGTTGTCGATCAGCCCGAGGGGCTGCTTGAGGGCGTCGAAGAGGGCTTCGGTGCGAAGTTCGGTGGCCATGGCGCCTCCGCGCAGCTAGTAGCCATCGGTAAGATGGCGTTATGATGGCACTATGCTGGCAGTCTGTCAAGAGGGATCCTCGCCCAGGTTGACAATATTTTTCGGCGCGTAAGCGGCGTGCTAGGCCCAAATCGGGAACCTGGGGGAAGTGCGAGAATTGGAGAATCCGCCTCGAGCCCCGAAGCTGAGCTGCGTGAAGCGCCATCCCTTCGTGATGCGCCGTACAGGCGGCGATTAACGCTCGCGCAACCGGAAATCATCTACTGTTGGGTGTGCGACCCCTGCACGCCACGGACGGCGCGGAGCGGATGTATGACACGAGGCACGGGGCATCGCACCGTCCGTGCGCGCAGGCGGTCGTCTTTGATGTAGCTCCGGCGTCAATCCGCCTTCGCTCGCACGGTCTACGGCGCCGGTTTCTCCCAGAGCATCACGCTGAACCATGGCACGCGAAACGCGCGCGCGAAGTCCGGGTGCGCGCGCAACTCCTCGGGAGGCGTGGGCTCAACGAAGCGTCGAAGAATAAGCCCGGCCTGCCATGTAGGCAGAGAGCGGTCGATGCCAGTTGCGGATGCGCAGGCCGTTCCACTCCAGAACCGCGCTCCATTCGGAACCGTAGTTGTCGATCGGCACGAAGAGCTCGTTGCCATCGTCATCGCGCTGCCAGCCGTGGTTCTCCGCAACGGACGCGCTAGCGAAACCAATGTTCACGGCGACAAGGCGGCCGCCTGGTCTGAGCGATCGCGCCATCTCCGCGATCGCTTCCACATAGCCCTCGATGTCGACGAGCGTGATGTAGCTGACGGCGAGATCGAAGGCGCCATCACGCAGCGACATGGCCTCGGCGACGGCGCGGACGGGCGACATGTTGCCGCGATCTCGGGCCGCAGCCACGAGCGCCGGAGTGGGATCGATGCCGATGCATTCGGCGCCGCGTTCGGCGAGCATGCGCGCGAAGCGGCCTTCGCCGCTGCCGACATCGAGCGCACGCCGCCCCGTCACATCGCCGCAAAGATGCAGGACGAGCGGATCAAGCATCTTGCGCGTCATGTCGCGCTCGATGCCCTCGATCCACGCCGGCGCGGAAGCGTGCCAGCCGCCATCGCGCGCGAGGCCATCGTCGGGAACGGTCAGATCGATGGACACAGGGCTGATGTATAACCGCGCTCGCGGCGTCCGGCAAGCACGTCGCCGCCAGCGGCCCGGCGCGTCGCCGCTAGATCCGCCTAGCTCAGTTACCGGCCGGAGCCGTAGCCGGCTCTTCCGCCTTCGCGGCGCCGTTCTTGCCGAGCGCGTGCTGCTCGTACGTCATGCGGTACAGGTTCGCGTAGCGGCCGCCGAGCGACAGCAACTCGTCGTGGCTGCCCTGCTCCGCGATCCGCCCGTGCTCCAGCACGATGATCCGGTCGGCGTTGCGGATCGTCGACAGGCGGTGCGCGATGACGAACGACGTCCGCCCTTCGAGCAGCGTCTTCAGCGCGCGCTGAATGACCTGCTCCGTGTGCGTGTCGACGTTGGCCGTCGCCTCGTCGAGGATGAGGATGCGCGGCCGCGCGATGATCGCCCGCGCGAAGCTCAACAACTGCCGCTGTCCGACGGAGAGGTTCATGCCGCGCTCGTGCAACTCCGTGTCGTAGCCATCGTCGAGCCGCATGATGAAGTTGTGGGCGCCGACGAGCCGTGCTGCCTCCTCGACATCTTCGACCGTGGCGTCCGGGCGCCCGTAGCGAATGTTGTCCGTGACGGTGCCGGAGAACAGGAACGGGTCCTGCAGGACGATGCCCGTCTGCCGCGCCAGGCTCTGGTGCGTGACGTCGCGGATGTCGTGACCATCGACGGCGATCGAGCCTTCGTTGATGTCATAGAAGCGGAGCAGCAGCGACGTGAGCGTCGTCTTGCCGGCGCCCGTCTGACCGACCAGCGCGATTGTCTCGCCGGGGCGCACGTGCAGGTCGATGTTCGCCAATACGGGCACATCCTCGACGTAGTTGAACGTCACGTTGTTGAAGTCGACGCGCCCGTCCACTTCGCCTAACTCCAGTGCGTCCGCCTTGTCTTCAAACTCCGGCTTCGTGTCGAGCACCTCGATGACGCGCTCGCCGCCGGCCATCGCGCGCTGGAGCTGCGTGTACTGGAGCACCAGGTCGCGCACCGGGTCGAAGAGCAACTGGAGTTGCAGCACAAACGGGATGAGCACCGCGATCTCGAGATGGCCGTTCATCACCCGATAACCGCCATAGCCGATGACCAGCGCCATCGCGACCGCCACCGTGATCTCGACGAGCGGCATCACAGCCGCCGTCAACCTGCCGGCGGCGACGTTCGCATCGAGGTTCTGAGCGTTGATGCGGTCGAAGCGCTTGGCGTTCTCGTCCTCGCGCGAGAGGCTCTGGATCACGCGCACACCGGAGACGTTCTCCTGCAGGTTCGCGTTCACCATCGCGATCGCCTGGCGCACGCGGATGAACGCTTTGCGCGAGTAGCTCTGCCAGACGAGCATGGCGATGACGAGCACGGGAATGACGGTGAATGTGACGAGCGCGAGTTGCCAGTCGAAGTAGAGCAAAAACGCGACCGAGAACGCGATGCCGACGATGTCGCCGAAGATCGTCAGGAAGCCGCTGGTCATCAGCTCTTGCAGCGACGTCACGTCGCTGGTGACGCGCGACATCACGCGACCCACTTCGTTGCGGTCGTAGAAGCGCAGCGAGAGCTTCTGGAGATGCCCGAACATCTCCTTGCGGAGCTTCAGCAACAGGCGATGACCCATCCAGCCGGACATCGTGAGCTGCAGGAACGAGAACACAGCCGCGCCGGCCGCGAGCCCCAGGTAGATGAAGCCCCAGCGATTGAGGTCGTCGAAGTTGGTCCGTCCCGCCGCATCGATGAGCCCGCCGACGGCGAGCGGCATGGTGCGCGTGAGGACGGCGAAGCCGAGCGTGCCGGTGAGCGCCAGCAGCAGGCGCATGCGGTATGGCGCGACGTATTTTGCCAGCCGCGTGACGACGCGGTGGTTATAGACGGAGCCAAGCTCGTCGTCGCTCCAGCCGTCGGTGCTGCGCTGCAGGGAGTTCGGACGAAGCTGGCCCCCTGGCCCGCCGCCGAAGTGTCCGCCGCCGCTCCAGCCACCGGCTGAACCGCCGCCCCAGTACGCCAAGTTGTCCTCCGCTCAGGCGCCGCCGGCGGCGGTCGCCGCCTCGGCCTCTACCTGCACTTCTCCGAGCGTCTCGAGGCGCTTGCGCTCGCGCTCGTACGCTTCCTCCTGGTCCCGCAGCTCCACGTCGTAGATCTGGCGGTACAGGCCGTCCTGCTCAATCAGCTCTTCGTGACGGCCGCGCTCCACGATCTGGCCGCCCTTCAGCACCAGGATCTGGTCGGCGGTGCGCACGGTCCGCAACCGCTGCGCGATGACGAACGTCGTGCGGCCCTTCATCAGTTCGGCGAGTGCCTGCTGAATCAGGTATTCCGTCTGCGTGTCGACGCTCGATGTCGAGTCGTCGAACACGAGGATCTTGGGGTCGAGCAGCAGCGTGCGCGCGATCGAGATGCGCTGCTTTTGACCACCCGAAAGCGTGATGCCGCGCTCGCCGACCCAGGTGTCGTACCCGTCGGGCAGTTGTTCGATGAATTCGTGTACGCGCGCCAGCTTCGCAACATGCACGACGTCGTCGTTTGAGGCGTTAGGGGAGCCGTAGGCGATGTTCTCTCGGATCGTCGCTGAGAACAGGAAGACGTCCTGCTGGACGATACCGAACGTGCGCCGCAACGACGACAGCGTCACATCGCGGATGTCCACATCGTCGATCGTGATGCGACCGCCGGTAACGTCGTAGAAGCGTGGCATAAGATTGACGACCGTCGACTTGCCGGAGCCGGTCTGGCCGAGCAGCGCGACGACCTGGCCGGGCTTCGCATCGATGTCGACGCCGCGCAGCACGGGGCTGATCGTGTCATAGCCGAACGCCACGCCGTCGAAGCGCACGTGGCCCTTAACGTCGGTCAGTTCGGCTGCGTTCGCCTTCTCCTGCACCGCCGATTCGGCGTCCAGGATGTCGTAGATACGCTGGCCGGACGATTGGGCGCGCGCCCACAGCATGGTGATAAAGCCGATGCTCCGCACCGGAAGCTGGAGCATGGCCAGGTACAGCAGGAACTTCGCCAGCTCACCCGCCGTCAGGTTGCCATCGGCGATCTGGTTCGCGCCGACCCACGCCGTCGCGACCATCGCGAGCGACCAGACGCCGGTGAGCAGCGGTGTGTACTTCGCCTGGAGCTGGCTTGACATGTAGGAATTGTCGAACAGGTCCGCAGCTTCGGTATCGAACTTGTGCTGCTCGTTGTTTTCGCGTCCGAATGCCTTCACCACGCGCATGCCGCTCAGGTTTTCCTGCAGCACCACGCCCAGGCGTCCTTGCAGTTCCTGCGTGCGCAGCATGATCGGCCGTAGTTGCGACGTGAAGCGGATCGCCAGGGCAGCGGTGATCGGGATGAAGATCCAGCTGATCATCGCCAACTGCAAGTTCGTGGTGCCCATGAGGCTAAGCGTCGCGATCAGCAGCACCGCGATGTAGACGAGCCGGATCGCGCCCATGCTGATGAACATTCGCACGCCTTCGACGTCTTGGGTCGCGCGCTGCATGATCTGCCCGGTCTGCGCTTTGTCGTGGTAGGCGAAGCTCAGCCGCTGCAGGTGGTTGTAGATGTCGTTGCGGATGTCGTACGCGCAGCGCTGCGCGAGCCACTCCGCCGTGAACGTCTGAAAGTACTGGAAGATGCCCCGGAACGCTGCCGCCCCGACGATCAGCCCGGCGGCGATCATCAGCGTCCGCTCATCGCCCAGCGCGACGTCGACGCCGCCGACGGTCTGGATGTCCAACCCGGTGTCGATGGCGTACTGCACGAGCCACGGACCTGCGAGTTGGAACGCCGTCAGTCCCGCAAGCGCGCCCCAGACGAGGAAGACGCGCTGCCGGTAAGGCAGCGCGTAACGCAGCAGGCGCAGAGGTACGGCTAGTTTGGTGGGGGCCATGACGCGGAAGTCTAACAGACCCTGACGTGCACGTAAAGGTAGGCGGACGCTGGAAGCTGGAAGTTGGAAGCGGAGGCGGGAGGCGGGGAGGCGGGAGGCGGGAGGCGGGACGCGGGGCGGTCTAGCGGGCCAACGCGCCCGCGCGCACGCGAAACTCGTCGACGAGTTGTGACGGCGTGCGCAGGACGCATGTGAACATCGGTGTGTCGCGCAGCGTGTACGAACTGGCGCGCGTGTAGCGCAGGTCCTGCACGAGGTCCAGGAACTCCGCCGGATCCGTGCCCTCGAACGCAACGACGAATTCCTGATCGTCGATGCCGTAGCTGTAGCTCGTGTTGATGCGGATGCGCGGGTACTTTTGCCCGACGGCGACGTGCTCGCGCATGATCTGGCCGCGCTCCTCGCTGGAGAGCTTGTACCACTCGCGCGTCTTCACCATCGGATAGACGAAGACGTACGGCGCGCCGTCCGGGTACGCGCGCAGCGCCTCGCGCTCCGGGTCGGTCTCCTTGCGTGCATACGGCGACGGCTTCGTCATCGAGATGAAGTTGTGCGACAGCACCAGGTGGTCGCCGGCCGCCGTCGCGCGTACGTTGCGTTCGAACTGCTGCAACGGCTCCGTGCCGGCTTCGGTCTTCAGCCAGACGCCGAAGTCGGTGTCAGCGCGCAGCCCGACGATGCTGTAGCAAAACTGCCACGGCGCGACGGGCATGGCGAGCGCTTCTGCCAGTTGATCGAGGTCGCGCGAGCGGTCATCGGTGCTGAGGGCGCGCCACGAGTCGGCGAATCGATAGAACGCCCAGCGCATGTACTCGCGCTGCGAGGACGGCTCAGGCATGCGACGCGCTCCCGCGCAGATGCTCGCGTTCCCACTCGTCATACGCCGGCGTGAAGTACTCGAGGCGGATCTTCTTGAACTCGGTCGTGCTGTACAGCACGGCGTAGTCCTTCAATCCGTGCTGGTCTGCGAGCTGTTCGACGAAGGCTTCGCACTCGCCCTTCTTGCGCGCGTGGATCATCGTGAAGAGGTCGTACTTCCAGTCTTCATACGTCGGGCGGCGATAGCAGTGGCTGATCGTCGTGTAGCCGGCCATCGTCTGGCCCATGTCGTCGACGGCGGCGTCACCGACGTTCCACACCGCCATGCCGTTCGCGCCGAATCCGGCCTTTCGATGCCGCAGGATCGCCGCAAAACGCCGCAGGAAGCCGCGCCGCTGCAAATCCTGTAACTCTTCGATCAGCCCGTCGACGGTCGTGCCGAGGCCGCGGGCAGCGGGTGCGAACGGATCCGGCTCGAGCGGCAGGTCGCCCTGCACGGCGCGGATCACGTCCCTGTCGCGCTCGGTCAGCGTGTGCTGTGACGCCACCTCGCGCTGGCTGTGCGTGTATTGCGGCGCCGAGCGGTCGTCGATCTTGCGCTCGCCGGTCATGTCCAGCGTAACGCCGATCTTGTACAGCTTGAGCGTCGGCAGCATGCGGGTCGAGGTGGCGCCGGCCGCCTCGTGCAGCACGTCGACGTGCGCCTGCAAGTCGGCGCCCGGCGGCACGGCGATCGTGAACCACATGTTGAAGGCGTGCGTGCGCTTGTAATTGTGACTGACGCCGGGGTGCGCGTTGACGACTCTGGCGGCACGCACCAACTGCGCATCCGGCACACTCATCGCGACGAGCGACGTCGCATAGCCGAGTGCCTTCGTATCGAAGATCGGGCTGACTTGCCGGAGCACGCCCGATTCACGCATCGCCGCCACGCGTTCGATCGTTTCCTCCTGCGAGATGCCGATGCGCTGCGCCAGTTCCGCGAACGGTTCACGGATCAGCGGGAACTTGTCCTGCATCTCGTTCAGCAGGTGCTGGTCGGTGGCGTCGAGCGCAACTCGCGCGGCCGTCGTCATCGCGCCGCCGCCGCGGTGGCATTCTCGGCCGCCTGCTCCAGCCCGAAGTTGGACTCGTACAAATCCTGGATGCGCGCCAGCTCCTCCGACGTGAGATCGGGGATCTCGCAGGCGCCCGCGAACTCCGCCATCTGCTCGCGGTCGTAGATGTTCGGCAGCGCCGACGCGATCGCGGGCTGCGTGAACAGCCATTTGAGCGCCACCTGCCCGAGCGTCGCACCGGGGCGCCCTTCGACGAGAAACTGGAGTTGCTCGACCTTCTTGATGCCGTTAAGCAGCCACGATCGCGGGCGGTGGCGACGATGGTCGTTCTCGGCGAACACGGTGTCTTCGGTGTACTTGCCTTCGAGCATGCCGGAGCTGTGCGGCACGCGCACGACCACGCCGACCCCACGCTCCGCCGCGGCGTCGATGTGCGCGCGGCCGGGATCTTGCTCGAGCAGGTTGTAGATGATCTGCATGCCATCGATGTTCCGCTCGCGTACTGAGCGCACCCCTTCGTCCTTCCAGCCGATCGCCGGACCCAGCGCGACGCCGTAGCTGCGCAGTTTGCCTTCGCGCTTCAGCGCTTCGAGCGTGTCGAACGTCTCGTCGTTGTCGATCGTGTCCATCTTCGGGTTGTGCAACTGGTAGAAGTCGATACGGTCGCGCTGCAGGCGACGCAGACTCTCTTCGACGGCCTTGCGAAGGTGCGCCCCGCTGAAGTCCTGCGGGATCTCCTGCTGGCCGCGCCGCCGCTCGGGGTACGAGTAGAAGTCGTAGCCGCCCTTCGTCGCGATGATCACGTCAGGGTCGTTGCCGAACGCGCGCCCGAGTTGCTCCTCGGAGCGGCCGTTCCCGTAGCTGTCCGATGCGTCGAAGAAGTTGATCCCGAGCGCCTTCGCATCGCGGAACATGGCGATGGCGTCGTCGTCGGTGTAATCGCCCCACCAGCCGGTGCTCGTCGTCCAGACGCCGAAACCGACCGCGGAGACGTCGAGGTCGGTGTTGCCCAGCCGCCGGTATTGCATCGGACCTCCCATGAGCGAAGCGACCTTAGTGCGCGATTGCACTATTGATCGGAGGGCGGCGCTGCGCCACCGAAAACCTGTGGATATATACGCACGCTACGTTCGCGTCACGTCAAGCGGGGCCGATCGGCCCGTGGCGGCAATGCGCGTGGTTCCTGACCGGCGACGCTCCTACAACCACGGACGAAGATTGGCGACAGACAACCAGCCACGGGCATCACCCTGCGGGGACAACCCACTGCGGCGCCGCCCGCGCCCTGCGAACGGAGTACAGCATGTCGCGCGTCTATGACCTTGCGCACCGGTACGTCGACGAATTCGTCGCGCTCGATCCGCTGGCGGCGACGCGCCTCGGCATTCCGGGCCATGACGCCGAGATCAGCGACCTTTCGCCCGCCGGCGCCGCAGCTTCCGTGGCGCACGCGCGCAAGACGGTAGCCGAGCTGCAAGAGACGCCGGTCGAGGGCGAAGCCGACCGCATCGCGCGGGACGTCATGCTCGACCGTCTCGCCGTGCAGATCGACCTGTACGGCGCCGGCGAGCAGTACATGTCGGCGCGCACGCTCGGCAGTCCGCCGGCGGGATTCCGCAGCGTCTTCGACCAGATGCCGCGTGCGACGGCGGAAGACTGGTCGAATATCTCTTCGCGCCTGAACAAGTCTTCGCAAGCGCTCGACGGTTATCGAGAGACGCTCGCTGAGGGCACCGCAAAGCGCCGCACCGTCGCCGCGCGGCAGGTGCGCGAACTGGCGCGGCAGGCCGAGGTGTGGAGCGGTCAGAAGCAAGGCCAACCATCGTTCTTCAGCACCATCCGCGCTGACTTCGAACGCAGCGGGATCGGCGACGACGCTCTGCGCGCCGACATCGAGTCAGGTGTGCGCGTAGCGGACGAAGCGTACGCGTCGCTCCGTCGCTATCTGCTCGAAGAATATCTGCCGCACGCCGTCGAGCGCGATGGCTCCGGGCGCGAGCGCTACCAGCTCGGCGTGAGCAACTTCGTCGGCGCCGCGCTTGATCTCGATGAGACGTACGCGTGGGCGTGGGACGAACTGCACCGCCTCGAGCGCGAGATGGAGACGACGGCGGAGCAGATCAAGCCGGGGAGCACCGTCGAAGAGGCGCGGGCGCTGCTCGACAGCGACCCCGCGCGCCAGGTGGAGGGCGTCGAGGCGTACCGGGCGTGGTTGCAGGAGAAGCACGACGACGCGCTCGACAAGCTCGATGGCGTGCACTTCGCGATCGACGAGCGGATCCGGCGCATCGAAGTGATGATCCCGCCGCCCGGGGGCGCGCTCGCGGCGTTCTACACCGGGCCGTCCGAAGATTTTTCGCGGCCCGGCAGGACGTGGTTCCCCGTCGGCACGCGCACGACCTTCCCGAAATGGACCGACGTCACGACCGTCTACCACGAAGGCGTGCCCGGTCATCACCTGCAGGTCGGCGCGACGAAGTGCCTGGACCTTTCGCGGTACCAGCGCATGCTTGCGTTCGTCTCCGGCCACGGTGAGGGCTGGGCGTTGTACTCCGAGCGCCTCATGGCCGAACTGGGATTCCTCGACGTGCCGGACTACTACATGGGCATGCTCAGCATGCAGGCTCTACGCGCCGTCCGCGTCATCGTCGACATCGGCATGCATCTCGAACTGCCGATCCCGAAGAACGAAGAGTTTCACCCGGGTGAGACGTGGAGCCACGACCTTGCCGTCGAGTTCACGATCGAGAAGACGGGCATCAACCGCGAACTCGTCGCGAGCGAGATCCTGCGTTACCTGGGCTGGCCGGCGCAGGCGATCAGCTACAAGGTGGGCGAGCGCCGCTGGCTCGCCGCGCGCGACGAGGCGAAGCGGCGTCAGGGCGCATCGTTCGACCTCAAGCGCTTCCACACCGACGCGCTCGGCCTGGGGCCGATGGGGCTCGCACAGCTCGAGACGGAACTGGCGCGGATGGCTTAGCCTAAGCAGGACACCATGGACGGGACTAACAAACAGGATCCACCTCCGAAGATCTATCGCAACCCGGCGGATCTGAGTCAGATAATCCGAATCATGCCGGGAGATCCGCGCCGCCATCCGGGCGACGTACGACGCGGGCCCTATGTCGTCGTAACCGGTCCGAAGATCGAAGCAGAACGGAGTAGGCCTGTTCCACTCGCCGGCAATCCAGAATTAGACACACCGAAGGACGAGCGCGACAAGGAGACGACGCTTGACGGCGGGCTGCGCGGGGCCGTTCTTAGCGAGGTCGTCGACTATGACCTGTGGCTGTGGGAGGTTTTCTCCGAATCGAAACGCCTGTTCAGGGACCAGCCAGATCACGTGAATCAAAGACTTTCCGCTCTGACAGTCGCTGAGATGGTTCAAGAGAACCTCGTGGTTCTCGTCCGCGGCAACCGCTTCAAAGGACAGCTGGATCAGCTGTACTCTGAAGAAGCCGTGCGTTTGATCATGACCGAGGAAAGCTGGCGTGTTCCCGTCACCGACCAGGAGGAGCTGCAGATTCGCATTACCGATGTCGGCTCCGACACTTTCCTCCAGAAGCTGAGCGCTTCCTAGAGGTCTCTCAACACTGGGTTGGGTCACGGAGCAAGATGTGGGGCCCGAAACACGGCCTCACGTGATCGTCGACCAGCCCCCGCGAAATCCTGCGCTACCTGGGCTGGCCGGCGCAGGCGATCAGCTACAAGGTCGTTTCCACACCGACGCGCTCGGCCTGGGGCCGATGGGTCTCGCGCAGCTCGAGACGGAACTGGCGCGGATGGCTAAGTAGAAGGCGTCGCGGGAAGGCGGCGTAGCGAGAAGGTCGCGGCAGCCACCCAGATCGGAAGCGCCACCAGCGGCCCGACGGATAGGCCAAGCAGCAGGAACGCCGCAAGCGGAAAGCCCGCGTACGAAACCCAGCGCGGCGCGGAGCGTTCTTTCAACGTCACGATCGATGAGGCGACGATCATCGCCGCCGCGGGGATCACGGCGAGCGCGCACAGCAATACGTAACCAAGCTGCGGCGGTCCGGCGGCGCCGGACGCGAACTGCCCTGTATCGCCGAACCCGCGACCGAATGCCATGCTGAGCGATACGGTCATGAGCGCCGCCGCCGCGACGACGATCAGGAGGCCGGCGAGCGCACCCGCAAGGCCTGCGACATCCGGCCACGATGCTTCGTTATCCGCGACGCGAAGCGCGCGGCGCAGTTGTACGGCGAACCATATGAGCACCATGCCTGAAGCCGCGAGCAGATAGCCGCCGACGATGTCACGCGCCCGGTTGCCCCGCTCGGCGAAGTACTCGTCGAACGTGGCGTCGGGATCGCCGAACGTGCCAAGCAACTCACCCAGCAGAACGCCCCCCGCGACGAACAGCACGACGAACGCAGGCCCGGCGATGGTCATGTGCGACTCCTCTGGTTCATGGCGCCCCCCTCATCGATCGTCGCTGCCCCAGCGACGCCAACGTCCTCTATCCGTGACCGTTGCGTCAATCGGGTGTACTATCCGCGCTTCTGGGACCTGAAGCACGACGTCACGTGATCGTCGACCAGGCCGGCCGCCTGCATGAAGGCGTAGCAGATCGTCGAGCCGACGAACTTGAAGCCGCGCTTCTTCATGTCTTTGCTCATCGCGTCGGACTGCGGCGTCTTCGCCGGCACCTCGGCGAGCGATGACGGCGAGTTGATGCGCGGCGCACCATCGACGAAGCGCCAGACGTACGCATCGAACGAGCCGAATTCACGCTGCGCGTCGAGCACGCGGGCGGCGTTGTTGATCGTCGCGAGGATCTTTGCGCGATTGCGCACGATGCCGGCATCGGCGATCAGTGCTTCGACCTTGCGCTCGCCGTAGCGCCCCACCGTCGCCGGCACGAATTGGTCGAACGCGCGACGATAGCCTTCCCGTTTGCGCAGGATCGTCAGCCAGCTCAACCCCGCCTGCGCGCCCTCCAGCGTCAGCAGTTCGAAGAGCGCCCGGTCGTCGTGCAGCGGCACGCCCCACTCGTCATCGTGATAGGCGATGTACAGAGGGTCAGACGTGGCCCAGGAACAGCGCGTAGGCGTGCCATTTGTCATGCTGTGGGTGCCCTTTGCCACTACCAATGCGCGTCCGGAGGACGCACTATATCGGTGCGGCCTTCGCTGCTGGAGGCCTAGCGCAAAGGAGGTCAGGTATGGAAGGCGCTCTTGCGCTCGTGGCGGGCATCCTTGCCTGGGCGGGCGTCGCCGCGGTCGCCGTGCTCATGGTGCATTTCTTCCAGGACGACAATCAGATCCTCGCGTTCATCCCGATCCTCATCGCCGTGGTCATCGCCTGGGCTATCGGTGAGGTTGTGACGCGACGCGTCTTCGGCGAGGAGGCGCAGCGATGAGCATCATGGAGCGCGCATTCACCAATCGCGAGCTGCGTGATCCGTCGTGGTTCGCGGCGATCTTCAACAACACGTCCATGGCGCCGCTCTGGCTCCTCGCGCGCGCGTATCTCGGCTACCAGTGGCTGCTGGCGGGCTGGCACAAGGTCTGGGGTGACGAGCGCTGGATCGCCGTCGAAGGCGAAGATGGCCAGCCACTGCGAGGATTCTGGGTGCGCGCCACGGAGATCCCGGAGCAGGGACAACCACGCATCACCTACGACTGGTATCGCGACTTCCTGAATTACATGATCGACCACGAGTGGTACACGTGGTTCGCCTGGATCGTCGCCTTCGGTGAGGTGATCGTCGGCATCGCGCTGATCGTGGGGTTGTTCACGGGCCTCGCGGCGCTCGCCGGTGCGACATTGAACTTCAACTTCCTGCTCGCCGGAAGCGCCAGCACCAACCCGGTGTTGTTCATCATCGCCGTGCTGATCCTCATGGGCTGGAAAGTCGCCGGCTGGATCGGCATCGACCGCTGGTTGCTGCCGGCGCTCGGGACGCCGTGGGATCCCGGCACGGTGGTGCGGGAGACGGCGCGGACGGTGTCGCAGCGCTAACGGCCACCGAGCGTCGGCCATGCGCACGCGCGGCTTAGCGCGGCGCTCACTTGAGCCTCACGCACTGCTGTGCCATCAATCCCCCGTGATCGAGCCGCAGATCTCCGACGACGAACTGGTCGCGGGCGTGCGCGCGGTGCGCCGCGATGGCGCGAGCGTGCGCATCAAGAAGCGCAAACGCCTGCGTCCGACGGCGGGGCTCACGGGCTCGTATTTCGAGCGCGTCCAGCTCGAGATCGCCGGCGCGAAGCAGAAGGCGATCCTGAAGCAGGGCGAGTTGCCCTACGGCCCTCCGACGAGGGAGCATGCGTTCTTCGCCACGCTCGCGCACGGCGTCCCGATGCGCGTCCCGGCCCTTTATGGCATCGGCCCAGTACCGCAGAACGGCGGCGATGGCTGGGTGCTCATGGAGGCGCTGCCGCGCGGCCGGCGCATCATCGAGTGGGCGGCCGAGGAGACGCCGCGTGCGCTCCGCAATCTCGCGGCCCTGCACGCACAGTACCTGGGCGCCGCGCCTGCAGGGCTGGTGCGGCCGTTCACCCGCGACCTCGCCTACATCTTCTCCTTCCTTGAGGGCGGCATCGAAGCCCTCCGCCAAAAGTACGCCGCGTACCCGCACTTCCCGCGCGCCGTCGGCGAGCGTTCGCTCGAACTGGCGTCTCAGCTCGCACAGCGGCCCGATATCTTCCGCCGCGCCTTCGAGCGCTCGCCGGAGACGCTCCTGCACGGCGACTATCATCGTGGCAATCTCCTCGTGCGCGATGGCGAACCGCACGTCGTCTTCGACTGGCAGTTCGTGTGCGCCGGGCCGCCGGCCTACGACCTGGCGGTGTTCTGGCTGTACATGGGCGCGGTCAACAAGCCGGGCTTCCTGCGTTTCTTCGACCGCATCGCGGTCGTGCCGCGCGACATGACGTGGCAGCAGGTGCTCGAGGTCTACTGCGACGAGTTGTCACGCCTGCGGCCGGACGCCGACATCGCCGCGATCACGTCGTGCGCGGATCATGCGCTGGCGTGGGAGCCGTTCCGGCAACTGACCTACATGGGACGCGGGCTGGATAACTTCGCGGGCTACATGAACTTCATCTATCGCGACCATCGCAAGATCGGCGGCTGGTTCGCGCGCTGGGTCGGCATCGAAGAGGGTTTCCGGTTGTACGGCGAGGTCTTCGCCGACTTCGAGGAGCGCGCCGAACGCCTGCTGGCGTCGGGGTAGATCCAGACGGGGCGACGACCCAGTATCTCTAGCAGGGGCGTGAACCGCCCGGCATGAGGAGGCACGCGCAGTGAAGTATTACGAAGCCGGCACGACGATCAACGCCCCACCAGGACGCGTCTGGTCAATCCTCATCGACGGGGCGAAGTACCCGGAGTGGGACGCGGGCGTCGACCGCGTCGAGGGCACGATCGCGGCCGGTGAGACGATCAAAGTTGTCTCTAAGGCCAATCCCGGGCGTGCGTTCCCGGTGAAGGTGACGGGGTTTGAGCCCAACGAGTCGATGACGTGGTCCGGTGGCATGCCGCTTGGGCTGTTCAAAGGCGTGCGCACCTTCAAGCTCACCCCGAATGGCGATGGCACGACGCGGTTCGATGCGCGGGAAGAGTTCACCGGCCCGTTGCTGCCGCTGATCTGGCGTTCCATGCCCGATCTGGGACCGTCGTTCCAGCAGTTCGCCGACGGCCTGAAAGCGCGCGCCGAAAGTGTCGTTTGAGCGACGCGGTCTGGAATATCGACTGCCGCACGGTGGATGGTGCCGGGACGGATAACGTCGCGTAACCAAACTCGCTCAGTCCACCGATGCGAAGATCTCCTCCGGTTCGCGCGCCGCGACCTTGCGCAGTCGCGCCCGCCTCACGGCGTCTTCGATCGACGATAACTGCGCGAGCGCCTTGCGCGTGTCCGATGCGACGCGCGCGGGTTCGGCGTTCTTCACGCGGTACTTGAACAGCCAGTACATGAACTCGCGCAACTCCGAGAGCGAGATCGTGCGTCCGGCGCGCTGGCCTCGCTCCGCGCGGAACTCGGCGAACAGTTCGGATCGGCCGCGGCCGTAGATGCGCTCGTAGAGCGGATCCCGCGCGTGCTCGGGGTCGCGCGGATCCTTGATCGCCACGCTGACGAGCTCCTTCACGAGATCGAGCTCCACGGCGTACTGCAGCGCCTCTTCGACGATCACGCCGTACACGTAGTTGAGGTGCGCGCGATGCTTCGTCTCGCCGATCATCTCGCGCAGCCGCTCGTCGGCGATGCGCGCGCCGTGCTCCTCACCGGGCGCCCGCCCTTCGAACAGCAGGCGCTCAGCCTCGTCATCGGGCACCGCGTCCGGGGCTTCTCGAAGCAGTCGCTCCGCGAGCAGCAGCCAGTCGAACGCTTCGCCGCCGATGAGATAGCGGAAATGCCGGGCTCCGACCTGTTCATCGGGCTGTTGCCAGAGCGCGATCGCCTGCATGAGCGCTTCGAACCACGGCTCACCGGCGTCGATCGCGCCGCGGAAGTGCTCGACCGGATCGACGGCGTGCGCGTGGTCCTCGAAGGCATCGCCGCGCAAGTACCGCGCGTAGACCGGTGCCGCAAAGAAGTCTTCGAGCACCTCGCGGTGGTTGTAGGCGATGTCCAGGCCATCGATGCCGTCCGGACCAAGGAAGCGCAGTTCCTGGCCCTCGCCGCAGGTCATCTCCTCGACGGGCGTCTCGCACGGCGCATGAAACAGGTACAGCTCGAAGTCGGACGAAGCTCTTGTCGCGGCGTTGCGCTTGCCATCGGTCGCGCGGCGTCCGTTAAAGTAGTAGGCGCGGAACGGCTCGATGCGGCCCGGCGTGAGGCCCGTCTCCTCCTCGGTCTCGCGTCGCGCCGCCTTTTCCGGCGACTCATCGCCCTGCGACGCACCGCCGACGATACCCCAGTGGCCCGGGAACATGATCTTCGGGTTGTCATCGCGAAGCTGCATGAGCACGCGTCCCTGCCTGTCGACCAGCAGAATGCCGGCGCTCATCTTTCGGGGGACATGTCGTGGTTCGGTCAATGGTCCTCGCGCTGACTGCAACGCGCGTCCGAATGCAGACGCAGTCTTTCATTATGCGAGATCGGCGGCGAGATTTACAGCGCGTGCGTTGGTCGCCAGTCGTCGGTCTTCGGTCGTCAGGGATGATGGTGCGGAGCCAGGCGTATCGTGTGCGCGCCCGGCATCACGAGTTCGGCGTGCGCGCCAGCATGGCGGCGTAATGATCGCCCGCGGTAAAACTCTCGATGAGCAGGCGCAGCTCCGTCACGATCGTCTGCGGCAGCGCATCGGGCGAGAAGTACGCCATCCCCTGACCCTCCCCCAGCACCAGGGCTTCAATCGGCACGTCGACCAGCGCGGTGTAGATGTAGATCAGTTGCGGCGAACCGCGCGCCGGAAAGTCGACGGCAGCATAAAGCTCATACCGCGACGGCGCCCACGCCAGCTCCTCCTCCATCTCGCGCAGGAAGCCTTCGTCCGGCGTCTCGCCCGGTTCGATCTCGCCGCCGAAGGAGCCCCACTTGCCGGGGTTCGCGATCTCCGGCTTGTCATCGCGATGCTGCAGCAGAAAACGGCCATCCGCGCCGACGAGGAGCGCCGTCGCGGTCAGCACGTCGTAGCGGCGTTTCAGGCGGCGATACGTGCGCGACGCGGCGAACTGCGCGACCACCTCGCCGATCCCCGGCATCGTTTCGGGCGGCAGCGCGCTCGGGTCGAAGAGCGCCATCCCCTGTCCCTCGCCGAGGACCAGCGACTCGAACGGCACGTCGAGGTGCGCGCCGTACGCGTACGACGTCGTGGCGCCGCCGTGATGCTCGATCTCGCGCGTCGTGAACAGCTCGATATGGCGCGGGCGCCACGCCAGTTCCTCCTCGATCTCGCGGAGGAACGCCTGCGTCGGCCGCTCGCTCGCCTCGACATGGCCGCCGAAGAAGCCCCACTGGCCAGCCCCCACCAGCCCCGGCTTGTCGTCGCGATGCTGCAGCAGGATGCGGCCGTCTTCCGCCACGATCAGCCCGACGGCGATAGCGCTGCTGATATGTTGCTCTGGCTTCACGACGACCAGCATATCGGCCGAACGGCGAGGTGAGACCCGCGAGGCCAACCGACGACCGACGACCGACGACCGAAAACCATCGATCCGCTAGGATCAGCGCGTGGTTACACGAGTAGCGAAGAAGGCCGCTTCGACGGCGCGACGCGCGAAGAACGGCGAGCGCGAGCCGACCGTCGAAGAAAAATGGGCGACGTACTCGCGCGCGCTGATCATCACCGCGCACCCCGATGACGCGGAGTTCCTCGCTGGCGGCACCGTGGCGAAGATGTGCGCCATGGGCTGGGAAGTGACGCTCGCCGTCGCGACCAGCGGCGATAAGGGCACGCGCGACGCCAATCTCCGCCCGCAAGAACTCGCGGCCATGCGCGAAGCCGAGCAGCGCGCCGCCGCCGACGTGTTGGGATTGCATCGCGTCGTGTTCTGGGGCATGCCCGACGGCTGGCTCGAAGAGGGGCCCGAACTGCGCGGCATGGTCGTCAAGCTGATCCGTCAACTGAAGCCCGACGTCGTCGTGACGTGGGATGGCTTTCGCGCCGGCTTCAACCACACCGACCACCGCGCGATCGGCCGGGCCGTGCGCGATGCGCTCTACCCGGCGGCGCACGATCCGCACTACTACGGCGAGCTGACGCGCGCGGGCATCGGCCCGTGGCGCACGGCTGAGCTATTGCTTGCTGGCTCACAGGACGCTGACTGCCATGTCGACATCGGCCCGTATCTCGAAAAAAAGGTCGACGCGATCTTGTGCCACAAGAGCCAGATCGAGGCGCGCGACCGCGAAGAGATGCTGAAAGGCTGGCGCGCGGCGGCGAAGCGCAACAAAGACCGGCGCAAGCAGACCGGTTTCGAGTTTGCCGAGAGCTTCAAGCGCATGGAGTTTCGCAGGCCGCCCGGCGCTCCCGGCACGCCTGCGCCGGCCGATGCGCAGCCGGCGGCCGCAAAGAAGGTATCGAAGGCACGCGTGCGGTGAGGAGGTGTGGTGGAGTCGCTGGCGTTTGACCTCTTCGTCGCTTCCTACGTCCTCTCGCTAGCCGGATCGGCGGCGTACGTGGCGATCCCGCTGTGGCCTCGCGTCAGCTACCGCGCGGCGGAGACCACCGCCGGCACGCCGATGACCGTCGCGAGCGAGAGCGAGCCTCCGTCGTGGCTGGCGCCGTTCGCGACGGGCGCCTCCTGGCTGACGCTCGCGACGTTGACCGCGTCGCTCGTCACGCGCTGGATCGCCGTCGAGCATCCGCCGTACGCGAACATGTACGAGTACACGATCGCGCTCGGGTGGGGCAGCACCGTCGTCTACGTGATCTTCGAACGCTGGTACGGTCAACGCGCGCTCGGCGCCGTGCTGTTTCCAGGCATCGTCGGGTTGTTCACGATTTCGCTGGTCTTCTTCCCCGCCGAGGTGACGCCGCTGATCCCGGCGTTGCAGGCGAACCGCATCCTGGGCATCCACGTCGGCATGATGATGGCCTCGTACAGCGCGCTTTCCATCTCGTTCGGCGCGGCGGTGCTCTACCTTGTGCAGGATGGCAAGCGTCGTTTCGCGCGACTGCCCTCAGGCGCGCGCCTCGAGGAGATCGCCTACAAGTCGGTGCTGATCGGCTTCCCGATGCTCGCGCTTGGCATCGCGCTCGGCGCCTGGTGGGCGAATGACGCGTGGGGCCGGTACTGGGGTTGGGACCCCAAGGAAACGTCGGCGCTGGTGACGTGGTTGATCTACGCCGGCTACCTCCACGGGCGCGGCCTGCGCGGCTGGCGCGGCAAGCGCTCGGCGTACGTCCTGATCCTCGGGTACGCTGCCGTCATGTTCACGTACTTCGCCGTGAATCTCTGGGTGTCGGGCCTGCACAGTTACGCCGGCGTGTAGCCGGCGCGCGTGAAGTCCTCTCGATCGTTCCGGTGGTGCATGCTCGCCGCTGCCGTGCTCGCCATGGCAGTGTCGGCGATCGCATTCGCCGGCTGCGACGACGACCCGCCGGGCACCACCGTCGAAGCGGAGGCGACGGTCGGCGCCCCGCCGGACATCCGCATCGATCCCACGCCAATCGACGAGCCGACGCCCGGTCCCGCCGTCACGACGCTGGTCTTCACCGGCGACATCATCCCTGCTCGCTGCACCAACGCTCGGCTCGAAGAGGTCGGGCACCGGGCCGCGGTGTTCGCCGTCCATGACCAGTTAGCGTCAGCGGACCTCACGATCGGCACGCTGGATAGCACGATCTCCACCGTCGCGCGGCCCATCGGTTGCACGCCGACGTTCAACCTCGCTGCGCCCGCGGCGGCGGTCGACATGCTCACCTACGGCGGCTTCGATGTCATCTCGCACGCCGCGAACCACATCAAGGACTGTGGCGCTGTTTCGTGCGGCGACCAGGCGATGTTCGAGACGCTCTGGCTGTTGAGGAGCGTCGGCATCATGCCCGTCGGCAGTGGCGGCAATCTGCGAGATGCGCGAGCGCCGGCCGTCGTCGAACGCAACGGCATCTGGTTCGCGTTTCTCGCGTACGACGACATCGCGTCGTACTACCACGCGACGGAGAGCAGCGCGGGATCGGCGCCGATGGACGCCGCGACGATCGCGCAGGACGTCGCGGCCGCGCGCAACTTCGCCGATGTCGTGATCGTGCTGCCGCACTGGGGCGTCGAGTACGTCGCCGAGCCGACGGCGCGTCAACGCGCATTCGCGCAGGCCGCGGCTGCCGCCGGCGCTGATCTCGTCGTCGGCAATCATTCGCACTGGGTGCAGGCGCACGAGCAGATCGGCGAGACGTTCGTTGCGTACGCGCTGGGCAACTTCGTCTTCGACCAGGACTGGTCGCGCGAGACGCAGCAGGGCGCCATGCTCGAAGTCACCTTCACGAACGACGCCATCAGCGGCTATCGCTACATCCCGGTGCGCATCCACGATCAGTATCAACCGCGGATCGCCGAGTGGGACGAGGCGTGGGAGATCCTGCGCCGCATCGAAGCCGCTAGCGATCTGCTGCGCACGCCCTGATTGGTGCCGTCGGCCGCGTCGAGACGGCTCTCTAGATCGAGCCGGCGAACATCAAGCAAGGATGGTGTGATTGCCGCTGCGACGCGTAGGACGACCCGACCGTCGCGGCTCAAGATCGAAGCAAGAACGGCTGGCAGAAATCAGGTCTCGAAGCGCGATTCGTGGACGGCAGCCTTGCCCGGCGTGTACCCGCCAGCGGGGCGTGCCGGCCGCGCCCGGCGCGGGCGCTGCGGACGTGCCGGCTGCTGTCCGGACGCGTTGTCCTTCATCCAGGCCGGCAGGTACTTCTGGTAGCGGTCAGCCCCGTTGGCCGAAGCCGGCTGCTGCTGCGCAGGCCCCTTGCCGGGACCGCGACGGCGATTGCGGTTGTTCTTTCCCATTGCACCTCAATGAGCGTAAAGCAGCGCGAGCGCATCCTGCGCTGTCCGCCTGACGAGATAATCGGCTGTTTAGCGACGCAAGAGAGGGGAGAATCTTGCGAGGGCTGCGAAAGTCAGGGTGTTGCCCTACTTCTAAATCTAGACGGAACGCACGTAGTTTGTAAATAGCGTTTGGCTCGCGAATTTGTGTCGGCCGCCTCGCGATCGGCCGCTATCGTGCCGAAACCACCAGGTTCTCACCCTATTCGACGCTTTGTCTTCGCAGAATTGTTCCATCAGACGGATCGCTCGTCCGGTCACCGACACCGGGCAAAAAATACTGATCCCGTCCAGGTGACCTGCTTAGATGGCCGGATCGGCCAGCTGCCTGCGGAAAAAGGCCAGGATCCGACGGCGCGCGTCGTGCGCGGATGGCTCGTGATAGCTGGCTGCTGATAGCTTCGCGGCCATCCTGTCGACGAACGAAAGCTCGTTGGGACGGTGGTCGTTGAGAAAGCCATGCCCGGCGTCGGGGTAGACCTTGATGTCATGGTCGACGCCGGCGGCCGTCAAAACCGGCTCCAGAACGTCGGGCACGTTCCGTACACCGGGCCAGCGGTCCCTCGCGCCGTAGCTGGCAACGATAGGGCAAGCGCGCGGCAGCGCACGACGGGACTCCTGAGTGAGTCCACCGTAATTAACGCTCGCGACGTCGAAGCCGTGATCAGGCGCGAGCATCAGCGCCAATCCGCCGCCGAAGCAGAAGCCGATCACACCCGTGCGGCCGGTGCAATCGCTGCGTTCAGTAAGCCAGGTCCGCGTGGCGTCCAGGTCAGGTAGGGGGCCAGCGGGATCACGGATCGCGGCGAAGAGACAGCGCCATCGTCCTCCCCAGTAGAACAGGTCCGGCGCCACGGCGAGAAAACCTTCAGAGGCGAGCCAGTCCGCCTGCTCGTGAAGATCGCGACTCACGCCTGCGGCGTCATGGATGACGACGATGCCCGGCCACGGCCCGTCACCAGCCGGAGCGGCGATATAGGCCGGCATTTCGCCGCGCTGCGCGCGAATCCTAGCCTCACTCATGGACGCTGCACAATCACAAGAAAAACTAGAGTTCCGCCTGGCTCGCCCTCAGACCATCCAGCCGCTGCCGCACCGCCGCCAGCCGCTCTTCCTCCGTCGCGATGATCTTCGCGGGCGCCTTCGCCCGGAACTGCTCGTTGGACAACTTCGTCTCGATGCGCCCGGCGTCTGCTTCCGCATCGGCGATCAGCTTCTGCAGGCGCGCGCGCTCCGCTTCGACGTCGAAGAGGCCGGCGAGCGGCACGACGGCGGTCACGCCCTCCAGCACCGCCGTCGCAACTTGTTCGCGCGGCGCTTCGTCGGCGCTCGCGACGACGTGCAGCGGCCGCACGCGCGCCAGCGTCTCGATATATGGCGCGCCCGTCTCGAGCACGCTGCGAGCGCCATCGGCGACGGCGTACGCTTCGATGAACTTTCCGGGCTCGACCTTCCTTTCGGCGCGGATGTTGCGCAGCGCCCGCACGACGTCGATCAGCGTGCTCATCTCGCGTTCCGCCGCGTCATCGTGGTAACCGCCATCGCCGCGGGGATACGCCGCGACGATTAGCGCCTCTTCGTCGATCCCATCGACCCGCGACGCGAGGCTCTGCCAGATCTCTTCCGTCACGAACGGCATGAAGGGATGCAGAAGCCGCAGCGAGCGGTCCAGCACGTACGCCAGTACCGGCAACGGCGACGGCGACGCAGCATCGCCGGAGCGCGCGCGCACTTTCGCCATCTCGATGTACCAGTCGGCAAACTCGCCCCAGACAAAGTCATAGACTTGCCGTGCCGCCTCGCCCATCTCGAACTTCTGGAGCTGCTCGTCGACGCGGCGCGCGAGCCCTTCGACGCGGGAGACGATCCAGCGGTCTTCGAGCGGCGCGTCTGGCCCCGGCATCGTTTCGAGCACGCGCACCTTCTCGTCGCCGACCATCGACAGCACGAAGCGCGCTGCGTTCCAGAGCTTGTTCGCGAAGTTGCGGCTCCCCTCGACGCGCTGCATCGAGAGCTTCAGGTCGTTGCCGGGCCCGCTCGACGTGATCAACGTGTAGCGCAGCGCGTCGGCGCCGTACTCCTCGACGACATCCAGCGGGTCGACGCCCGTGCCGAGCGACTTGCTCATGCGCTGGCCCTGCTCGTTGCGCACGGTGCCGTGCAGATACACGTGGCTGAACGGCACCTCGCCCATGTTGTAGAGGCCGAGCATGATCATGCGGGCGACCCAGAGGAAGATGATGTCGTACCCCGTCTCCATGACGCTCGTCGGGTACCAGTACTTCAGGTCGTCGGTCTCTTCCGGCCAGCCGAGCGTGGAGAACGGCCACAACCCGCTCGAGAACCACGTGTCGAGCACGTCGGACTCTTGCAGCAGATGGCCGCCACCGGTGGGCGAGCGGTCCGGTGTCTCGACGGAGACAATCGGCGTGGCGCCGAGCGCGCTCCACGTGCTGTGCCGCTCGATTGCTTCGTGCGACAGGCCTTCGGCGCGCAGTTCGTTGTACGTCGCGACGCGCGGCGCCGCGTCTTTCGGCGCGCCAGGATCGCGGTACGTGACGATGATCTTGTCGCCGTCCTCGTCAGCGCTGTACCAGACGGGGATGCGGTGCCCCCACCACAGCTGGCGTGAGATGCACCAGTCGCGGATGTTCTCCATCCAGTTCAGGTAGATGCGTCCGAAGCGCTCCGGCACGAACGTGACGCGACCCTCGCGCACGACATCGATACCGGGCGCGGCGAGCGGCTTCATGTTCACGAACCACTGCCAGCTCATCAGCGGTTCGATGACCGTGTGGCAGCGGTAGCACGTCGAGATCTGCATGGTGTGCGGCTCGGTCTTCTCCAGGTAGCCGAGTTCCTGCAGGTCGCGGACGATCGTCGTGCGCGCGTCATAGCGGTCCATGTCCGCGTACGGGCCGGCGTTTTCGTTCATCGTCGCGTCGAGGTTCATGGCGTTGATGATCGGCAGACCGTGGCGCTGGCCGATCTCGTTGTCCGTCGGATCGTGCCCCGGCGTCACTTTCACCGCGCCCGTGCCGAACTCCATCTCGACGGCGTCATCGCCGATGATCGGGATGACGCGTTGCAGCACCGGCAGCATCACGGACCAGCCGATGTGCTTCGCGTAGCGCTCATCTTTCGGGTTCACGGCGACCGCCGTGTCGCCGACGTACGTCTCCGGCCGCGTCGTCGCTACGACGAGATGCGCGCCGGTCTCGCGCGGCTTGCCGCCGGCGTCCGTGCCGTTGACGATCGGGTAGCGGATGTACCAGAGGTTGCCCTGCACCTCTTCGTGCTCGACCTCCAGGTCGCTGAGCGCGGACTGGCAGCGCGGGCACCAGTTGATCAGTCGCTCGCCGCGGTAGATCAGCACCTCGTCGAACATCTTCTTGAAGGTTGTGCGCACGGCGCGCTGGGGGCGGTCGTCCAGCGTGAACGTCTCGTGCGACCAGTCGGCCGAGGCGCCGAGGCGCCGGTGCTGGTTCGTGATGATCGGCCGGTAGCGCTCGACCCACTGCCAGATGCGCTGCCCGAATGCTTCGCGGCCCAGGTCGTGGCGGCTGAGCCCTTCCTTTGCCATGTCGCGTTCGACGGCCGTCTGCGTCGCGATGCCCGCGTGGTCGACGCCCGGCAGCCAGAGCGTCGGGTCGCCGAGCATGCGGTGCCAGCGGACGAGGATGTCTTCGACGGTGTCCGTCAGCGCGTGCCCGAGGTGCAACTCGCCGGTGACGTTCGGTGGCGGCATGATGATCGAGAACGGCTTGCGGCCGGGATTGACGCGTGGCTTGAAGTAGCCACGCTTGTCCCAGAACTCGTAGACGCGTGCCTCCGTGGCCTGCGGGTCGTAGGCCTTGGCCATCTCTCGTTCTGCTTGCTGCGTCATGTGGATCTCCGTCGTCGGACCGTTGGCTGGAGGCAATGAGAAAGCCCCGCGCTTTCTGCCGGGGCCTTGTTCCTGTCGATGCGCGCGCGCCTGCGACCGGTCAGCGAACCCCTCGCGCCGGTACTACTACTACAGCCTGCGCTTGCGTGCCAGTCATGGTGCCTGATTCTACACGATCGGTCATCGGCCGTCAGTCGCCTCTGCCTCCCACACGAGCGCGGGCTTTCAGCCCGCGCGGGTTGTGCGCGAAGCGCACCTCAGCGCGTTGCTTGGCTCACGTCAACACTTCGCCGCTTCTACAACACCTTCAACCACGGATGCTCCGCGTGCGCCACATCCAGCGCATCACGCAACCACCGCCGCGCGCCTTCGTCGAGCGACGGCAGTGTCGACGTGAAGTCCGCCGCGTTCTTCGCGATCTCGTGGCCCTTCGCCTTGTACAGCAGCGCGATCTCCGGCGCCACGTACGGGATGCCGTCAGACGACACTCGCCCGACGCGCTTGATTGGCAGCGTCACGCGATGGTCCCGCCGACAACGCCATGCGCCGGCGCCGTCGTGGTCTTCGAGCAGCACTTCGAACCTCCACGGGCCGTCGCGTTCGCGGCGCACCCAGAACTGGTGGTACGGCATGTCGAGCGGCCGCTCACCGTGCCACGGGATTAGCGCTCCCGCCTCCGCGATGCAGATGTCCCAGCCGGGCAGCATCTCGGCGAGCGCGATCTCGTCGCCACGCAGCATCGCCAGGTCAATGTCCTCGTGCCGTCGCGTCTCGCGGCCCAGGTGAAGGTCGAGCGCCCAGCCGCCGGCCACCCACCACGGACGGGTGAACGCGCGAAAGAGTTCGCGCGCCTGCACCGGCGTCAGCGCGTCCCAAACGTATTCCGCAGGCAAATGACGTCCTCCCAGGCTGGACATTGTATGCGCGGTCTGACCCCTTCGACCTCCGAGCTGGACATCGACCGGGCGTACCCCCCGCCAGGGGGTTGACAGCCCGCGTCGGAAGCGCTATCGTGGGTCTATACCCCTACCCATGGGGTCTGGGAGAGAGCGATGCGAGACGAGACCAAGACCGACGTCCTCAAGCGCCTCAACTTCATCGACGGCCACCTGGCCGGCATCCGCCGCATGATCGAAGCGGACAAGTACTGCGTCGACGTGCTCAAGCAGACCTACGCCGTCCGCCGCGCCATCGAAAAGATGGAGGGCATGATGCTCGACGGTCACCTGCGCACGTGCGTCGTCGAAGGCATTCGCGAAGGCCGCGACGAGCAGGTGCTCGGGGAGTTGGGCGAGCTCTACGAGCTGGCGGGGAAATAGACGCGTGAGGCGAGAAGCGGGAAGCGGGACCGGAACGATAGCGACGCAGGCACACAGCGTTTTTGACTGGAGGCAATCACAACCATGAGCAAGACACTACTGTTCGACGTGAAGGGCATGACCTGCGACAACTGCGTGCACCACGTGACGCAGGCGGTTCAGGGCGTGCCGGGCGTCACGCAGGTGATCGTGGAACTCGCATCGAACTCCGCGAAGGTCGAGGGCGAGTTCGACGAGAGCAAGATCGTCGACGCCATCGAAGAAGAAGGCTACGAGGCGGCGGTCCGCGCGTAACGCGCAGACGCACAGACAGGGGCTCAGGTAGGGGCGCATAGCGGTGCGCCCCTACGCGAACGACAAACGACAAACAACAAACAACAGACAACAGATCGCAGCGCTAGAGGACACAGCATCATGGCCACACAGCAGATCAACACGACATTAGACATCTCCGGTATGACGTGCGCCTCCTGCGTGCGCCGCGTCGAACGCGCGCTCGGCAAGGTCGAGGGCGTCGAGTCGGCGAACGTGAACTTCGCGTCGGAGAAGGCGCATGTCGTCGCCGGTCCCGACGTCCACGTCGAGCACCTGATGGCGGCGGTCGAGAAAGCCGGCTACCAGGCCGCCCCGGCTTCTGAGCACGCCGACGAGCGCGCGCACCACGCGCGCACGACGCTCTTCGAGGTGCTGTTCGGCGCCGCGCTGGCGATCCCCGTCGTCATCCTGTCGATGGCGATGGACATCGCGAACATCTACATCAACGACGACCCGAACCTGCACGGCTGGATCGTCCTCGCGCTCGCGACGCCGATTCAACTCGGGCTCGGCTGGCGCTACTACAAGAGCAGCTTCGCGTCGTTGCGCCACCTCAATCCAAACATGGATGTCCTGATCGCGCTCGGCACGAGCGTCGCATACGGCTACAGCGCCTGGGTCGTCATCACGGAACAGCCGTACGTGATGTTCCTCGATGTCTCGGCTGCGGTGCTCGTATTCATCACGCTCGGCAAGTACTTCGAAGAGCGTTCGAAGCGCGCCGCATCCGACGCCATCGGCAAGCTGCTTGGTCTCTCGGCGAAGTCGGCGCGCGTGCTCCGTGACGGCGCCGAAGTCGAAGTAACGATCGATGACGTGCGCGTCGGCGACGTGTTCGTCGTGCGCCCCGGCGAAAAGGTGGCGGTCGACGGCATCGTCCGCGAAGGACACAGCGCCATCGACGAAGCGATGATCACCGGCGAGTCGATCCCCGTCGAAAAGCGCACCGGCGACCGCGTCATCGGCAGCACGATTAACCAGGGCGGCGTCATCTACGTCGAGGCCACGGCCGTCGGCGAGGGCACTACGCTCGCGCAGATGGCGCGCATGGTGGAAGAAGCGCAGGGCTCCAAGGCGCCGATCCAGCGATTGGTCGACCAGGTCGCCGCGATCTTCGTCCCTATCGTCATCGTCATCGCCGCCGGCTCGTTTCTCGGCTGGGGCATGCTGACGGAACCCGAGCACGCCTGGTCCGACAGCCAGTGGATCTTCGCGATGCGCGCAGCCGTCGCCGTGCTCGTCATCGCCTGCCCCTGCGCGCTCGGGCTCGCGACGCCGACGGCGATCATGGTGGGCACGGGCATCGGCGCGGAGCGTGGCATCCTCATCAAAAACGCCGAGGTGCTGGAGCGCGTGCGCGGCCTCAATGTCGTGGTGCTGGACAAGACGGGCACGCTGACCGAAGGCCGTCCGCAGGTGACAGAGGCGATCCCGACCGGCGTCATGTCCGAACAGGCGCTGCTCACCATCGTCGCGGCGGCCGAGCGCGGCAGCGACCACCCGCTGAGCCGCGCCATCGTCGATGCGGCGGTCGATGCCGGCTACGACCTGCCCGCCGCGACGGACTTCGAGTCGTTGACGGCGCGCGGCGTCGCGGCGACGGTCGACGGCAAGCGCGTAATCGCCGGCAACCGGCGACTGCTCGAAGAACAGGGCATCGCGCTCGACAACGATGCCCTCGCGGAGTCCGCACGCCTCGAAGAGATGGGCCGCACCGTGATCTTCGCCGCGGTCGATGGCAGCGGCGCCGGCGTGATCGGCATTGCTGACGAGGTGAAGAAGAACGCCGGCCGCGCCGTCGATGCGCTTCACGCGCTCGGTCTGCGCGTGATCATGATGACCGGCGATAACGAACGCGCCGCGGCGACGGTGGCGCAAAGCGTCGGCATCCGCGAGGTGCGCGCCCAGGCGCGCCCCGAAGACAAGCTTCAACTCGTGCGCGAGCTGCAAGCGCAGGGCCTCCGCGTCGCCATGGCCGGTGACGGCGTCAACGACGCACCGGCGCTGGCGCAGGCCGATATCGGCATCGCGATGAGCACCGGCACCGACGTCGCGATCGAGGCGGGTGACATCACGCTGCTCAACGGCGACATCAGCAAGGTCGCTGAGGCGATCGCGCTCAGCCGCAATACGCTGACGACGATCAAGCAGAACCTGGTGTGGGCCTTCGGCTACAACGTCCTCGCGATCCCCATCGCGGCGGCGGGCCTGCTCAATCCGATCATCGCGGGCGCGGCGATGGCGTTCAGTTCGGTCTCGGTCATGACGAACAGCCTGCGGCTGCGCAGCAAGGCGCGGAAGATCGCGCGCGAGAGCGGGAACGTCTACGAGCCGTCTCGCGCCGGGTCCTCGTGGTCGGCGATCGGCGGCCCGGCGGTCGCGATGGTGCTCGCTGCGGCGATCCTGTTCGTGCCGCTCGCCGTGTTCACCGGCATCAGCCGCGGCTGGTTCGATGCCGACCCCTCCCTCGCCGCCAACGAGACGCGCGTCACGCTCTCCAACTTCGATGTCGACGTCTCCCGCTCGAACCTTCCCGCCGGCGACGTCACGTTCTTCGCCGAGCACGAAGAAGAACGCCACGTTGCCGGGAACGACGAGCCCGGCGAGACGCACGACCTGGTCGTCATGCGTATCCGCGACGACGGCGGCCGCGAACTCGCCGGTCGCAGCGCCGTTCTCCGCTCCGGCGAGGATGAAGAGCTACGGCTGACGCTGGAACCGGGCCGCTACGAAGTGTTCTGCAGCATCGTCGAGGAAGTGCAGGGGGAGACGGCCGACCACTACGAGCTGGGCATGCGAGAGACGATCGTCGTCGAAGGGGAAGTGCGGAATCTATCAAACTGAGAGGACGTAAGCCGCCCGCAGATTCTCGCCCTACTAATCGGTATGTTGTGGGTGTATCATCTTTATGTCCGAGTGGGTATACAGCTTGCCGCACAGGGCGTACCGTAGCGTTGGGCGTGGCGCCGCTTCTCGCTGACTACGGGAGCCTCTGAGGGGAGCCAGGGAAGGGATCGTCTATGCCGCCCGTCGTCGTGGTGGAAAATGAACGCCCCCTGCAGAAACTCCTCCGCTGGGCACTCGAGGAAGAAGGCCTGCTGGTGGATACGGTCACCCCGGAAGACGCGCCGAACTGCGTCGATGCCGTCATCTTCGTGATCAATGCCCAGATCCCCATCGCCGAGCGCGAGACCATCGCCGGGTACGCGCATGCGATCGGGGCGCGCGTCATCGATCTTCTGGCGCCGGACGAGCCATCCTCGCCACCATACGCCGATGCGGTGGTGGCGAGCCCGTATCGCGCTTCCGATGTCGTACGGGCCATCGCACAGCTACGCATGAGTTGAGGCCGCTGCCCGCACCCGCAGAACTTTCGTCTCCTTCACGCGGAACAGTTGACAGGCTTTTCGACCGAGTACTATGGTAGAAGGGTCGAAGGAGGCCGCCGCCTTGGACTGTTCCCGGCCCGCGCCCCATGCACGCAGCAGCAGTTGCACCGTGTGATCACGCACACGGTGCTTTTGTGTCTACTGGTCCACCCCGCATCAGAGGGAAAGGAAACCGCCCCATGAACTCTGGACTGATCGGCAAGGTCAATAAGGCCAAGCGCTACGCGCAGGAGCGTGACAGGATGCACGTCAATAGCCTGCAAGTCGAGTTCCGAGGTGAAAACGAGAACCACAGCGTCGGACTCGATGGCGAGGCCTGGAAGTGCTCGTGTGACTTCTTTGCCGGTTGGGGCGCCTGTGCGCACACCATGGCCCTCGAACGCGTGCTAGATGGCATGATCCCCGTCGCGGCTATCACGCCAGAGATGGCGCACGCGTAGGGCTCGTCGTGGGTCTTCAGGGTGCGGTCGCCGCGTGAGCTGGTCAGTGAGACCAGCGTGGAGCGCCGAGACTGCCCGCGAGGCCAATGGAACTGAATAGACGCCGTGAAGGCCGGGTAACCCCGGCCTTCACCATGTCTTCGACCACGCGGGACGAAGGGCTCCCTGGCCCGGCTTCCCATCTAACCCCAATCCTATGTTCGGCCGCGCGACCGCGGATCTGGGACGGATCTTCGAGGTCGGGCGGGGCCGAACGGCCACATTCCCTGCCTGTGCGGCGTATTCATCGAGGACGGCCAAGATAGGGCATTCGTCTCACTTCCGTAATGGCCGCCGCCGACGCAGCTTCGCTCCTGCGTTCGGTACACTGTCCCGACACACGCAATTCGCGCGCGGACGCGCGCAGGACACTCATGAAGCTTCTCACTAAGATTTTCGGCGATAACGACCGTGAGGTCCGCAAGTACCTCCCCCTGGTCGACCAGATCAACGCGCTCGAGCCGGAGACCGAGGCGCTCTCGGACGAGGCGCTCAGGGCCCGCACGGGCGAGTTTCGCGCCCGGCTCGCGGACGGCGAGACGCTCGACGACCTGCTCCCGGAGGCCTTCGCCGTCGTGCGCGAGGTCGCGCGGCGGGCCGTCGGCCAGCGTCCCTACGATGTGCAGCTCATCGGCGCCATTGTCCTGCACCAGGGCAAGATCGGCGAGCTGAAAACGGGTGAAGGCAAGACGCTCACGGCCACCCTTCCGCTCTACCTCAACGCGCTCGAAGGCCGCGGCGCCCACCTGGTGACCGTGAACGACTATCTCGCCAAGCGTGACGCACAGTGGTACGGCCCGGTCTACGACATGCTCGGGCTCAGCGTCGGCGTGCTGCAGCATGACTCCGCGTACCGCTACATGAGCGAGAAGCAGAGCGACACGGAGAACATGGAGCACCTGGCGCCGATCCAGCGTCGCGAGGCCTACCAGGCCGATATCACGTACGGCACCAATCACGAGTTCGGCTTCGACTACCTGCGGGACAACATGGCCGTCTCCCTCGATGCCACGGTCCAGCGCGAGCGTCACTATGCGATCGTCGACGAAGTCGACAACATCCTCATCGACGAAGCGCGCACGCCGCTGATCATCAGCGGGCCCGCGGAAGACAGCGCGGCGCGCTACCAGACGTTTGCGCGCCTGGCGCCGCGGCTCGCAGTCGACGAGGACTACACCATCGACCTTAAGGCGCGCGCCGTCTTGCTCACCGAGGAAGGCATCGAGAAGATTGAGAAGCTGCTCGGCGTGCAGAACATCTACGCGCCGGAGAACTACCGGCTCACGCGCTACATGGAGGCGGCGCTCAAGGCGCAGGTCCTCTACCAGCGCGATGTCGACTACGTGGTGAAAGACGGCGAAGTCGTCATCGTCGATGACTTTACCGGCCGTCTCATGTTCGGCCGCCGCTGGTCCGATGGTCTCCACCAGGCCGTCGAGGCAAAGGAAGGCGTGCGGATCCAGAACGAGTCCATCACCTACGCCACGATCACGCTGCAGAACTACTTCCGCCTCTACCACAAGCTCGCCGGCATGACGGGTACCGCCGCGACCGAGGCCGAAGAGTTCTTCAAGATTTACAAGCTCGAGGTCGTCACCATCCCGACGCACCGGCCGATGGTCCGGGAAGACTTCAACGACCTCGTCTACCGCTCCGAGCGCGCGAAGTTCGAAGCCGTTGCCGAGGAGATCGAAGAACTGCAGCAGGAAGGCCGCCCCGTCCTCGTCGGCACCGTGTCGATCGAGAAGTCGGAGTACCTGTCCGACTTGCTGAAGCGCCGCGGCATCGAGCACCAGGTTCTGAACGCCAAACTGCACGAGAAGGAAGCCGGCATCGTCGCGCAGGCCGGGAAGTACCGCGGCGTTACGATCGCGACGAACATGGCGGGCCGTGGCACGGACATCGTCCTCGGCGGCAAGCCGGAAGGGCGCGAAGACGGCGACTGGCAGCACGAGCACGACCGCGTCGTCGAGGCCGGCGGCCTGATGATCATCGGCACCGAGCGGCACGAATCGCGACGCATCGACAACCAGCTCCGTGGCCGTTCCGGACGCCAGGGCGACCCGGGCACGTCGCGCTTTTACGTCTCGTTCGAGGACGACATCATGCGCCGCTTCGCGCCGGAGTGGTTGCCGAACATGATGGCGCGGCTCGGCATGGAAGAAGACATGCCCATCGAAAGCGGCTGGGTCAGCAAGGCGATCGAAACAGCCCAGACCAAGGTCGAAGGCCACAACTTCGACATCCGCAAGCACGTCGTCGAGTACGACGACGTCATGAACACGCAGCGCGATGTGATCTACACCGAGCGCAACAAGATCCTCGAGGGGGCTGACCTCAAGTCGAACGTCATGGAGATGGTGCGCGAAGAGCTGACGGCTATCGTCAACGCAAATGTCCCGACGGACGATCCCGCCGACTGGGACATCGATGCGTTACTGGCGGAAATCAACGCAACCGTGAAGCTCTCCGACGAGTTCACGCCGGAGGCCATTGAGCAGATGGATCCGGAAGCGCTCCTGCAGGCGATCCTGCAGTTCGCCGACGACGCCTACGACGACCGCGAAGAAGAGTTCGGCGAGAACGTGATGCGGCAGCTGGAGCGGCTCGTCATGCTGCGCTCCATCGACTCGCTCTGGGTCGAGCACCTGACCGCAACCGACGAGATGCGCCAGGGCATCGGCCTGTCTGCGTACGGGCAGCAGGATCCGCTCGTCGCGTACAAGCGCGAAGCGCACGACATGTGGGGCCAGTTGCTCGGCAACATCCGCAATCGCATTGCGCGCTCCATCTACCACGTCGAGATCAAGCAGCAGCAGCCGGCGCGCCCGACGCCGCCCCCGCTGTCCGTCGCGCAGCAGCCGGGCGTCACCGAAGCGAACGGCGCCAGCCAGGCCGCCCCGGTCATGACCGATGACCGCGCGGGCCGCGCGATCGCGGCGGCGGCGGGCGTGAAGGCGCCGCCGCGTAACCTGCGCACCAATCAGCCCGGCGAGGGCGGCAACGGTCAGACCGTCGTGTCCGCGCAGAAGGTGGGCCGCAACGAGCAGTGTCCCTGCGGCAGCGGCAAGAAATACAAGAAGTGCCACGGCGCCGCGTAGCGAAGCGGCCAGCTAACCACGACAAACAACGTAGGGGGCTCGACGAGCCCCTTACGCTTTGTTGTTTGCTGCGGCAGCCTACTCCGCGCCCGCATCTTCATCGGAGAGCGGCAAGCTGAAGCCGATCTGCGCGCCGCCGCCCGGCGCCATGGCCGCCCACATTTCACCGCCCAACGCTTCGATGATCCGCTGGCATACGGCGAGGCCGATGCCGACGCCGGAAACGTCGCGCGACGTCCGCGTAGAGCGGTAAAACGGCTGGAAGAGCTTCTTCGCTTCTTCCGGCGCAAAGCCGTGTCCGCGGTCGATCACGAGCACGCGCAGATCATCCCCGTCGCGCCGTGCGACGACTTCGATCGGCTGACCTTGCGGACTGTACTTGTCAGCGTTGCTCAGCAGATTCTCGATGACCTGGCGAATGTACACCGGGTCGGCCAGCACGAAGGCGTAGCCGTCCGGCGCGTCGAGCGTGATCCGGCGGCCGCTCTTGTGCGCGAATTCGTCGATCGTTTCCCGCAGCACGCGGCGCACGAACACCGGCTCTACCGCCAGTTCTTGACCGCGGTCGAGCCGCGCGAGCACCAGCAGGTTGTCGATAATGGCGTGCAGCCGCTGCGACTCCGATTCGATGTCCTGCAGCGCGTTGTTGCGCGACTCTTCGTCGAGGCGAAAGCCCTTCGTGCGCAGGATCTGCGCGTTGCCGAGGATCGTCGTGATCGGCGTCTTCAGTTCGTGCGAGACAAGCCCCAGGAACTCGTCCTTGCTCGCGTTGGCCGCGCGCAGGTCGGCGGCGACGCGCTCCCGCTCATCTTCAAGCTGCTTGCGGTCGTGAATGTCGACGTTGACGGCAACCCACCGCTCGATGGCGCCGGACGGATCGCGGATGGCGACGCCGCGCGATAACAGCCACCGGTACTCACCGTCGTGGCGACGTCCGCGGAACTCCATCTCGAACGGCTCACCTGAACCGAATGACCGTGTCCACGAGTCCACGAAGGCTTCGAGATCGTCGGGATGGATCAATCCCGCGCTGCGCCAGTCGCGCGAATCTTCGACCTTCATGCCGAAGAAACGCTCCCAGGCCGACGTGGCGTACTCGACCTCCCCGTTCGGCCCGATGGTATACGACATGGCAGGCGCCGCCTCGACAATGCGGATCAGGCGCAAGATCTCATCGCGCCCGGCGCGTTCCGCCACCCTCTGCTCTGACATGTCCGAGACGATCGCGAAGAACCCGCTCCTCGGTTCGGCGCCGCCGTCCGGGATGTACGTAACTTCGACATCGCGGCGAGGCCCGTGGACGTAAGGCATGCTCGCGGAGTACGTCAGAAACTCGCCGCCGCACGCCCGCTCCATGTACGGCCGCGCGATCGCGTACGCGTCCTCGCCGTCGACTTCGCGGAAGTGCTGACCGGGAAGCGTCGCGACGTCGAGGCCGAACCACGTCTGGTATGCGCGGTTAGCGTAGCGGTAGCGATGATCGCTATCGACATAAGCGACGAGCACGGGAACCGAATCGGCGACGCTGCGAAGCAGCGATAGCTGCCGCACCAGCTCCTCCGCCGACGGCTGCGCCGAGGCGGTGAACTTAGCCATGGAGAGACGAACTCCTTTGCGGGACTGGCCTATGATCGTAACGCTCCAGGAGACGGATCTGATCCGCGATGGCCCGCTCGACGTTGCGTTTCCGTAACCTTCGTCGGCGCGGCGTCGCAGAAGACCGGCTCGCCCGGTGCTGAGACGGAACGTCAATTCTACCAGCCTCCGGAGGTGCGATGATCGTTCGCGGCAAAACAATCTACTTTCCGCCGCCCGGAGTCGGCCGGGCCCCCTGGGAGCTGCGCTTCGAGCCGTGGGTCCAGGCTCTCCGACTCCCCCAATCCACGCCGATCCCGCAGCGTATCGCCGGCATGAAGGGCGTCGACTGAGCGGGATCATGGATCGGCATGACCGGCGCGTGGAGTCGGCCGTTGCGCCTGAGGCTACGCGTCGAACGAGAACGGCGGATATTCGTCGCGCATCAGGTAGAGGTACGTTTCGACGCGCACCGTCCAGCGAAGATAGCCTACCGCGAAGCGGTACAGGCCCTCCGGGTAGGCGCCGGTGAACAGGATCGCGAACCACGCGATGACGGCCGTGACAAACCACGCGATGCTCAGGAAGAACAGCACGATGATGTGCGGAATGGCGTAAATCAGGCGCAACCCGACGGACCACAGGTCCCGCGGCTCCGCCGGATACTCGACGCGATACGTCACCGGATAGTCGCCATCGCCGAACGGCGGATACTCATCGCGCAGCAACGCCGAGTACGCGATCGCGCGCGTCCGCCAGCGCATGAAGTAGTGCGTGAAGTCCCAGATGCCACGCGGATGGCTGCGCGTGAACAGGATCGCGAACCACGCAACGATCGCCGCCACGCCGGCCGCGAGGCCAATGACGCCGTTGCCGCCGAAGCCTGAAATCTCCGGGCCCATCCCCCAGCCCCCATCACCCCGCCACCAGACAAACCCCAGGCCGCCGCCGAATGCGAAGCCCGGCCCGCCCACGAGCAGAAGGTGCGGGATCGCCAGGATGATGCGGAATCCCACGGTGAGCCGGTTGCGGTCGGTAAGCTGCGGTTCGACGTCGTACTCGATCGGGTAACTGGCGGGCATGGGGGCGGCGGTATCGTTCATGGGAGTCTGATCCTTCTCCTCCCGCTATGTCAGGCCTCAGCCGGGGCCGCCGGTGCGATCGCCGGGAAGATGCGCTGCGTTGGCGTTCAGCATCACGGCATAACGCCGCGCCGCGTCTATATCGGCCTTGTCATGCGACGCCTTGTAGCAATTGAGGCTGTCAAGCAGATGGTCCGCGACCACGCTCGTATCGACGCCCATGATGTAGCGCTCGCTCATTTCGTTCAGCGCATCCACGTACAACTCGAAGTGCTCGGCCAACCGCGTGAGCGTGTCGCGCTGGTGCGTGTCTTCGGCGACGTCCTGCTTCGCCGCGAGCCGGTACATCGCCTTGCCCGTCGAAACGTAGTAGCTGCCATCGACGAGCGGCGCGGCGCGACGGCGCAACAGCGTGCGGTGACCCGGCCGCCGCCGCGTCAAACTCGAAGGGAACACGCCCGAAAGGAAGAGCGCGCTATCGGCGTAGGCGCGGTACGCCTCGTAGCGGCTGCGGAAGAATTGCGCGCGCCTCTCGTCATCGAGAATCTCCGAGAAGTACAGCCGGTGCATCTTGCCATCGGCGCCCACCGGAAACAGCTCGCGCGTTGCCAGGTAACGGTCGAGCATCGCGCCCAGGTACTCGATGACGCCGGCGTGGCGGCTCCCGCGTCCGACGTACAGCACCTTGATGATGAAGAGGTCGAAGAGCGCGCGAGAAGAGATGCACCGCACATCGCCGATGTCGTCGTAGACCGCGCGCACGAGTTCATCGACGGCGCGCGCGAAGCGGACGTCGGCAGCGTTCCGCCCATCGTTGCCGGCGATGACGGCTTTCAGCTCCTGGATCCGCTGTTCGATCATCGCTGTCATCGATTGTAGCGGCACAGCCTTGCGAAGTGGTTACGTCCCCGCCGGCGGCTCCGCCCTTTCGATCTCATGATCGGATGCCGACGGGTGCGAATGCAGAGGCGCGCGATTGTGAAGAATGGAGCGACCGCTCTGCGCGGGAGACAGTCCAGCCTCGAGCCTCCAGCCTCCAAACTCCAGCTTCCAGCCCCCACCCGCAGCCGTTACCCTCCCCCGCGATGGACTGGCGCCAACGCTACGCCGACAGGCTCACCACCCCCGAGGACGCCGTGCGCGCCGTCCACGACGGCGATCGCGTCGTCATCGGCATGCACTACCAGACGCCGCTCGCGCTGTGTCGTGCGCTCGCCGCGCGCGCCAGCGAACTGCAGAACGTCGAAATCGAGAACTCCATCTCGACGTTCATCTCCTGGTGGGACGACGACGAGCCGAACAACTTCGCCGTGCGGTCGTTCTTCCTGCAGGCGAGCGACCGCCCCGCCATGCGCAAGGGCTTGCTCGACTACGTGATCGCGCCGCCTACGCGCTCGGATCAGAGCTACTGGCTCGACCGCAAGCCCGACGTGTTCCTCGTCAGCATCTCGCCGCCCGACGACGAAGGGTGGTGCAGCTTCGGCATGAGCGTCTGGGGCGCGCCCGAGGTCTGCCGTGAAGCGACGACCGTCATCGGCGAGGTCAACGAGCGCTTCATCCGCACGGGCGGCGACAACCGCGTGCACATCTCGCGGTTCGCGCACCTCGTCGAGGCGCCGCCCGTGTGGAAATACCTGCGCCGGCCGCCGCGCACCGACGAGGAGAACGCAATTACGGAAGTCATCTGCACGCTCGTCGCGAACGATATCGTGCAGGACGGCGACACGCTGCAGATGGGCACGGGCACCGTTTCCGCCGCGCTCGCGCCGTTCCTGGCGCATCGCCGCGACCTGGGCGTGCACTCGGAGCTGATCTTCGGCGGCATCCCGGAACTGGTCGATGCCGGCGTCGTGACGGGCGCCCGCAAGACGCGGCATCCGGGCAAGGTCGTCGGCGCGTCATTCGGGCCGCTCTCGCAGGACGGGTTCCGCAAGGTCGATGGTGACGAGCGTTACGAGCTGTACTGCATGAGCCACACGAACGACATCGCCGTGATCGCCGCGCACGACAACATGTGCGTCGTCAACAACGCGCTCATGGTCGACCTCACGGGACAGATCAACGGCGAGACGATCGGCCCGGAGATCTACAGCGGCACCGGCGGCGCCTTCGCGTTCGCCATCGGCGCGTTGCACGCGAAGAACGGCCGCTCCGTCACCGTGCTGCCGTCAACGGCAGTCGTCGATGGTGAGCGGCGCTCGCGCATCCTGGCCATGTTCCCGCAGGGCAGCGCCGTCACGGTGCCGCGCGGCTACGCCGATATCATCGTCACCGAGTACGGCGTCGCGCGGCTGAAGCATCGCACGCTGCGTCAGCGCATCGATGAGCTGGTCGCGATCGCGCACCCCGACTTCCGCGCCGACCTCCGCGCCGACGCCCGGCGGCTGTACGGCGTCTAGGGACGAAGTTGTAAGTCGTAAGTTTTCAGTTGTCAGTTCTGGTGCGGGCTTCTGGCTCCCCGGGCGCCAAACGGTTCTCCTCCAGCTACACATCCAACAGCCGAAGCAAGCCGCGCGGGCTGAAAGCCCGCGCTCGAATGAAGAAAACTCTGCGCCTCGGCGTCTCTGCTGTCTAGCGTTTCCTGTCGACCAGCGACCAGCGACCAGCACCCAGCGAACTACCGCCCCGCCTCCCACAACTGGCGCGTTAGCGACAATTGTCCCTCGTGCTCGCGCAGATGCTCCATCCCGTGCAGCAGCGCGAACGCCGGCGGCACTTCCTGCGGGTCGCCGGGGCCGGGACGCGTGCGCGTTTTGCGCATCGCCGCCCAGTCAATCGCGTCGCGCGTCGAGAGCAGTGCGTCGCACTGCTTCGCCATATCCTCGAACCATTCGCGCAGTTCCTCGGCGTTGGTCGTCGACGTCAGGAACTCGGCGTCGCGGTCGCGCTCCGCCAGCGGCGCGCCCAAAGCGATGCTCAGCCACGATCGCGTGCTGCTCCAGGCGTGGAACGTGAGCACCGCCATCGAATTGATCTCGTCGCCGGCGGGACGCCAGTTCAGCGCATCCGCGTCCAGCCCGTCGAGCGAGCGGCGATAGTCTTCGATCGACTGCTTGAGGTTGTAGCGTGCGGATGCAACGAACGGATCCATGGTGATACTCCTACGCCAGTCCCAGCCGCACGAATTGGTCCGAAGGCGCCTCGATCTCGACCAGCGCCTGGCGAAGTCTGCCCGCGGCCTCACGTTCGACGCGTTCGCCGCAGCGGTTCTCGTCTTCGGTCGGGTCGTTGCGCAGATCGTAGAGATGATTGCCGCTGAAGTTACCGTAGGCCCAGAACGGCAGCATGTCGCCCTGCGCGAACGGTTGCCGGATCACCGGCACCCTCGAGCCGTTCGAGGCCGGCGGCGAGAACAGGTGCGGGTGGTCCGAGATCAGCATCGTCGTCACGCCCGCGGCGCGCAGGTCATGCGTGATCGCGTGCTCCCAGATCTCGATCGACCCCCACGGCTTCCAGAGAAAGTCGAGCGCGCCGCACAGCATGTCGTGGCGCGCGGGCATGCACGGCAGCGAACCCGAGTAATGCTTCTCGAAGCGCACTGCGCGAGCGGCGAACCGGTCGAGGTTCGGCGTCGCGAACTCGCGGCCGCCGTACGCGCCGAGCATGTGCCGGTTCATGCTGTCGAGCAGCACGACGATCGCGTTCTTCGGCGTGCGCGCGACGGGCTGCGGTTCGGAAGTCATAGCGGCGATTATAGCCCGACCGGGCGTCACGCGAACGAAGGTATGACTTCGTCCGAGAACCGCATGAGGCTCTTGAGGTGCACGCGCGGCAGCTGGAACACGATCAGCTCGTCGAGGCCGTCCTCGGCGGACCGCCGCACCCTGCTGCGCACCTCCTCCAAGGAACCGAAGAGCTGCCGCGCCAGCTCGTCGTCCGAGGTGTTGAACTGCTCGCGCGCAATCTCCGACGCGCGCCGCACGACGGCCGGGTCGTCGTGCATGAAGAGGTGCGTCTCCAGCGTGCGCCTGATCTCCTTCGGATCGCGTCCGATCTCCCGGCAATACGCGTCGATCTTTTCGTTCGCCTCGGCGAGGTTAATCATCGGGTTGGCCGCGTCGGCATACTTCGCGATGATCCGCAGCATCGCATCGCTGCCGCCGCCGATGAGGATCGGCGGGTGCGGCCACTGGATGTTCTGCGGGCTGTACGGCGGACCGTCCAGGCTGTAGTGATCGCCGCGAAACACCGGCCGTTCCTGCGTCCAGAGAGCCCTGATCACCTGCACCGCCTCGTCGAGCCGCTCCGCCCGCTCGCGCCGCGTGCCGAAGTCGATCCCGTAGCGGCGGTTTTCGCCCGGCCACCCCGCGCCGATCCCCAGCTCCAGGCGTCCGTTCGAGATGTGGTCGATCGTCGTCGCCATCTTCGCGAGCAGCGCCGGATGGCGGTACGCGTTGCCGGAGACGAGCACGCCGAGCCGCACGCGCGATGTTGCCTGCGCGATCGCCGCCAACGCGCTCCACGCGTCGAGGCGTGGGTCGTCAGGCGGGCCATTCCCCATCATCGCGTCGCTGATCCACAGCGAAGCGAAGCGCGATTCAGCATCGATCGTGCGGGCGACCTGGAGCAGTTCGTCCCACGCGATCGGCGCTTCTACCGATACGCCGAATCGCATTCCCATGAGATCTGCACGCTATGACTCGTCGCATGCCCCGTCAAGATGGTCCCTGCCAGCGCGTGTCAGCAGCGTCGCTGCGAATTCCGCATCATCGCGCGCTGGCGTCCCCCGACCTGTCGACGCCCGGACAGAAGGGCACCGACATGCGGCTTGGCGAACAGCGGTAGGAGAAGTGGCCACGTCCTTGTGCCTCGGCGAACGTCCCGCGTATCGAGTCCGACTGATGCTGCTCGGCCGTCTTGTCCGCAGCAGCGCCACCGCTCCCGCCGGATGCCGATTGGACGATGAGATAGACGATTAGAATCGCGAGGCTGAGAACGCCCGCCGCGACTGCCAACGGTCTCCACGTGATGCGCCGGGGTTCCTTGTATGTCGCATAGCGCCCCATGGCAGGCTTCTCCGCCCGCCCTTTGTGCGTTCGATCCACGCGCTTCTGACCTCTGCTCATGAACCTCCCAGCCTGCGGTACACTCCGCGATATCAGACGCCGGACGTGACTCCGACACGGTGTAGTAGTGAGGCCGTATGCCAGGGAAGCGAAGCCAAACCGGTGCCCGTGGCGTGGCGAATCTCGGGCCGCTGGAAGCTCGCATCATGGCTGTGGTCTGGGATCGAGGCGACGTCACGGTGCGGAACGTGGCTGATGTGCTCGAATCGGACACTCAATCCGCCTACACAACTGTAATGACCGTCATGTCGCGCCTTGTGGACAAAGGCATGCTCGCTCGCAAGGCCCGCGGTCGGGCCTACCTGTACTGGGCTCGTGTGGGACGACAGGTGTACGAGGACCAGCTCTCACGAAGCCGGGTGCGAGGCTTGTTAGAGAAGTTCGGCGACGTTGCCGTCGTGCAGTTCGCGGCGGAGCTTCAGGACGTGGACCCCGAACGCGCGCGACTGCTCGGTGAACTCTTGCGGCGGAGGCAATCTAAATGAGGCGTCGTGTCCTGATCGTCGCCGCGGCGCCCGCCGCATTGACCTTGGCGGTGGTTTCGTCGGCCTCGGTGGCGCACGCGATGATGCGTGGATACACCGAGCTGTCACTTGCATGCATGCGGGTCAGCGACGCTGTCCGCTCGCATTTGGACATGGTCGCCGCCGCGATGTTTGGGAGTCTAGCCCTCATCGCCTTGCTCGCGGCGGCGTCCGCGTCATTCCAGCAGCGCCGGACTCGCCGCGTGATCTCCGACATCAAGAGCGGACGAGTGCTTACGATCTCTGGCGAACTCGGAGCGCTGGCGTCGCAGCTCGGGTTGATGGACGGCATCGACTTCGTAGATGCGGATGAACCGTTCGCGTTCTGCCACGGCCTTCGGCGCCCTCGTCTGATGATCAGCAGGGGAGTGCTCGACATACTCGACCCCGATGAACTGGAAGCCGTACTGCGTCACGAGGCCGCGCACCTGCACGAGCGCGATCCGCTGCGGATCCTCGTCAGTCGTGCGATTGCGACAGCCCTCGCCTTCGTGCCGTTCAGCGCAGGGCTGCGCGATTCCTACCTCTGCCGCAGGGAACTGCGCGCAGACCGTGCAGCGGTTGATGCGATGGGTGACGCGCTTCCGATGGCGTCGGCACTGGCGAGGATGCTACGTGCCGGGCACCGGAGCGCCTTCGCTTCGCTCGCTGTGGGAGCGCTTTCAGCGACGGACATCCGAATAGATCACCTGCTGGGATGCGTCACGCCCGAGACTGCTCTGCTCCGCAGCGCGAACCCCCTCCACGCGCTCGCGTTCGCGACCCTTTCGATGTTGCTGCTCTGCGTGCTGGTCGCGACGGCGCATGCGGCCACCGGCGTGCGTCCGTGTTTGCCGTGCTGAGCTAGCCCCTCTCAGGCGCCGTCGGAGCGTTTCGGCGCGTCCGTTCTCGAATCTAGGGAATCCCCGGTGCGACTCTACTACGTATCGTAGTAGACTGTGGCCAGAAACGGACACCGTTCCAGAAGGAGCACACACATGGAAAACCTACCCCTGATTCTGGTCGTGCTCGCGTGTCCGATCGGCATGGGACTGATGATGCTGCTTATGGGGCGGGGGATGATGGGCATGGGGCGTGGCGACAAACACGACGCCGTGACCGACATGCCCGATCCGATGCCGGCGGATCCCGAGAAACGGATGGCGTTGCTCCAGGCGCAGCGGCAGTTGCTCGATGCCCAGATCGCGGCGACAGAGGAGTCTGAGTCCGCGCGCTCGAACGCGGACGAGGCGGCGCGATGAACTCTGCCGCGAGAAAGTCGCGCGGCGCCAAAGCGAAATCCTGGTGGGCGCGTCGCCGGAACAGGAACGCGTTGTGGTTGAGCCTCGCCGACGCCGGCCTCGTCGGCATCATCGCGGTATTCGTCTGGGCGCGGAGCCAGGCGTGGGCGTGATGTCGGAAGGCGACGTTCCCGTGGGGCAGACCGTCGAGGCGGTGCAGCTCGAGGACAGCCGTACGGGCGAGATGTTCGACCTCGGTCAGTATCTCGGGAAGTGGGACATCGTGGTCGTCGCCTACATGGGCGACTTCTGCTTGGGGTGCGCGGAACTGGTCGCGGAGCTTGAGCGGCGCGTTCCGGAGTTCGAGGCGGCGGACGCCTATGTCGTCGCTCGGGTATGAGGTCGGCAACGTCGGTCAGGAGACCGTCCAGAAACGCGGCATCAACTCGTACCCGGTGCTGCAAGAGTATCCGCCGTACACCTTCACGAAGAGCATCGGCATGTGGAGCGAGCACATGCGGATGCCCTTCATGGGGTACGTCATCATCGACAAGTCCGGGAAGATCGTCGCCGGGCAGCAGACCTCGCTGAGCGAGGCGAAGGGCGCTGCACCGACGAACGTCGACTACGTGCTCGCAGCGCTCAACTCGGCTCGTGTAGGCGGAGGCGCACCTGCGAGTTCAGGCGGCGCCATCCCGGCGATCGGAAACGGGCTACGAGGGCGGTAGACGTTGTCCGGAAGAGCCGCGTCAATGACGCTCATTGTTGTCTTCGTCGCCGCGACCGTTCTCGCGGCGTGCGGGTCTGGAGGTAGCGAAGACGCGTACGGCGAGCGGGATCCGCTCGGCGTCGCGGGGAACGCCGTGACCGTGGAACTCACGAATCTCCAGTTCGCGCCGCAAGGCATCAGGATCAAGGCGGGCACGACGGTGACCTGGGTGAACAATGACGCGGCGGTACACAACGTGCGCCAGATCGACAGCGTCTTCCTGAGCCAAGACGTGATGCCGCGGGGTGATACGTTCTCGTACACGTTCGACGCGCCGGGCACGTTCCGCTACCAGTGCACCTTCCACCACCCGAATATGAACGGTGTGGTGATCGTCGCGGACAGCTAGCGAGGAGGTCGGACGATGGAATGGATCATTGTGGCCGTCGTCGCGGGAGCAGCGCTCATCTGTCCCGCCATGATGTTCGGGCCCGCGCTGCTGCAACGCCTCGGGCTGCGGAAGGGCACGTCCAATCCGATGTCGTGCATGGGAATGTCGGCGGGCCATTCATCACGCGGCGACGAACTCGAAGCGTTGCAGCGTCGCGCGGCAGAGCTAGACGACGAGATCGCCATGACGCGGATCCTCGCGGACGGCGCAGCGCGCCGAAGCCAGCACGCAGAAGATCCCCCCAGCGGGCGCAGCGTGACCGGAGGAGAGCATAGATGACGACAACGGCGAAATCAGGCAAGTCCCGTCAGCAGACTAAGCCCTGGTGGTCGCAACGGCGTAACCGCAACAAGGTTTGGGTGGGGCTGCTCGGCGCGGGCCTCGTGGCATTGATCGGGATCTTCGTCGTCTTACAGTCGGGCGGTGACGACGGCGCATCGTCATCGTCGAGCCGCTTCCCCTCGATCTACACGTTCGAGACGGCCGACCTTCATTCGCTTAGCTTCGACCCTTCGAACTCGCAGCGTCTCGTGTTTGGCCATCACGGCGGCGTCATGGCCAGCGAAGACGGCGGAAAGACATGGAACGCGCTGGTCGATCGGCAGAACTTCGACGGGATGAACCTGGTCTTCGACCCGCAGCAACCGCAGACGTTGTACCTCGCAGGTCACAACGTCTTCTCCCGCAGTGACGATGGCGGCGCCACATGGCAGGCGGTGAGTCACAACCTCCCCGGCCTCGACCTGCACGCGTTCGGCGCCTCGCCGGTTACGGGCGGGCGGTTCTACGCGTTCGCGCTGGGCAGAGGCATCTTCGCGAGTGAGGGTGGAGCGTCGGAGTGGTCGCCTCTGTGGCCGGATGCGCCGCAAGGCACCAACTCGATCGTCGAGATGAGCGACGGGACGCTCTTGGTCGGCGCCAGCGACAAGGGCATCTTCCGGTCTGAAGACGGCGGCGCGACCTGGCAGGAGTCGCGAGGCGGCATCGACACCGGCCTGATCTACTCGATCAAGGGGGAGCCCGCCAGCCGCCGCGTGTACGCGGGCACGAGCAATGGTCTCTTCGTCAGCCCCGACGGCGGCCGCAGTTGGAGCCCAACCGCGCTCGACGACGCCCAGATCGTCGTCGTGGGCGTGAGTCCCGACAACCCTGATGACGTGATGGCGATCGACGGCGGCGGACGGCTGTACCGTTCTGCGGACGGGGGCGATACCTGGGGATGACGGAACGCGCATGGCCGAGGCGGTGACGGCAGGACGCTTTGAGAGGTGGCGGAGGCTATGGAGGGCGATCATCCTGCCCCTGAACGCCGTCGCGCTGCTCCCCGTCATCGTAGGTGGCGTGATCGTCGGAGCGCGCCTCCTGGGCGATGAGACCAGCGACGCGCAGCCGCCAGACGCGCGTTACGAAGGGGCCGCCCTCGAAAGACCGGCGCCGGACTTCAGCTTGATCGACCAGGATGGCCAGTCAGTCGCGCTCACGGACCTTCGAGGAAAGGTTGTCGTGCTCGCATTCATGGACAGCCGCTGTGACGACACCTGCCCGCTCACTGCACAGGAGCTTCGACTCACGGCGAACGTATTGGGCTCGCGAGTTGACGAGCGCGTAGCGTTCGTCGCGATCAACGTGAACCGCAACTTCAACCGGCCGGAGGACGTCGCGCTCTTCACCCGCGAGCAGCACCTCGACGAGATCCCAGGATGGCGCTTCCTCACCGGACCCCCCGAATGGCTGGAGCCGGTCTGGACGGCCTACAACATCAACGTGCAGCCCCCGTCTGAGCCGGGAGAAGACGACTTCCAGCACTCCCCGGGCGTGTACGTAATCGACCAGCAGGGCAACCTCGTGCGTCACGTCTCCGTGCCGCTGCTCGAGGACCCCTCCATCCCGACGTGGGATGGCCGGCCGCTGCGGGAACTGCTCGAGCTCCACGTGCGAAAGCTGTTGGAGCAATGAATGAGCGCGGATTCGGCCCGTCGTGAGACGCGGAATCGTGTGATGAGAAATGGGCATGGTTGAGCAAGACACGGCCGAGCATACGCCCCGCTGGCGAAGACTGTGGAGGTCGTTCATCTTGCCGCTCAACGCGGTGGCGCTCATCGTGCTCCTCATCTGGCTGCTCGACAACGGCCGCCTGCCGGGTTTGAGCAGCAATGGTTCGACCACGTCCGTGTCGGACAGCGATTTCTACTCCACCAGCGGAGAGCCGCTGGGCGCCGATCGGGGAAGCGGCCCCGGCCTGGGCAAGCCGGCGCCCGAGTTCACGCTGCTCGACACCGGCGGCAAGGTCGTCCACCTCAGCGACTTCCGCGGCAAGGTGGTAGTGCTGAACTTCTGGGCCACCTGGTGTCCGCCGTGCCGCAAGGAGTTCCCCGAGCTGGTCAAGACCTACGCCGGCGGGACGGGCGACGTGGTCGTCGTCGGCATCAACATGCAGGAGAACCGCGATCAGGTGCGCGCGTTCGCCGACGACTACGGCGCCGACTTCCCGATCCTCATCGATCCGAAAGCGGAGGCGGCCGACGCGTACCGGCTGCTCGGGCTCCCAAGCACCTACTTCATCGACCAGCAAGGCGTGCTGCGCGAACAGCACTTCGGCCTGCTCAAGCGTGAGATCATCGACGACAAGATCGGGAAGACGCGGGCCGCCGGAATCGCCGCGGTGCCCTGATGGAAGTCACGCTCTTTACCCCGCTCCTGGCGTTCACAGCAGGGCTGCTCTCCTGTGCTTCTCCCTGCGTGCTGCCGCTCGTACCCGCGTACGTGGCAAACCTGTCAGGCGTCGCGGCGGCCACGGCGGATGCGTCCAGGCGGCGCAGCGCGGTCATGCTGCACGCGAGTGCGTTCGTCCTCGGGTTCACGCTGATTTTCGTCGTGCTCGGCGCCTCGGTAGGGTTCGTCGGCTACGCGATCCGCGATCAGGAGGACCTGCTGCGGAAGGTCGGCGGCATCTTCATGATCGTCATGGGGCTGCAGGTGGCCGAGATCATCCGCATCCCTTGGCTGAGCCGGACGTTCGCACCACTCGATGAACGCTCTCCGATCGGAAGCGTCGGCTATGCACGCTCGGCCGGCGTCGGCTCCGCCATGGCGGTTGGCTGGACGCCCTGCCTGGGCCCGACGCTCGGCGGCATCCTAACGCTCGCTGCAACGTCTGACACGGCGCTGCAGGCGACCGGGCTGCTCCTCGCGTACTCGGCTGGTCTCGCGGTCCCGTTTCTCGTTGCCGGCCTCGCGCTCGACCGCGCGACCGGCCTCGCGCGCCGGATGCGCCCGGTGATGCCCTTCATCTCGGTTGCGAGCGGCGTCGTGCTCATTTTCGCCGGGGCGCTCTTGTACACGGATGCGCTTGCGCGCTTCAACCGCTACTTCACGTTCAGTGGACCCGGCGCGGACCTGTGATCGGTCATCGGGGTTTGCTTCCCATGAGATCTGCACCCTATGACCCGTCGCCAGCCACGTAAAGGCGGTCCCTGCCAGCGCGTGTCAGCAGCGTCGCTGCGAATTTCGCATCATCGCGCGCTGGCGCCCCGCCGCGACGATCGCGGATGATCGGCGCATGGTGGCGCAGCAGCGACGTAGGATCGCCGAAGGGCGCGAAGCCGAGATCTTCGAGTGCGACGGCGATTCCGTGCTCAAACTCTTTCGCGACGACCGCGCGGCCGCCAGCATCGAGCGTGAAGCCGCCGCGATGAACGCCGTCCGCGCCGCCGGCGGCCCCGCGCCGGAAGCGCGCGGCATCACGCGCGAGGACGATCGCCCCGGCCTCATCATCGAGCGCGTCGACGGGCCCGACATGCTGACGCTGCTCGGCAAGAAGCCGTGGTTCGCATTCGCCGCCGGCCGTATCCTCGGCGAAGCGCACGCCGCGCTCCACGACGTCGTTGCGCCGGCCGGACTGCCGGCGCTCAAAGATCGTTTCCGCGCCCGCATCGAGGCGGCCGCCGCGCACGCCACGCAATACGCGCAACTCGCGGACTTCGTACTGAGCAAGCTCGAAGCGTTGCCGGCGGGTGACCGCGTCTGCCACGGCGACTATCATCCCGGCAACGTGCTCGTCACCTCCGATGGCGCGCGCGTGATCGATTGGCCCTCCGCCATGCGCGGCGACCCCCACGCCGACGTCGCGCGCACGCTGCTCGTGTTCGACATCGCCAGCGTGCCGCCCGGCGCGCCGACGATCGTCCGCCGCCTCGAAAAGCTGGCGCGCCGCCTGATCCGCTCGCGCTACCTCGCGTCGTACAAGCGCCTGCGCCCGCTCGATGACGCACTGCTGGCGCAATGGCGCATCCCCGTCGCAGCCGAACGCCTGCACGACGGCATCGAAGACGAACGCGACAAGCTCATGGCGATCCTCAATCAGGCGATGCAAAGCGGCGGCGTGTAGCTGCGTTGTCCCCGCACTTTCCATCCCGCTTCCCGCCTCTCGCTTCCCGCCTCCATCACACCCTCACCCGTACACCTCGGGATTTACGCAGTTCGGCAATCGCTCACCGCGCACACCCGCGAGCACGTTGTCGATCGCCATATCCGCCATGCGCCCGCGCGTCGCATGGCTCGCGCTGGCGATGTGAGGCAGCAGCACGGTGTTCGGGGCGCGCATCAGCGCGTCGCCCGGCGGTATCGGCTCCACCTCCGCCACGTCGAGCCCGGCGCCGCCGATCCACCCCTCGGTGAGCGCGCGGGCGAGCGCCTGCTGATCGACGATCGGCCCGCGTGCGGTGTTGATGAGGATCGCCGCCGGCTTCATCGACCGCAGTTGTTGCCCGCCGATCATGTGGCGCGTCTCGTCGGTCAGCGGCACGTGCAGGCTCACGAAGTCCGACTCGCGCAGCAACCGCTCCATCTCGACGCGCTCAGCGCCAGCCACGTCTTCCTCCGGCTGTGAACGCGTTGCGTACAGGACGCGCATGCCGAAGCCCTGCGCCCGCCGCGCCGCTGCACGCCCGATCTTTCCGAAGCCGACGATCCCCAATGTCGCGCCGTGTACGTCGTGCCCCAGCAGCAGGTTCGGATCCCACGTGCGCCAGCGCGCATCGCGCACGAAGCGCTCCGCCTCGACGATCCGCCGCGCGACGGCGAGCATGAGCGCAAACGCCAGGTCCGCCGTCGTCTCCGTCAGCACGCCGGGCGTGTTGCCCACCGCGATGCCGCGTTTCGTCGCCGCGGCCACGTCGATGTTGTCGTAGCCAACGGCGACGTTGCTGATCACGCGCAGGTTCGGCGCCGCGGCGATGAGTTGCGCGTCGATGCGGTCCGTCAGCAGGCAGACGATGCCGCCGGCCTCGTGCGCGCGCTCCCGCAGCGTGAGGTTGCCCGGCGGCACATCCCCCGGCCACAGGTCGACGTCGACCTCGCGCCCCAGCCGCTCGACGGCATCGCCGGGCAGCCTGCGAGTGACGAAGACTCTGGGCCGATCAGCCATGAGCGCATGGTACGCGAATGACCTTCCTTCGAGCCGCACGCTGACCTACTGCTTCCTGCCCCGGCACGCATCAACCTAGAATGCCGTGCATGAACGGCGCCGCCTTCGCCAACTCGCCGCTGCTCGGCCGCATAGACGCCGACGATCTGCGGTCGCTGGCACGAGCCGCCGTGCGGCGTTCGTTCGCTGCCGGCGAGATCATGTTCCTCCGCGGCGAACCCGGCGACAGCGTGTTCGCGATCGTCAGCGGGCGCGTTCGCGTGTTCGTCGAGGGCAGCAGCGGTGACGTCGTCCTCGGCACCCGCGGCGAGGGCGACGTGCTGGGCGAGATGTCATTGCTCGATGGCATGCCGCGCAGCGCCAGCGTCCGCGCGATCGATGATGTCACCGCCCTCTACGTCGCAAAGGATCGCTTCGACGCGTGGCTGCGCGATCACCCCGCGGCGTCGCGCGCCATGCTGGAAGTGTTCGCGAGCCGGCTGCGCGAGGCGACGGACCAGGTCGCCGGTATCGCGCTGCTCAGCGTCGAGGCGCGCGTCGCACGGCGCCTGTGGCAGATGTTCGCCGCCGCGTCGCACGATGGCGCGCCGCTGCCGGACGCGTCGATACGCGTCAACCAGACGGAGCTTGCGCGCGCCATCGGCGTCACGCGCGAGAGCGTGAACAAGCACCTCGCGCGCATCAAGCAATCAAACGTCATCACCATGGCCTCCGGCCGCGTAACGCTGATCGACCCCGAGGCGCTGCGTGCGCTGGGAGAGGATCTCTAGCGCTCCCATCGAGGCGGGCGGTCCAGTGGCGCGAGCTTTCAGCCCGCGATGCCGACCGAAGAGAGCGCACATCCTCTCCTAATCGAGCGCGGGCTGAAAGCCCGCGCGGCTAAACGGCATCAGCTTCGACGCAGCGTGCTCCTCGCGAAAAACTGTCACAACTTGCCGCCACTCTCCTGACACACCGTTGACCACAACTTGCCCGCGAAGCTGTGGTCAGCCGGCCAGACGCCGCGATACACTGGAGTTCGTCCGTTCCCGCGAAGAAGGCCTGATTTGAACCTGCCAGCGCATTTCCATCCCGCCGTCCGGGCGTGGTTCCACCGGCGCTTCGATGCCGCGACCGATGCTCAGCTCCGCGGCTGGGAGGCGATCGCGCGCGGCCGCGACACGCTCGTCGCCGCCCCGACGGGCTCCGGCAAGACGCTCGCGGCGTTCCTGTCGAGCATCGACAGCCTCTTCAAGCGCAGCCTCGATGGCACGCTCGAAGACGGCGTCATTGACGTCGTCTACATCTCGCCCCTGAAGGCGCTGAGCAGCGACATCCAGCGCAACCTGGAGGCGCCGCTCACCGAGATCCGCGAAGCCGCGCGTGACATGGGCTACGACGCGCCCGAGATCCGCACGGCGTTGCGCACCGGCGACACGACGCAGGCACAGCGCGCGGCGATCCTCCGCCAAGCGCCGCACATCCTGATCACCACGCCAGAGTCGCTGTATCTCATGCTCACCGCCGAGCGCAGCCGCGCGCTGCTGCACAACGTCCGCACCGTGATTGTCGATGAGCTGCACGCACTGATGCGCGACAAGCGTGGCAGCCACCTCGCGCTGTCGCTCGCGCGTCTCGACGCTCTCTCCGAGCAGCGGCCGCTGCGCATCGGTTTGTCGGCGACGATCCACCCGATCGACGAAGCAGCGCGCTTCCTGATCGGCAGCGACCGCGACGACGCCGACGGCTCGCCCGCATGCACGATCGTCAACGTCGGCCACCAGCGACAACTCGATCTGCTGGTCGAAGTGCCCGCCAGCGATATGCAGGCCGTCGCCTCAGCCGAGCAGTGGGGTGAGATCTACGACAAGCTCGCCGCCATGATCTCCGAGCACCGTACGACGCTCGTCTTCGTCAACACGCGCCGGTTGGCAGAGCGCGTCGCGCACAACCTGGCGGAGCGCCTGGGCGAGGAGCACGTCGCAGCCCACCACGGCAGCCTGTCGAAGGATCGGCGGCTGCGCATCGAGCAGCGGCTCAAGGCCGGCGAGATGCGCGCCATCGTCGCGACCGCTTCGCTCGAACTCGGCATCGATGTCGGCACCGTCGACCTGGTGTGCCAGATCGGATCCCCCCGCGCCATCACGACGTTCCTGCAGCGCATCGGCCGCAGCGGTCACGCGCTCGGCCTGACGTCGCGCGGGCGTCTCTTCGCGACCTCGCGCGACGAGTTGGTCGAGTGCGCGGCGCTGATCCGCGGCGTGCGCGCGGGCCGTCTCGACCGCGTCTGGCCGCCGGAAGCGCCACTCGACATCCTCGCGCAGCAGATCGTCGCGGAGTGCGCGAGCCGCGAGTGGCGAGAAGACGACCTGTACGCGCTCGTGCGCACCGCGAAGCCGTACGAAACGTTGCCTCGCCCGGACTTCGACGAGGTCGTCGACATGCTGAGCGAAGGGCCCGCGCAGTCGCTGGGGCGTGGCCGAGCCTTGCTGCATCGCGACCAGATCGGCGGCACGCTCAAGGGCCGGCGTGCGGCGCGGATTACGGCGCTGACGTGCGGCGGTGCGATCCCCGAACTGGCCGACTACAAGGTCGTGCTCGACCCCGACGAGACGTTCGTCGGCACGGTCGATGAAGATTGGGCGGTCGAGAGCATGGCGGGCGACATCTTCCTGCTTGGATCGCACTCGTGGCAGATCCGGCGCATCGAGTCGGCGCGTGGCGTAGTGCGCGTCGCGGATGCGCAGGGACGGCCGCCGTCCGTGCCGTTCTGGCTCGGCGAAGCGCCGTCCCGCACCCGGGAGCTGTCCGAAGAGGTCAGCCGCCTGCGAGAAGACGTCGCAGGGCAGCTCGAAGGCGACCACGATGTCGCCGGCTGGCTCGCAAAGGAGTGCGACCTCGACCGCGCCGGCGCGACGCAGGTCGTCGAGTACATCGCCGCGGAGAAGGGCGCGCTCGGCGTGCTGCCGACGCAGACCGACGTCGTCTTCGAGCGCTTCTTCGATGACGCGGGCGGCATGCAACTCGTCGTCCACGCGCCGTTTGGCGGTCGCATCAACCGCGGCTTCGGTCTTGCGCTGCGCAAGCGCTTCTGCGTGAACTTCGACTTCGAACTGCAGGCGGCCGCGACGGACGATGCGGTGGTGCTGTCGCTCGGGCCGCAGCACAGCTTTCCGCTCGAAGATGCCTTTCACTTCGTGAAGTCGGGCAACGTCCGCGAGGCCCTCGAGCAGGCGATCCTCGTCGCGCCGATGTTCGGATCGCGCTGGCGCTGGAACGCGACGCGGGCGCTCGCCGTGCTGCGCGCGAACGGTGGCAAGCGCGTGCCGCCACCCATCCAGCGCATGCGCTCCGACGACCTGATGACGGCCGTGTTTCCGTTGCTCACCGGCTGCCAGGAGAACGTCAGCGGGCCGCTCGAGATCCCCGACCACCCGCTGATGCGCCAGACCGTGCGCGACTGCCTCTACGAGGCGATGGACATCGACGGGCTGACCGCAGTGTTGCAGCGCATGGAGGCGGGCGAGATCAAGCTGCACGCCCGCGATACGACGGAGCCTTCGCCGTTCGCGCACGAGATCCTGAACGCCAAGCCGTACGCATACCTCGACGACGCACCGCTCGAAGAACGGCGCACGCGCGCGGTCTCGCTGCGGCGCACGCTGCCCGAGCACGCTCGCGACCTCGGCGTGCTCGATGTTGAAGCGATCGACCGCGTGCGCGACGAAGCACGCCCTGAGCCGCGCGACCCGGACGAACTACACGACCTGCTGCTCGGCCTCGTCGTCATGCCATCGGTCACGCTGAGCGAAGCGAACGACCTCGCCGTACCCGCGACGGCATCCCACCGCGACTGGTTCGAAGCACTGGCGACCTCCGGTCGCGCCGCCGCAGTGCGCACCGGCGCGGGCGAACTGTGGTTCGCCGCCGAGCATCTGCGTTCCGTGCAGGCGCTGTACCCGGGCGCGGACATCACACCGGCCGTGCGCTTGCCATCGCACCTGGACGGCGTCGTGCCGGAGCGTGAGGACGCCGTGCTGACGGCAGCGCGCGGCCACATGGAGTACCTGGGCCCGGTGACGCCTGCGCAGCTTGCTCCGATGCTCGCGCTCGGCGCGCCGGAGATGACGTCCGCGCTCGCGCGTCTCGAAGGCGAAGGCGTCGTGCTGCGCGGACACTTCACCCCGGGCGCCGACGACGAGGAGTTCTGCGACCGGAGGCTGCTCGCGCGCATCCACCGCTACACGCTGGACCGCCTGCGCAGCGAGATCGAGCCTGTCAGCGCGCAGGACTTCATGCGTTATCTCCTCGCGCGTCAGCACGTCGGAGGTGACCGCCGTCTTGAAGGCAAGCGCGGACTCCTCGACGTGATCGCGCAACTCCAGGGCTTCGAGATCGCGGCGTCGGCGTGGGAGCGCGACGTGTTGCCGCTGCGTGTCGCGAACTACGACCCGCGCTGGCTCGATGACCTGTGCCTTGCAGGGGAAGTCGTATGGTCGCGCCTCTCGCTGCGCAAGAATGGCAACGGGGCGTCGCGCTCGTCCGGCCCGTCGCGCGCGACGCCGATTACGCTGGCGCTGCGCCGCGACGTGCCGCGCCTGCTCGACGTCGTGCGCGGCGCACAGCAGCCCGATGCGCCATCCACCGGCGCAGCGGGCGCGACCTGGGACGCGCTGAGGCAGCACGGAGCGCTCTTCTTCGATGACCTCGCGTCGGCGAGCCGCCAGTTGCCGGTACAACTCGAGGAAGGGCTGTGGGACCTCGTCGGCCGTGGGCTCGTCACCGCCGACGGCTTCTCGGCGCTGCGGCAGATCATGACGCCGCAGGGCAGCCGCGGTCGCAGCGCGCGTCGTCATGCGCGCTACGGCGGCGCAGCGCGGCCGTCACGCGTGTCGGCGCCGCAGGGGCGATGGTCGATCGTGCAGCGCTTCAGCGAAGCGTCAGCGAACGAAGACGTAGCGGAAGCGGCCGCGATGCAATTGCTCGCGCGATACGGCGTCGTGTTCCGTGACCTTGTTGCACGTGAAACATTGTCCGTGCCGTGGCGTGACGTCGTCCGGGCGCTGCGACGCCAGGAGGCGCGCGGCGTCGTGCGTGGCGGGCGTTTCGTGTCGGGCTTCATCGGCGAGCAGTACGCCATGCCGGAGTCCGTCGACGCGCTGCGCAAGGTGCGGCGCTCCGAGCGCACGGGCGAGGTGCTGCGGCTGAACGCGTCGGACCCGCTGAATCTCGCCGGCATCATCACCCCGGCGCCGCGCGTGCCCGCGCTGCACACGAACGCGATCGTCTTTCGCGACGGCGTGCCGGTGGCGGTGGAAGAAGGCCGCAAGACACGTCTCCGCGAGGACGCGGCGGAAGGCATCGGGGAGTTCCTGGGGCTGCCGGTCTAGCCGCGGCTGAGCACGTCATCATCCTGAGCGAATGCGAAGGATCCCGTTCCGGCAACGCGGATAGCAACCGCGTTACAAGTGGTGCAAGGAGGGCGGCCTGTTGTGCCAGGAGATTCTTCGCTTTGCTCTGAATGACTCGCCACCGTGCCGTCATCCTGAGCGAATGCGAAGGATCCCCGCGCGGCGGCGCTCAACGTATCCGCGGTAGAGGTGGTGCAAGGACGGCGGCCTGTGCGCCAGGAGATTCTTCGCTTCGCTCTGAATGACTCGCACCGTGCCGTCATCCTGAGCGAATGCGAAGGATCCCGTTCCGGCGACGCGGATAGCAACCGCGTTACAAGTGGTGCGAGGACGGCGGCCCGTGTGCCAGGAGATTCTTCGCTTCGCTCTGAATGACGGTGTACAACGCTCTGAGTGACCGCAGGCCACGCTCTGCAGTCACCGGCTCTTGTCTTTGGCCTTCGCGTCGGGACTGCAACGCCCGCCGGACAGCACCTCGTGAGGGTTGTCACAGGCCAAAAGACTCTCCCATTATCCCCTCGCCTTATGGATCGATCGGGCCCGGAGATCGTATGCTTAGCGCGTGCTAAGGAACGAAGCTCAGCCGCCGATGATCAGGGTGGCGTGACAGGAGGACGTGGCATGCGGCCAGAACTCATCGCGGAACTGAGGAAAGAGACGGCGGGCGAAGACCTCGACCTGTCGTGGCTCGAGAAGCCGGCCGCCCAGCACGGGCTGCGCATCGCGCCCGGCAAGCGCGGCCTGACGCTCGAAGACATCGCCACCGAATCGTACGGCGACATCCCGGCGACGACCGCGAATCAGACCGGCCGCATGCGCGGCGCCGCCCCGCGTGCAGATGCACAGAGCACGCAGAAGATGTGGCCATCGAAAGCCGCGTCGTGGTCTGAGTCAGCGATGCTGCTCTACGAAGAAGCGGTGCAGCGCCAGTGGTCGTCGGCGACGGATATTCCGTGGGACCAGATGCCGGAACTGGACGACGACATCGAGATGGCGATGTCGCAGCTCTGCACGTTCCTGACGCAGGTGGAATTCATCGCCGGCGACGTGCCGGGCCAGTACGCGCCAAACGTCAGCGCGGAGTACTTCGAAGTCGGGCTGTTCCTCGCATCGCAGATCATGGACGAAGCGCGCCACCTGGACGTGTTCCGCAAGCGCGCGCTGGCGAATGGCATCGGGTTGCTTTCGGCCGGACCGGGGGCGATCGGGCTGCTGACGGCGCAGGACTTCACGGAGATGGCGGCAACGCTGCACCTCGTCGGTGAAGGTTTCGTACAGTCGATGTTCCGGATGGGCGAGTTGTTCGCCCAAAGCGAAGTGGACAAACGCATGTTCCGCCTCGCCGCGCAGGACGAGAGCCGGCACGTCGCGTTCGGCGTCATGCACATGAAGTACGTGATGGACGTGCAGCCGGAGCGGCGTGAAGAGATCCACACATACCTGGACCGCATGGAAGGCCAGCTTGGCGCCGGTTCCGCGCAGGCCGGGCTCACCGGCGGCGGCGCGACATCGGAAGCGCTGGCCATCTTGCTGGGCGGCGGCACGTCGGAGACGCACCTGAACGAGGGCTACCGCAAGTTGCTGGCGATCCGGAAGCGGCAGGTCAATGAATACATGCACCGGCTGGACGTCGTCGGTCTCGGTGATCGGCGCCAGCGCATGGCGCCGATGATGCAGATGCTGCTCGACCCGCCGAAGAACTAGGATGGCGACGCGCACACGATTGTTGGCATCGGCCCGCGAGCGCGGCCGATGCGTTGTCCCGCACGAAAGCGAGCACCGAGACATGGCAGACGCCGAGACCAAGACAGACGAACAGGCGGAGCAGCCGCAGCAGACCGCGCCCGCGCAGCAACTGCCGTTCCAGATCCCGCCGCTCGACATGAGCTGGGCGAAGGTGCCGACCGAGCGCCCGCCGAAACCCGTGATCGGCGAAGACGGCTTCACGCTGCGAATGGCCGACGCGAATTCCTACGGATGGGTGCCGGATCACTGGCCATACCTCAACGACACGCCGCGCGGTTCCTGGCCGGCCGACGACATGGGCTTGCCCGCGCCCTACACCATCTACGACAAGTTCGAAGTCTGGGCCGACAACTGCGCCGATCTCTATGAGACGGCGATCAAGGAGCAGTGGAAGCCGGCGACGCAGATCTCCTGGTCGACGATCGAACCGCTGGCGGAACACATCGAGGCGTCGCTTGACCAGATCTACTCGAACATCTCCGAGCAGGCGTACAACTCGAACCAGGTGCTGATGGGGCGTCTCAAAGACATTTCGTACGGCTACCACGAGGTGAAGCTCTACCTGGCGACGCAAACGTTCGACCACGCGCGCCACGTCGAGGCGTGCCGCAAGCGCGCGCTCTCGAACAACGGCGGGCTTGGCGTTCAGACGCCGGGCTTCTTCAACCGCGCGGTGTACGCGGCGTTCAAGTTCACCGAGTTCGTGATCTATGTGAACATCATCCGCACGTCGTTCCTGCTGGGGCTGTGCGAGTGGGGCGAGAAGCTCGCGCGCTCCCAGGCGGACCGTCAGCTCTTCGACCTGCTGGCGAGTGACTTGCGCCGCCACCTTGCGTACGGCACAGAGCACCTGAAGGTGTACCTGAACCACAGCACGTCGCACCGGTCGCACGTGAAGAACTGGCTCGACCGCGGCGAAGTGATGATGGCGGCGGACCTGCGCCGCGACAAGCCGCTACGGGAAGCGATGATCCTGGCGCTGGGCGAGACGGTCGCCGAAGGCAAGGCGAAGCTCGGCGAGCTGCGGCAGTCGCAGCTCAAGCTCTACGCGAAGGCGCTGGAAGCGGCGACCGTGTACAAGCGCGAGGAGCACATCGTGAACGCGCTGCGGTCGGTGATCGAACAACCGTAGGGGGACGACACCGCTGAGGCGCAGAGACGCAGAGGGCTTCTTTTTAACCGCGAGCATTCAATCAAACAGTCGACGAAACCACAGAGGCACAGAGGCGCGGAGTTGTTCTTAATTGAGCGCGGGCTTTCAGCCCGCGTTCTTTGCGCGTAGGATGCGAGCCAGCACAAGGGAGGTACAGATGCCGGACATGGAGTACGTGCAGACCCGCCGCGAGGGCCCCGTCCTCGTCGTCACGTTGACGAATCCGCCGCGCAACTTCATGAACGGCCCGATGGTGCTGGAGATGGCGCAGACCATCGATGCGGTCGAGCGTGACGCCGAGGTCCGCGCGATCGTCTTCACCGGTGGCGTCGATGGCATCTTCATCACGCACTACGACGTCGGTGAGCTGTCACGCGCGTCCGATACGACGCGCGAGCAGGTGCTGGCGCCGCGGGAACCGTCGCGGCACGTCGACCTGCACCCGCTCAACAAGCTCCTGCTCCAGCTGCAGACGCTGCCGCAGCCGGTGATCGCCGCGATCAACGGCACGGCGATGGGCGGCGGCTGCGAGTTCACGCTGGCGTGCGACTTCCGCATCATGGCGCGTGGTTACCAGATCGGCCTGCCGGAGGTGCGCGTGGGCATCCTGCCGGGGGCCGGCGGCACGCAGCGGATGGCGCGCCTGCTCGGCACGGCGAAAGCGCTCGAGCTAATGCTGCTCGGCAACACGGTCGATGCGGACACGGCGGCGAGCATCGGACTGGTACACCGTGCGGTCGACAAGGACCGTGTGCTGCCGGAAGCCATGGCGCTCGCGAACGAACTGGCGTCGCGGCCGCGCCTGAGCGTAGCGCTGATCAAGAAGTGCGTGATCGACGGCGTGCAGATGCCGCTCGAGGAAGGCCTGCGGCTCGAGCAGCGCTCCTTCAGCGAGACGATGCGCTCAGACGACGCGTCGCGGCTGATGCGGGCGTATCTGACGAGCGAGCGGCCGCTCAACGAGCAGTAGGTTGGTTCACCGCAGAGGCGCAGAGGCTTGGGTTCAAGTACAGATTGCGACGCTCCAGTTATGAGGTGACGATCTTGTTCACCGCAGAGGCACAGAGACGCAGAGGATTTGGGTTTTAAGGAGCGCGGGCTTTCAGCCCGCGTTCTCGTTCGTAGAAGTGAGATCTGATTCTGACGCCTGCGCTGTTATGCCGCGCGGGCTGAAAGCCCGCGCTCAAGTACCGAGTCGAAGACGGGATTCTTCGCTTCGCTCAGAGACGCCGCAATTATCCCAGCGCGGCGAGCCGGCGCTCCTTCGCCTGTTCGGCCGCGAGGCGTTCGAGGCCGCCTGATGCTTCAAGCTCGGCGAAGATCATCGCGTCGGCGATGGCGTGGTGGCCGGCGGTCTCGCGGATCTCGCGCAGCATCTCCTGGCCGACCCATCGATACGACTTGTGTCCCTGCTGCGACGTGCGCAGCTCGATGAGGTGCATCGCCTGGCGCGCGTTCATGTCCATGTAGAAGCGGATGCGATACGCCATCGGCACGGCGTACTGGCAGGCGTGCTCGAGCCCGGCGTCGCGCATCTCGCCGTACAACGCAGCGCACGCGCTCATCACGCGCCGCCAGTCGTCTTCGATGCCCCAGGCGATCGCTTCTTCGGGGACGTCGTAGCCGAGGTACGGCGAGAGCGGCTGCCAGTCGAGCGTCATCAGCCGGTGGCGTTGCAGGTCGCGGAAGGCGCCATAGTCGACGACGACGTCGAAGCGGTAGGAGGTGCGCTCGAACGCGCGTCCGGGCTTGTGACGGCGGTTCGTGCGCTCGCCGATGTGCGTGCGGAGCAGTCGCGCGCGCTCGTCGGGCAACAGGCGCCGCGCGAGGGTCAGCGCTTCTTCGTCGCTGACGTCCGTGTGCGGGTAGATCGCTGACGCGACGACCTTCGTTTCGCCATCAGGGTCGTATTCGGTGAGCCGCACGTACGACGGTGCCTCGGCATGCCGGGGCAACGCGATGCGTGCGACCTCCGCGTGCGTGTTCGCCGCCGTATCGTGCATGTAGCGTGACCACGCGACGCCACGGTCCTCGCGGTCGATGCGACGCATGAAGACCGGGATCACCTTGCGCAGTTCAACGAGCGCCTGCGCGCCGGCTTCGCGCGCTTCCGCGAGCGGGTGCTCCTGCAGGCGCAGCAGCAACGCTTCGAACGCTTGCGCGGTGCCGAACACGCCGACGTTCGCCGTCGTGGCGGCGGGCAGCAGGCCGCGGAGAATATCGCATGCTTTCGCGCGGATGCTCTGGCGATAGGCGGCCTTCGAGTCCGACTCCGCGCGCGGGAACTGCTCGCGCAGGCGCTCCTCGACGCGCGGGAACCACGCGGCGTACGTCTCGAAGCACAGATCCATCGTCGCGATGAAGCTCGCGCGCAGCGCCCGGTCGACGATCTCCGCCGGTACGTGATAGCGCCAGCGGCCATCGGCCTGCTCGTTGTTGTAGGGGATGTAACGCGTCGACTGCTCCAGGTACGCCATGAGGCGGCCCCACTCGATGACCTTCGTCAGCACGTTCGACACGTGCTCGAACGCGATGTGCGCGCCCGCCAACTGCGCGACGGAATCCTCGCCGTATTCGACGAGCACGCGTTCGTACAGTTCCTCCGCGCGGCCGACGCCGAGCGTCGCATCCGTCTCTTTGCTGTTTGCTGTTTGCTGTTGGCTGTCGTCGTCCTTGTAGAACTCGTCGAGAAACAGCCGTCGCAGCGACTTGGGCGAACGAGAGTAGCGCGCGAACAACGCGCCCTTCACGACTTCGGGCAGGTTGACCAGGGCGAAGACCGGCTCGTCGACGTTGGTGAAGTGACGTTGCAGGATCTCGCGTTCTTCCGGCGTGAACTCCGATTCGGGTCCGGGCATCAATGCCTCCGCGCACGTCCTGCCATGGGGATGCCGCATTTTATCAGGCGGGCTGGATGCCGGAGATCGCGACCTCCGGCATCCGGCCGCGATTCGCTCAGCTCAAGGGCGGTTGCCCCTGCCGCATGCGCATGCCTCCGGGCAGCCCACCGCTGTGGAAGCCGCGGAACGGACCGCTGCCATCGACGATGTCGCCGATGTTGGCGGTGAGCGCCGCCAGGCGCTCGTCGGCTTCCGCCTGCGTGAGCGTGCCGTCGGCGACCTTCGCGTCGAGCGCCGCCGACGCTTCCTGCGTCATGAAGGCGATCAGGGCGTCGCGGCTCTGGCCGTGCGCTTCGGCGACGGTCGCGAGCGTCGCACCGTCAGCCTGCAGTTCGGTGCGAAGTTCCTCCGCGGTGACGCCGAGGAAGCCGGCCAGCGCTGCGGGGTCGACGAACTTGCCACAGCCGCCTGCGCGCTTTTCGGATGTGCCGTCTTCCCGATCGGCCGGCGGAGCGTCGGCGTCCGGCGTTGCGTCGGACGGCGGGGTCTCGTCGGCGGCCGGCGTCTCCTGCGCGGCGGTGACGGTCGACGGCGGCGTCGACGTCTCTTCCTGCGCCATCACGGCGCGTGCGCCCACGAACGATGCGATCGCGAGCGCTGCGGTGGCGGCCAGCCACCACTTGTTCTTCAGATGGTTCATGTCACGTCTCCTACTTCGGTCCGGTTGCGTTGACGACGGTCCGGCTAACGCATCACCACACTTCCTTTCACGGCGTGCGGGTGTTGCCGTGATGGTGGCACGCAGCGACGGTCTCGCGCGTGACCAAACGGTTGCGGTGAAGTTACGCGCGCGCCACACATGTTGTGACGCGTGTCTGCGCACGGGTCATAGACGTTGCGACGAAAAATGAGACGCGGCGGGAAACGGCCCGCCGCGTCCTTTCGAAGCTGGGTCAGGCGTTAGTCATCGTCATTGTCGTCGTCGCCGCCGTTGCCATCGTCACGGTCGCGATCATCGCCGTCGTCCCGGTCGTCGTTGTCGCCGTCGTCGTCGTCGTCGTCACCGTTGCCCGGGCCTGAGTTGTCATCGTCGAAGTGGTCGCCGTCGTCGTCATCTGCGTTGCCGGGGCCGCTATTGTCGTCGTCGTCATCATCGTCGTCGCGATCGTCGGTCGGGGCGGCCGTGGGCGCGTCGGCGCCGGGCATCGAAGGGGCGACGGTCGGGAAGCGCTCATCATCATCGCCGTCTTCGAGGTGCACGCGCGTCGCGACGATGCTGTTGTCGGGCTGCAGCGAGCCCTTCACTTCGACCCGCTGACCGGCGACGAAGTCACTGAGGGCAATCGGGTCGCCGCCACGCGACAGCTCGGTGCTGCCCGTCACGATCACCGTGCGGATGTCGCCGTTCGCGCTGATCGTCAGCGTGCTCGTGGATGGTTCGACCGTCACGATCGTGCCTTCGAGCTCGACGCGGATCGTCGAGTCCGAGGCGATGCCCAGGAACTCGCGCACGGGTTCCGGCGCGTTCCCCGTCGCCGCCGATGCGCCGAGTCCGAGCGCGCCGAACAGCACAAGCGCCGCGGCGACCGCAATGCCCTGGAACGCGAGCGGACGCCCGCGGAACGAGTTGAAGATCGACATGATGCCTCCGCCACCCCCGGTCCCGACCGCCGAAGCTTCGACCTGGTCGAGCATGCGCCGCATCGCCTGCGTGCGTTGTGCGGGGGCTGCGTCGAACGCGGGCGCGCTCAACAGCAGGTCCGCGGACTGCAGCAGCGGAGCGAGCGTTGCAGCCTGCTCGGGGTGCGATGCGAGGATCGCGTCGAGCGGCTCGCCGTTGAGCAGGCGCTCGACCGCGCGATCCACGGCGCCCTCGATCGTCTGGTCGTCTTGCGTTTCGTCCATTACCTGCCGAGCTTTCCGCGCAGGGCCTGCAAGGCACGCATCTGCGTCACCTTCACGGCACCCTCGCTCTTACCCAGCATCGCGGCGACTTCCGCGACGCTCCTGCCTTCGACCAGCCGCAACATCAGCACGTCGCGATGTTCCGCTTTCAGCGCGCCGATGCCTTCGCGCACCTCGCGCCACTCATCGGCGACGACGAATGCGTCCTTCGCCGCCAGTTGCCGGGACGCCTCGGCCACGTCGATCGACTCGGTCTGCATGCGGCGGCGCCGCTTCAGCAGATCGACGGTCTCGTTGTGTGCGATGCGGAACAGCCATGCCGCCACGGGCGTCCCTCGATAGTTGAAACCCTGTATCCCCTTCACCGCCTCGATGAACACGCTCGCGGCGATATCATCGGCATCGGCGAGGTTGCCGGTGCGCAGGAGCGCGTAGTTGTAGACGCGCTGATACTGCTCATCGAACATCTGCCGCCAGGCGCGCGGATCTAGCTCTGCCAGCGCGAACGCAAGTTCCTCATCGCCCGGAAATACGCGCGTGGTGGGGATTGCCTGTGCCCCCATCGTCATCGCCGCAGGCTCATCGGCAGATCGGTTCCCTTCAGGAGGTACATCTGTCATGACGGCGAAAATGTAACAGGAGGCTGGTCGCTGGTGGCTAGTGGCTGGTCGCTGGTCGTTGGGGGTTGGGCGCTGGTTCGTTGGAGGTTGGAAGCTGGGAGGTTGAAAGCTGAAAGCGGGGCTCCTAGTAACGCAGCCAGGCCTTGCCCACGATCCGCCGGCGGTCGATGAAGCCGAACGTTCGCGAATCGCGGCTTTCGGGCGCATTGTCGCCGAGCACCCAGATGCGGGACTGCCGCGGCCGGGCGCCGTCGGGCGCGGGCGCGACGCGCTTGATCAGCAGGCGCGCGTCATCCTGCGGATCGCGCAGCACGACGACATCGCCGATGGCCGGCGGACGGCGCAGGTACGCCAGCCGGTTCACGATCAGCCGGTTGCCGGCGCGATACGCCGGTTCCATGCTCGGGCCGTCGACGATGTATCGCGAGACGGGCGAGATGCGGCCCAGAAGGCCCGACAACAGCCGAAGGATGCTCATACGTGATCCTTCGGCTGGCCGGAGTCTGTCCGCTAGTTGGCCGGGACGACGAATTCGCCGCCTGCGGCCTGGTTTGAAGGCTGCTTCTTCGTCGGCACGCCCTTGGTGTCCCAGAAGATCTCGGCGAACTGCTGGCAGAGGCCCAGTAGCTCCTCGGCCGCCTTCAGGTCGATGTTCTGCCGCGCGGCGCCGGCCTTCTTGAGGATGCTCCACGTGAGTTCGGGAATGTTCTTGTGCTTCTCGACGTGCTCCGGCTTGAAGTAGTCGCCGTAGATAATGCGCACCTCGCGCTTGACGATCTCCGCGTGCTCTTCCTTCACCGTCGTGAAGCGGGAGATCGCGTGCGCGTTTGCCTTTGCGTCGGCGACGTCGAGGCCGTCGATGAGCTGGTTCATGCGGAGCACGCTGAGCGCGGCGACCTGCATGAAGTGCGGGTCGTAGATGCCGCACGGAATATCACAGTGCGCGTGGGCGGTCGCCGGCGGCGCCAGGCGGTCGATGCGGCGCAGCAATCGGGAGGCCAGTGAGGGGACGGTCGATCGAGACATAAACGACTCCTTCGTTGTCAATCCTGTGCGGGGAAGCTTAGAAGTACGTACAGTCTAGCCCCGCCGGGACAAGGCTCAAGACGGGGGATGGAGGTCGGAAGTCGGAGGTCAGACTGAGCCGAGGGCAGTTCCGGCGACCGCGATGTCGTTTGCCTGCGACTCATTCTCCGACCTCCGACATCCGGCCTCCCGCTTCCCGACCCCCGATATACTCAGGCGCGAACTACAGGAGTCATATGCTGCTCGCGCTCGACATCGGCAACACGAACGTCACGATCGGCGTGTTCGACGGATCGCAGTTGTGCGCGACGTGGCGCATTGCGACGGACGTCGAGCGGCTGCCGGACGAGTACGCCGTGATCATGCTGGGGCTGCTTCGCAACGAAGGCCTGGACCGTGCGTCCATCACCGAGGCGATCATGGCGAGCGTCGTGCCGGACCTGGCGCCGGTCTTCGAGCAGTTGTGCCGCCGCTACTTCAAGACCGAGCCGATCATCGTCGGGACCGGCACGAAGACCGGCGTACGCATCGTCTACGACAATCCGCGCGAGGTCGGAGCCGACCGCATCGTCGACGTCGTTGCGGCGCTCGAGCTGTACGGCCCGCCGCCGCTGATCATCGTCGACTTCGGCACGGCGACCGTCTTCGATGCCGTCTCGGCGGAGGGCGACTACCTGGGCGGCGCCATCGCGCCGGGGATTGGGATTGCGTCGGAAGCGCTCTTCGAGCGCGCGGCCAAACTCTACCGCGTGGAGCTGGAGCGGCCGAAGACTGCCATAGGGAAGAATACGGTGGGCGCCATCCAGTCCGGCACGCTCTTCGGCTACGTCGGGCTGATCGAGGGGATGGTGGCGCGATTCAAGAAGGAGCTGGCCGGCACGGCGCGCGTGATCGCCACGGGCGGCTGGGCGCACCGGCTGGCGCAGGAGACGCAAGTGTTCGATGCGGTCGACGAGAACCTGACCCTGACGGGGCTGCGCATCATCCACGACCGGCACGCGATCGGAGGCCATTGATGCTGCGAGGACGGCGCATCGTGCTCGGCGTGTGCGGCAGCATCGCGTCATACAAGGCGGCGGAGGTCGCCAGCAGGCTGACGCAGGCCGGCGCGCTGGTCGACGTGATCCTCACGGACGCCGCGCAGAAGTTCGTGTCGCCGCTGACGTTCCGAAGCCTGACGTTGCGCGAGGTGTTCACCGACATGTTCGACGTGCAGTCGTCGGCGGCAGAACAGCACGTCGAACTGGCGCGCGCGGCGGATGCAGTCGTGATCGCGCCGGCGAGCGCAACGACGATCGCGCGGATCGCGCACGGCCTCGCCGACGACATGCTCGCGCTGACCGTGCTCGCGACGACGGCGCCGGTGATCGTCGCGCCGGCGATGGATGGGCAGATGTGGCAGCACGCGGCGACGCAGGCAAACGTCGAGACGCTGCACAAGCGCGGCGTCGTGTTCGCCGGGCCGGAGGAAGGCCGCCTCGCGAGCGGCCGCATGGGCCCAGGGCGTCTCGTCGATACCGAGACGCTGCTGGGAGCGCTGCGGCAGACGTTGGGCAAGCGCGGCGACCTCGCCGGACGGCGGATCGTCGTGAGCGCCGGCGGCACGCATGAGCCGATCGACCCGGTGCGATTCGTCGGCAACCGATCGTCGGGCAAAATGGGCTTCGCGATCGCCGAAGCGGCGCGTGACCGTGGCGCCGATGTGACGCTTGTCACGGGACCCGTCGCGCTGGCGACCCCGCACGGCGTCCGCCGCATCGACGTCACGACGACCGTGCAGATGGCGTCGGCCATGCAGCAGGTCACGGCGGACTGTCACGCGCTGATCATGGCGGCGGCCCCGGCTGACTTCCGGCCCGCGAATCCGGTGGACCAGAAGATCAAGCCTAGTGCGGAAGGCATCGCCGTCGATCTCGTGCCGAACGAGGACATCGTCGCGGGGCTGCACGGCGGCTTCATCAAGGTCGGCTTCGCGGCAGAGACGCAGGACATCCTCGAAAACGCGCACGCCAAGATCGCGAAGAAGGGCCTCGACCTGATCGCCGCGAACGATGTGACTGCCACGGACGCGGGCTTTTCGACCGATACCAACCGCGTGTCGCTGATCGATGCCAATGGCAACATCGAATCGCTGCCACTGCTCTCGAAGTACGAGGTCGGCAACCGCATTCTCGACCGCGTCGTGCGTTTGTTGCACGATCGCGCGGTCTGAGGCGCGAGGGATAGTCGTCGCGCAGGCGAAGCTCATCAAATGTGCTGATGGATGCCGCGCGGGCTGAAAGCCCGCGCTCGGTTTAACTGACCTCGGGCCTCCCACACCGTCCCCCGCCTCGAGGTGCGGACGCGTATCATCGCGCAGTGAAACTGATCGAAGGTGCTGATGAGTGCCGCGCGGGCTGAAAGCCCG
>JBBDXD010000028.1:53242-86315 GCA_040902535.1 Dehalococcoidia bacterium | reverse complement strand
GGGGGGTAAACCCCGGCGCTCGGTTGTACCACCAGCTTGCCCCCTACCGCTTCGCCCGAGAGACTCTCGGCACGACCAGGCATTCGCGGAAGGGACAACACATGCTGCTCAAGGACAGGGTTGCGATCATCACCGGCGGCGGACGCGGGATCGGGCAGGGGACGGCGCTGCGGTTCGCGCGCGAGGGCGCGAAGCTCGCGCTCGTCGACCTCGAGCAGTCGCACCTCGACGACACCGGAAAGCAACTTGAGGAATCCGGTACGGGCGTCGAGTACATCCAGCTGCAGGGGGACGTCAGCGTCAGCGGCGACGTGCAGCGCTTCTTCGACAAGACGATCGAGCGCTTCGGGCGGCTCGACATCCTCGTGAACAACGCCGGCATCGGCAATCCGCCCGTGCCGATCGTCAACATGCCGGAGGAGGCGTGGGACCGCACGATCGCCGTCAACCTGAAGTCGGTCTTCCTCTGCTCGAAGCTCGCGGCGATCCAGTTCATCAAGCAGGGCGGCGGCGGGCGGATCATCAGCGTCGCGTCACAGGCGGGTAAGACGGGCTACGGCCTGTTGACGCCGTACTGCGCGTCGAAGGCGGGCATCGTGCTGTTCACGCAGGCGTTCGCGAAGGAAGTCGGGCAGCACAAGATCAACGTCAACTGCGTCTGCCCCGGCACGATCGACACGCCGCTGCTGCGCGGCGCGGGGATGGGCTTCGAGGCGACGGACGAGATGTTCAAGCAACTCATCGGCAACGTGCTGCCGACGATCCCGCTGGGGCGCATCGGCTACCCGGCGGACGTCGCAAAGGTGATCACGTTCCTGGCGAGCGACGACGCGGACTACATGACGGGGCAGGCGATCAATATTTCGGGCGGGCAGGAGATGCATTGAGGTTGGAGGCGGGAAGCGGGAGGCTTGAGGCTGGACGCGGGAACGAAGGTCGACAGTGCGAATCCGCGCGGGCTGAAAGCCCGCGCTCGTCATTAGAAGTCCTTCGGCGTCTCGGCGGCTCTGCGGTTCAAATCTGTCCCGCTTCCCGCATCCCGCGTCCCGCGTCCCGCGTCCCGCGTCCGATATAACCTGACCGAGATGAATCCCCGCACCGTCGCTGCTGTCTGGGCCGGGAAGGCTGCCGCCACGGCGAGCCGCCTGCTCGGCCGCGGCGGCGGTACGGCGATCGCCGGGCTTGCGGCGGAGCGCCTCGATCCGCGGATCGTCGCGCACCTGGCGGCGCAGGCGGGCGCCGGCGCGATCGCCGTCACCGGCACGAACGGCAAGACGACGACGACGCTGATGCTCAACCGCATCGCCGCAGAGGCGGGGCTTTCGCCGCTGCACAACCGCAGCGGCTCTAACCTCATGCGCGGCGTCGCGGCGATGCTCGTCGAGGAGGCGTCGCTTGCCGGCGCGATACCCGACGCAGCGAACCGGCTCGCGATCCTCGAGGTGGATGAGGCGACGCTGCCCAAGATCGTCGATTCGGTCGCCCTGCGCGTCGCGGTGTTCACGAATTTGTTTCGCGACCAACTCGACCGCTACGGCGAGGTCGATACGGTGGCGAAGTCGTGGGTGAGTGCGCTCGCTCTCGCGCACAGCAAACAGCAAACAGCAAACGGCAAAGGCATGATGGTCGTGTTGAACGCGGATGATCCTGCGGTGGCGCATCTTGGGCGTGCTGCGCCCGGGCGTGTGGTGTACTACGGGGTCGATGACGCGTCGGCAGGGGGTGCGGGGGAAGAGCACGCGTCGGACTTTCGCGCCTGCCTGCAGTGCGGCGCTGAGCTTGCGTACGGCGCGACGTTCTACGGGCACATCGGCCACTGGCGATGCACGGCGTGCGGCAACGCGCGGCCGCAGCCCGACGTGCGGGTCACGTCGGTCGAGATGCGCGAAGATGCGACGGCGCTCACTATCGAGACGGCAGACGGCGACCTGCGGGTGACGCTGCCGTTGTCGGGGCTCTACAACGCGTACAACGCGCTCGCCGCGGCGGCGGGTGCGATCGCCCTCGGGCTGCCGCACGCGGCGATCGTGCGGGCGCTCGACGGGTTTTCCGCGGCGTTCGGACGCCAGGAGCGCTTTTCGATCGACGGCCGCGACGTGCGTGTGCTGCTCGGCAAGAACCCGACGGGCCTCAACCAGGTGATGCGCTCGATCGCCGCGCGCGACGGGCGCAAACGCTTCGTGTTCTTCCTGAACGACGGTATCGCCGACGGGCGTGATATCTCGTGGATCTGGGACACCGACTACGAGACGCTGCAGCCGCAGGCGGACTTCGTGCTCGCCGCCGGGACGCGCGCCGAGGACCTCGCGCTGCGGCTCAAGTACGCGGGCTTCGGCGACGCGATCCCGATCGAGCGCGATGCCTCGCGTGCCTTACAGGCGGCGCTCGCGGCAACGCCGCCCGGGGAGACGCTGCACGTCATTCCGACGTACACCGCCATGCTGGAAGTGCGCGAACTGCTGGCGAAGCGCGGCGGCGCCGGGCGCTTCTGGGAAAGCACATGAGCGGCATCACGCTGCGGGTCGCGCACCTCTATCCGCGCCTGATGAACATCTACGGCGACCGCGGCAACATCATGGCGCTGCGGCATCGTTGCGAGGCGCGCGGCATCGGCTTCGATCTGACCGATCTGGGGCCCGGCGACCGCCTGGACGCCGCTGCGCACGACTTGATCTTCGCCGGCGGCGCGCAGGACCGCGAACAGCGCGGCGTCGTCGACGATCTGCTCGCAACGAAGGCGGACGCGGTGCGCGAGGCGGTGGAACGCGACGTCGTGCTGCTGGCCGTGTGCGGCGCTTACCAGCTCTTCGGGCGCTCTTACCGCGAAGCTTCGGGCGCCGAACTGCCGGGCGCCGGCATCTTCGACCTCTACACGGCGCACCCCGGCGAGGGCGCGAAGCGCTGCATCGGCAACATCGTCTGCGAGTGGCAATCGTCGGCGGCGGGTATGCAGACGATCGTCGGGTTCGAGAACCACGGTGGCCGCACGCACCTCGGGGAGGGCGTGCGGACCCTCGCCCGGGTGCGCAGCGGCCATGGCAACAACGGCCGGGACGGCACCGAGGGCGCGATCTACCGAAACGCGTTCGGCACGTACGTACACGGCTCGCTGTTGCCGAAGAACCCGGCATTCGCGGATCACCTCATTGCGACGGCGCTCCGGCGCCGCCATGCAGATATCGAGCTACGGCCGATTGACGATCGCGCGGAGCAACGCGCGCACGCTGCGGCGCTTAAGCTGCGTCCGTGACGGTTAGACGTTTGGTGCTCGACTGGGCGTAGGCTCGTTGTGGGCGCGAACGAGCCACGCGATGCGCATTCCACAAATTCTATTAGTAGTTGTTCTGCCCGCAACGCGCGTTCGGCGAGACCACCGCGCTTAGTGCACCCAAGCCGCGCGGGCTGAAAGCCCCCGCTCGGGTAGCGGCGAAAACGGCGAAACGGCGGGCATCCTGAGCCCGCCGCCGCGCATAGAGGTTCCGATCACGCCTCAGACGCTGACGTAATCGCTTTCAGCAACGCCCTGCGGAAGTCGCGCGGGGGAGGGGGAACAACCTCGCGCGTGATCCATGCGGGCACTCCTGGTTCGTCTTCGAACATCATTGACTCGACGAGCACGTCCGCGTGCGGCAGGATCGACGCGGCGAGTTGCTCGACGCCGTCGGCGTCGTTGCACGTCGCCACCATGATCCCGGTGCATGCGCCCTCGTCCGGCAAAAACGCCAGCGAGTGCATGCCGCGACGCCGTAGCGTCACCTGCTGCCGCTCGATGGCGCGACGTACGTCCGTAATCCGCGGCTGTTCACACCCCGACCAGTTCACGATTGATACGTAAGTTGGCATCGCGTCCCGTTCACCTTTCAGCCGATTCGGCGCTCTCACATGTGGTGTCGGCGGCGACGGTTAACGACTATGGGCCAAAGTGTTTGACGACTGTTAAATCGCCCTTGCATCGGAGCATAGATTTGTCGGGGCCGCCAAAGGTCGACTGCGGTACATGCAACGATGGTTTGGCCGCGCCGAAGGTTCGTTACAGACGGCGCGCCGGATGTTCCTGCAGATCCCCCACACGGCCACCTATCTGGACTGCACTGGCCCCCGCTACGCTCTCCAACCGATACTTCGGCGATGACGCAGACGGGGAGCGATGCCACATGGAACCAGCGATGGCCGTCGAGCAGACGCCGGCGGCGAAGCAGGCCCTGGTCGCGCCGCGCCCTGCGATGAGCAACACAACCCGTCTTGTCCTCGCATGGTGGGGCGGCGCGGTGGGGAGCGTCATTCTCTGGGCAGCCGTGGTGGTGGCCGGCGTGCTGATCTGGATGCTGCCCGAGGCCGATGTCAACGTCGCCGCTGTGCTCATCGGGATCGGCGCTACGGTGGCCGCGGGTTTGATCTTCGGCATGGGCGTCCTGTGGTACGCGGCGCGTGTCTTCGCGAAGCTGAGCTTCGCGCTGCTCGCGCTGGTGCTGGTGACGGCCGGTCTGGCGCTGATGGTCGCCGCCCCCGTCGTGCGGCAGATGAACACGCCCGAACTGGCGGAGTACACCGGTTCGAACGCGCTGTTCGCCTTCGGGGTGACGAGCACGCTGCTCGGGCTGGCGCTCGGCGCGCTGTGCATCCGCTGGTCGATGAGGCGCAGGGCGCGCACTGTTTTGTCGCGCTGGTCGCGTCTGCTCGGATCGGCGTACGGCGTGTTGCTCGCCGTCATCGGCATCGGCATGTTGCAGCTTTTTTTCACGTTGATGAACAACGAGGCCAGCGTCGATGAGTTCGGGGAGCCGATCAGCGTCGTCGAGCAAGCGGTGGGGTTCAGCGCGATCGCGGCGATGACGCTGCTGCCGGGCATCATCCTCACGTATCACGGCATCTCGGCGTCGATGGGTGAGGGGTCCGGGCGGTTCAGGCCGCCCGTCGCGGCGCTGGGAGTACTGGCTTTTGGCATCGTGTTGTTGCTCGGGCAGGCGAACATGCGCCTGGAGAGCCCGCTCGCCGCGCCGATGCCGCCGCTACACGTGCTGGCGGCGATCATTCCGGGGATCACGTTCGCGGCGCTCGCCGGTCGCGGATCGTTGTTGCGCGGCGAGCCTGTGCGCGGGCTGACGTGGCGTCAGATCACGCTCGCCGCCGCCATCAGCATGTCCGTCGCCATTGCCATCGCCGTCTACGTCGAGACGATCGGCGCGTTGTACGCCGTCGTGTTGCTGCTTGTTCACAATGGCGCCTTCGAGTCCGCCGCGGACTCGCAGGCCGTCTGGGACACGATCGCCGATGCCGACTTCTTGCTGACGGGCAACGAGCAGTTCATCGCCGGGCTGTTCACGGCGTCCGTGCTGGCGCCGCTGTCCGAGGAGTTCGGCAAGAGCCTGGGCGTGCGCTTCATGATGCGCCCGAACGCGACGCGCGCGCAGTGCTTCCTGCTGGGGGCGTTTGCCGGTGCTGCGTTCGGATTCCTGGAGGCGATGCTATACGGGTTCGCGGCGATCAGCGAGGACCTCAGCTTCTGGTGGGCGATCATGCTGATCCGCGGCGGCAGCACGTCGCTGCACGTGATCTGCAGCGGGCTTGCGGGCGTGGGCTGGTGGTACTGGTCACGCGCGAAGCGTCATCGCATCGCGGTGGCGTTGTTTGGCGCCGCCGTGCTGATCCACGCCGCGTGGAACGCGTTCGCCACCGTGCTCGGTTCGCGCATCTTCGGCCTCGATACGATCGACAGCGTGCTGCTGGACGTCGTGGCGTACGGCATCATCGCGGCGTTTTCGCTGGCGATGATCGCCGCCATCCCGATCGTCGCGCGGCGGCTGCGCGAGCACGTCGCTCCCGTCGAAGGCACGCCGCTGGAGTCGATGGCGCCATGGCTGGGGTAAACTGCGGTCGATGAAATTGACGAGCCGCGGCGAACTGGAGCTCAAGGCCATGCTCGAACTGGCGAAGGTCGAACGGACGGACGCGCCGGGCCTATCGGCAGCCGAGATCGCGCGGCGGTGCAACGCCTCGGTGAAGTTCCTGGAGCAGGTGCTGGCGCACGCAGCTCAAGGCGGGCGGATTCGTGGTCAGCCGACTCGGCGCGCACGGCGGCTACAGGCTCACGCGAGACGCCGAAGAGATCTTCGTCGGCGAGGTGAGCCGGCTCGTCGATGGCCCGCTCGCGCCGGCGCCCTGCGCCAGCGTCCGCCAGCACCGCACGTGCGATTGGTGCGCGGACGAAGCGAGTTGCACGCTGAAGAGCGTGTGGACGGAAGTCCGCGATGCGATCGCCAACGTGATGGACAGCGTCTCCTTCGGCGAATTGGTGCGCCGCGCCGAGGCCGAAGATCCTTCTCGGTACTCGATCTAGCCCCACTCGAACGCTCCGCCTGAATTTTCGGCCGGCCCCTTGACAGCCCGCCAAACATCTGCAACCATCTGGTGACACGTAACCCATCGGTTGCATATAGGAGGTCATGCTATGGCTACCACGACCGCGATCGGGCTGCTCGCCGTCCGTCGCGCTATCTGGATCGATGCCGCGCCGGAGCGCGTATGGCAGGAGTTCGAAAGCCTTGACCGCATGAAACGGTGGTACGGCACCGGACACACGCTGGTGGAGTACCAACCCCGCGTCGGCGCCATGGTCAAGACGGACGCCGGCGGCGACGAGCTGCGGTTCGAAGGCCGCGTGGTCGTCTACGACCCGCCACGCGAGCTGACGTTCGAGCAGGACTGGCGCGGGAAGGGCTGGACGGCGCCGGCGCTGGTCACGCTTCGGTTGACGCCGCACATCGGCGGCACGGTCGTCGAATTATTCCACCATGGCTTCGAGCGCATGGGGGCGGCCGCGGGCGAGATCCAGCGCGGGTTCGAAGGCGGCTGGACGACGCGCCAACTGGAAGCGTTGCGAGAGATTGCCGAAGCCTAACGACGCGTACGCAGCACTCGCCGACCCGACGCGCCGGGCGATCCTGGGCTTGCTGCGCGACCGCGAGACGCTGACGCCGAACGAGATCGCGTCGCACTTCCCGCAGGTGTCGCGCGCCGCGGTCTCGAAGCACCTCGGCGTGCTGCGCCGGGCGATGCTGGTGCACGCGACGCAGAGCGGGCGCGAGCAGCACTATCGGCTGCAAACGTCATCGCTCGCCGAGATCTACGAAGGCTGGCTCGCGACGTTCGCGCCGCTCTGGGACGAGAGCCTGGCGCGGCTCAGGCGGCAGGTCGAGCAGCCCGACGACTGACCGCAGGCGCCGGGTGTGGCTACAAGCACGGACGCGCGCTAGCCCGGCTTCTGCGCCGTCACCACGAAGATATTGCCGGGGACGCTCACACGCTCGCCATCGTAGTGCTGCGCTACGACGCCCAGCATGTCCTCCTTGACGCGCTTGGCGTCGGCGCCGGACGACTCGAGTGCCTTGCGGAACGCGGGCATCGTCCCTTCGACGAACTCCAGATACTCCTCGGGGGACCCCGGCCAGGACCACGAGATCTCGTGCGGCTTCTCGCTCACATGTTCGAACCCTGCGCTGCGTAGTTCCGAAGGCAGCGAGCCCGCCTCGCCGAACCGGAACGGCGTCGGCATGCCGGGGGGTGGTGGTGTGAAGTGGCCACTCCTGGCGACGACGGCGTTGATCTCCTCGAACCAGGGGTTCTTTGCGGTAGTCTGCCACATGGCGAACGTCGCCCGGGCGCCGGGCTTCAGCACGCGGCGGATCTCGCCGAGCGCCTTCTGCGTGTCGGGGAAGAACATGACGCCGAAGCGCGAGACGACGCGGTCAAAGCTGGCGTCGGGGAAGGGGATGCTTTCGGCGTCGACTTGCTGGAACTTGATGTTGGCGACGTTCGCGTCGGCGGCGTTGGCCTGCGCGACGGCGACCATCTCCGGCACGAAGTCGGTACACGTAACGTCGCCCGCAGGGGCGACGCGCGCCGCCACGCTCAGCGAAGGCTCGCCGGTGCCGCCGGCCAGGTCGAGCACGCTCTGGCCCGCCTTCAGGTCAGCGGCATCACACAAGTGCTGCGTGGCTTCGCGCGACATCTCGGAGAACTTGGGATGCCACTTTCCCCAGACGCCGGCGGCGTGCGTCCACTGTTCGCGAACTGCGTCTTTGAATCCGGTTGCGTCGGTTGTCATGGGTACCGCCTCCTGCATGATTTCGGTGTCCGTGCCCCAGGTCGATGTTGCGGCGATCGGGTGCCCGGCAATGGGTACGTTTGTTTCACGATGGGATCCTTCGCGTGCGCTCAGGATGACGTGTCTGCCATCGATTCAATAGAGTTCGGCGTTGGAGGCGGCGAGCCCTTTTTCGACGATCTCCAGCGGCACTTGCTGGTAGCCCGCCATGTCCCGGGAGACCTGCGCGAAGTTCGGCTGTTCGCCGGCGGGCATCCAGTTGTCGGTGTCCCAGAGGCCCGAGCGGATGAAGCACTTGGGACAGTGCAGGTACGCCTCTTCGACGTGCACGGCGAGCGCGAGCGCCGGCGCCTTGCCATCGACGGCGCACATCGCGCGGACGTCGTCGTCGCGGACGATCGAGGCGCCGCCGTTGACGCGCAATGTCCACTCGACACCGGGGATGATGAATAACAGTCCGACGTGCGGATTCTCGAGGATGTTGAGCAGGGAGTCGGTGCGGTGATTGCCGGGGCGGTCGGGGATGATCAGCGTGTTGTCGTCGAGCACCTTCACGAAGCCTGGCACGTCGCCCTTCGGCGAGACGTCGCACTGGCCGCGCGCGTTCGATGTGCCGAGCAGCAGGAACGGCGAGCGGGCGATCAGGTCGCGGCAGTGCTCGTCGATGCAGCTGATCTCCTTGCGCAGCGCCGGTTGTCCGGGCGGCGAGATCACATCGCGTAGCTGGTCGATGCTGGTGACGGTGTTCTTGAACATGGGACGCCTCCGTCGTGTGTAGGGGTTGGATTCTACCATCGAAAGTTCCGCACTGCGCGTGCCTGATCAGGCCGGGCGGCGTCACGAATCGCAGGGTTTGAACGTGGGCGACGCTGCGCGACAGGCGACCAACCGGCCGCCTCGGTTCGCTACCTGGGCTGGAAGATGGGGCGGATCTCGCCGTCCACCACCGCCGCGAGGAGTTGGAGCTTGGCGAACAGCGCCGGGTCCAGCGACTTCACGAACGAGCCGACGTTTTCATGCTCGGCGTACTCGTAGATCGCGATCAGGCCGACGCCCTTGAGGTCCGCCTCGACGGCGTCGAGCGCGGCGTTGGCGTCCTTCAGCCGCTTCCGGATCAACCGCCGCATGAGCGTGCCCTCCGACGGATCGATGCCCGGCGGCGCCTGCACGATCGCGAAGCCGCGCTCGCCGAGCGGATCTTCGCGCAGCCGCTGCACGGTCCACGCCTCGACGGTGTCGAACTCGATCGCGTCGCCGGTGCTCATGCCCTTCGATAGCTCGCCGATGCGGTCAAAGACGGCCTCGCGCAGCGCGGCGGACTGCGGCGCGCGTCGCATCTTCGAGCTGTTCACGTGGAAGGTGCCGTTGACGCGCTCGGTGATCAGCGTCCACCAGCGGCTGAGGCCGCCGATCACCGATGCATAGCCGCCCTCGTCGCGCACCTTGGCGAGTTGCACGCTGACGGATAGTTCGACTTCGCCGCGCTCGCCCGGCGAGAGCGGGGCGGCGGCCTGCTGGACGCGCTGCACGAACTCCGATGCGTTGGGCTCATCGAGCGGCGGTGCGGCGCGCGGCGGCGCCCAGAGCAGGTACGGGCCGCGCACGAGCCCGGCGGTGAGCCGCTCTTGCATCGCTTCCCGCGCTTGTTCGAGCGAAGGATTTGCGTCGGGCTCCCACATGGCGGCGATGGCGATGGCGAGTGTGCCTTCCGGCGACTCGGCGAGGAAGACGGGCGTGTCGCCTTCGCGCGCCGACGTGAGCTTGTAGTCGCGCCCGCTGCGGCCGCCGAACCATTCGACGAGCAGTGATGCGGCGTAGTTCGCGAGGCGGTCCGTCATCAGATGTTGCTCTTCGTCTGGCCGCCGTCGATGTTGATGCACGCGCCGGTGACCCAGCTTGCGCGTGGCGAGCAGAGAAACGCGACGACGTTGGCGACTTCTTCCGTCGTGCCGAACCGTCCCATCGCGATGTTTTCTTCGACAAAGCGCTCCATCCCCTGGGGATCCTCCTCGACGCGTTTCCCCCACGACCCACCGGGAAACAGGATCGAGCCCGGCGCGATCGAGTTCACGCGAATGCCGTCTTTCGCGAGGGTGAGCGCGGAGTTCTTCGCATGGCTGATCATCGCGGCCTTCATGGCGTTGTAGGGGATGCCGCCGCCCGCCTCGCGGCCCCAGATCGACGCGACGTGTACGATCGCGCCGCCGCCTCGCGCGCGCATGTGCGGCACGACGGCGCGCGTCGCCCGTGCCGCCGCCTCGATGTTGACGCGAAACGCGTACTGCCAGCCCTCGTCGTCGTCCGGGGCGGAGCCGCCGGCGTTATTGATCAGAATATCGATGCGCGTGAGGGTATCGATCGTCTCCTCGACCATGCGTGTGACGTCTTCAGGCTTGGTGATGTCCGCCACGATTGGCATCGCGCGGGCGCCGAGCGCGGAGACTTCGGCAGCCGCCGCGCGCAACTCATCCTCGCCGCGCGCGACCAGCGCGATGTCGCAGCCTTCGGCGGCAAGCGCGAGCGCGATCGAACGCCCGATGCCGCGCGATGCGCCGGTGATCAGCGCGACGTATTCCTGCATGCCGAGGTCCACGATCGCCTACTTCATGAATTCGATGATCTCAGCGTTGATGCGGTCCGGGGCCTCGCGCATCATGAAATGCCCGACGCCTTCGACCTTCTTCAGGGTGAGGTTCGGGAAGAACTGCGGCAAGTTATCGGACCACTCGAACGGCAGAATGCTGTCGCTGTCACCCCACAGCACGGTGGTCGGCGTGTTGATGGTGAGATCGCCCTGCGCCTGGTAGCCGCCGCGAAACACCGACCTGTAACAGTTAAATCCGCCCCGAAGCGCGCCGGGCTGCGAATACGCCTCGACGTACGCCTCCACTTCGTCATCGGTCCAGAGGTCCTTGTTGGCCGACCAGGCGGAGAGAAAGTGCCGGACGTAGATGCGCGTCGCCTCGCGGCTCGACCCGACGAGATCCTCGGCCCACGGCATCTGGTGGAACATCTGGTACCAGGTGTTGAACAGGTGGGGCATCTGAAACCAGCGCGCGCCGATGCCCGGGTACGGCGGGTCGAACAACATCAGCTTCTCGAGACGCTCCGGATACATGCGGGCGAAGCGCTGCACCCATACGGCGCCAAAGTCGTGCGAGACAATGCGCACCTTGTCGAAGTGGTAGAAGTCGATGAACGCCTTGATGTCCTCGGCGAAGGCGGTGTCGCTGTAACCCACCTCGGGCGGCAGGTCGGGCTTGTCGCTGTAGGCGAAGCCGCGCATGTCCGGGACGATCACATCGAAGTGCCGCGCGAGCGGGCCGATGTTCTTGTGCCACTCGTACCAGAAGCCCGGCCAACCGTGAATCAGCAGCAGCGGCTCACCGAGGCCCTGGCGCACGTAGTGCAGCTTGATGCCGTTAACGCTCGTGTAGTGGTGGCTGAGCTTATCCTGCGCCATGCCGTCTCCTCCTGCGAGGGACAGCGTATCGATGCGCGGGTTTAGGATCGATGGGCGTGTCGACGCGCGAACGCACGGGAGCGGCTCACCGGTATACGCGCGGTGGGCGAGCTACGCGGCGAAACTCAGGCCTGCGATCGTCGGGGTGCCCGGGCAGGGCGCCAATGCGCTTTCGTCTTGGCGCTCTACGTGCGCGTATCCGTCCGCTCCGAGATCGACCCCTGGTCGCGCTTCAGATCGCGCTCGGTGGGCGCACCGAGCGTGCCGCCGGGCGTGCCTGTCGTGGTGGGACGCGGCGCGCCGCGCACCGTTTCGTCATTCGACATGCCGGGGCCATACGGCGGCTCGGCCGTGCCGGCGGATGTCGGGTACTTGCCCTGCACGGCGTTATCGTCGTCCTGCGACGTGCCGGACTGCGGGTTCACGCGCATCGTCGTGTTTGGCGTGCCGTGCCCGACCACCTCTTCCGTCGAACGCTGGTAGCCCGCCTGTCCCTCGGTCTCGATCATCTCCTTGAACCGGCGCAGGTCCGCTGCGACCTGCTTCTCGGGGTTGGCGAAGATCTTCGCCGCGAGCTCGCCCAGGCCGTGCGCCGGTGCGTCGTAGCTCATGGTGACGAAGAGGCGCGTTGCATCGCCGGCCGCTTCGAAGCGCACTGCGCCGTCGGTATGTACGTTGGCGCCGTCCTCGAGTGAGCGCCAGGCGATCGCGCGTCCTGGTTCGTCGACGACGATCTCCGCGTCCCATTCGGCGTTGACGCCCAACGGGCCCTTGGCCTTCCAGTGCGAGCGGCCGTCGCCCATGTCCTGCACCTGTTCGATGTTGCTCATGAAGTTGGGGAAGTTCTCGAAGTTGCGCCACACCTGGTAGACCGTATCGGCCGGCGCCTGCACGACGACTTCGTGTTCCATCTTCGACATGACATTCCTCCTGCGTCCGAAAAAACCGCGGGGCTTCGCAACGAATCGCGAAGACCCCGCTTCAGCGGCAGATAGTCAGGGGGGAGCCACTGCTATCGCCGTTCCAAGTGAGACTAGCCCGCCACAGATAACCACGGCGGAACAGCCTACGCGTCGAGGGTCGCGGAAGTGTTACAGGCTGCCATCGATTGGTAGAATTGCGCCATGAAGACCGAAAAGCAGCAGGCTCTCGATCTGATCGATCGGCTGCCCGGGGGCGTTTCGACGGAAACCATCATTAGTGAACTCCACTTCCAATTGACCGTGTTACGCCGCGGGCAGGACGCTGAACAGGGCGAGAACCTGATAAGTCACGAGGAAGCCAGGCGCCGGTTGGGTACATGGCTGAACTCGTCTGGCACGTAGAGGCCGAACGAGACCTCGCAAGCATCGCAGAGTTCATCAGCCGGCACTCCCTCCGCCTCTGCCTCTCGATTTGTCGCTCGCATCGTAGCTGCGGCTACGCATCTTCTCGACCATCCAGCGCTGGCCGCGTGATCCCGGAGATCGGCATCGATTCCTATCGCGAATTGATCTTTCAGAACTACCGGCTCGCCTATCGCGTGCTCCCCGACCCGTTGTGATGTTGGGCGCCCTTCACTCTGCGATGGACATCGAACAACGCGTCCAGGATCGCGGTTGGGACATCACCTGATCACGGCGAGCCCTGCGCCTGAGCCGAGTCTTGGCTATGATCGACGCACGGAGGAGCCAAGTGAGCAAGTTCGCCGACCGGATCCGCAGGGTCTCCCGCCTCGAGGCGCAGCCGATGGGGTTTGTGACGACGCGCAACACGGCCGACGCCACGATGGTGCTCGTCGGGCTGGCGCGGGACGCACGCGCGGCCGCCGAGATGGCCCAGCGCGGCGCTGACGCCGTGGTCGTCGGGTCGGCCGGATCGTCGGCGGGGGCCGATGACGCGAAGCAGATCGCGGACGCAATACCGGGCGCGTGGCTCGACGGCCGCAGCGACGGCGCCTCGAAGGCGTGCAAGGACGGCGGCTACGACTTCGTGCTGTTCGATCCGGACAAGACGGCATCGACCGCCGTGCTGGAAGAAGGCATCGGATACGTGATCAGCGTGCCCAACGACGTCAGCGACAACGAGTTGCGCGCGATCGAGGGCTTCAGTCTGGACGCGCTCTACGTCGGCGAGATCAAGGGCGCGATGACCGTCCGCAAGCAGATGGAGTTGCGCCGCATGTTTGGCCTGGCGCGCAAGCCGCTGATGGCGTCGATCCCGGCGGACCTCACCCAGTCGGAATTGCAGGCGCTGCGCGATACGAACGTGCTCGTCGTCGCGACGGACAGCGCGGACGGCATCGAGAAGCTTCGCACGCTCGTCGATGCGCTGCCGCCGCGATCGCGCCGCAAAGAAGATCCAGAGCGCCCGATCGCCATGGTGCCGCGCTCGGCCCCCGGCGCCGGCGAAGAAGACGATGACGACGACGATTAGTGCCGATTCCCTAACAATATGGCGATGAAGTGACGCTCAGTATCGTCGGACGTGATCCGAGCAGCGCCGCGTTTGGAGTCGCTGTCGCGACGGCTGACCTATTCGTCGGTTCGGGCGTACCTCATGCCATGACCGGCGTGGGCGCCATAGCGACGCAGGCCCGCAGAAACACAGATCTTGGCGTGGTCGGACTCAAGCTGCTGGAACTCGGCCTCTCCCCCAAGTCGGCAATCGAAGGTCTCCTCGCTGAAGATGCTGCGCCGCAACTCCGGCAAGTCGCGGGCATCGATCGCCACGGGAGAACGTTCTCATTCACGGGGAGTGAATGCACGGGCTGGGCGGGCAGCGTGGAAGGCGCGCACTCCGTCTCCCTGGGCAACTTGCTAGTGGGGCGGGAGCCGCTGGAGCGTATGGCCGAGAGGTTCGAGGCACTAACCGGGTGTTGGCTTGGAGTTCGTCTGCTCGTCGCTCTGGCAGCAGGCGTTGCCGCGGGCGGCGACCGCCGCGGACATCGCTCGGCGGCGCTTCTCGTCACACCCATGGTGTCGGCGCCAGGTGGCCGCGCGCAGCCCGACGCCTTGTTGTATCGCACCAGCCTGCGTGTCGATGATCACGCGGAACCGCTCGCGGAACTGAACCGGCTTTTCCAGCTGCTGCTCGACGACCGGGAGCACCTCGGTGCACCAATGCCCGGCACCGAAGGATGGCGTTCACTTTCTACCGCGAGCGTCAGCGGCGAAGAGGACGATTAACCTCCCACTCGCCCCACTCACTCCCGCGATGCATCCGGCGCACATTCGAGCGGATCCAAATCACCGGTGCGGATTCCCCCGAACAGCGCGACGATCTAGCCTGAAGCCGAATCACGCGACGGAGGCACGCACATGACCACCGAGACGGACCGCGGCACGACGACGCAGGTGTACGGCGGCTACGCCGACCTGATGAAACCCGAGAGTCTGTGGGTGATCGGCGGGTTCCCCGGCTGGGAGTTCCGCGAGCCCGATGCCGTCGTCATCGTCCAGAACGGCGTCATGCGTGTCGCGGCGGTCCCGCTGACGCGCGGGAACGGCGCCGTGCAGATCCTCGACAACGCCAAGCACATGTATTTCTCGCGCGAGACATTCGCCGTGCCGTCGGGCGGCGAGATCACGGTCGAACTCGACATCCGCGCACAGAAGCTCAACGGCGTTGCGAACGACTTCTACGACGGGTTCGTCTCCGTGAATCTCCTCGACTTCACGACCGGCATGGCGGTCGATTTCTTCGTGTCGAACGAGTGCTTCGCCACCGTCTACGCGCGCTTGCCGTTCCCGGGATCGCCGGAGCCGGAGGGTGCGGGCCAGAAGTTCTTCGCGATGTTCAAGGAGCAGCCGTTGCCGAATGGCGAGCAGCGGATGCATCGCTATGCGATGACGTACAACCACGGGTCCGATGAACTGTTCTTCTCTGTCGATGGCGAGCGCGTCAACCACGAAGTCAACGTGCCGAAGATGGGCCAGTTCATCATCGCGCTCGGGCTGATGACGGAGAAAGACATCGTTAACGGCGAGAGCGCATCCTGCCACGGCCAGGGGCTGATCGGCGAGTGGGGCCCGGTGACGATCACGAAGCGGTCGACAACATAATCCCGGACAGCGCGGCTGCTGCAATCGATCTGCAATGCCCGCATTGTGTTGTTTAGCCGGCTGCGCGCCACGCCCGCGTACGCTCCGATCCTGCCGAACTCGCCGCACGGCGGGGCGGGGAACCAACTGCCATGGGGTGCATCTCGCATAGCAAGTAGGCCAACTTCTCCGGCCGACCCCGACAGCTAGCCTCGCAGGCATGTGGGAAGCGGTGGATTCCGTGACAGCCGGCAGGTATCCCGTGCTCGGCGCTCCTCCTCGCGAATCCGCCAGTGACACGGGGAGGCGACGATGCTTCGTGAAGCAAGCGCGCTGCTCGGACAGGCCATCGACGCGTGCGATGGGCGGCTCGGCACGATCGAAGACCTGTACTTTGACGATCAGGACTGGCGTGTGCGCTACGTCGTGGTGCAGGTGGGATTGCCGTTCCGCCGTTCGTACGTGCTCATCGAGCCCGCTGACATCCAACAGTCAGACTGCACAGTCCCGCGCCTGCACGTATGGCTCACGCGGGCGGAAGCCCGCGAGCGGACCGCTGCCAGCAGTCAGCTGACCGTCGGCGAACAGCGGCGCGACCTGCAACATGGGGCTTCGCTATCGCGGCGGGTGGGCGCCCAGCTCGGCATCCAGCCTGACGACCGCCAATTGCTCGAAGAAGCGCAGCGCGTGATGGCCGCCGACCCGCACTTGCGGAGCGTCCGCTCGGTACGCGCGTATCGACTGTGCGCGCGTGAAGGAGCGGCGGGCCGCGTGCGTGACTTCGTCGTCGATGACGGGACGTGGGCGGTCTGCCACATCGAGGCTGAAGTGGAACTGTTCATCGGCAAGAAGCCGGTGCTCGTGCTTCCGCAGTCGATCGAAGCGGTCGACTTCGATGCGCGGACGGTGCGCGTCGGGCTCTCGCGGCACGCGCTGGGCGGCGCGCCGCGGTTCCAGCGGCTGGCGCTGATGAGCCGCCTGTACATGATGTGTGTGTACGACTATTACGCCTCGGCTACGGGCGCGCCGCTGATGCGCGAATCACGGACGCCGCGTCACGACACGATCGAAGCGCGCATGCTCCTGTCGACGATGGAATAATCTGGTCGCTGGTCGCTGGTCGCTGGTCGCTGGTCGCTGGTCGCTGGTCGCTGGTCGCTGGACCCTATTGTCACGTTGAGCAGGTTAACCTCGCGGCCCGGTCGATCGTTCAACGTACGCACACCCTGGCATCAGGAGGCGACATGTTACGCGTGATCTGTACTGCCGGCGCGTCGCTGCTCGTCGCGATCGGCGTGGCGGCACCTGTAGTGGCGGGCGATGAGACGCCGACGCCCGTCGCGAGTCCGACCGCCGAAGGCGCGCAACTCGCGGCGCCCACCGACCTCCGGTTCGATGGCGATGCGGTCATCAGTTGGACGGACAACGCCATTGGCGAGGACGAATATCAGGTGGTGATTCGACTCAACGAGCGCCAGAACAGCTTCTCGCTGCCGGCCGATTCGACGAGCATCGTCATACCGGACGTGGCGCGCGTCGATTGCACGATGCCGCCATTCCAGGGTTCGCTGAGCATCGACGTGTACGCCACCGCGCTTGACCTCGCCGGCGACGCTGCGAGCCTCGTTGTCGCTTTCGACTGTGCGCAAGCGTTCGCCACGCCGACTGCCGGCGTGCCGGCGATCCAGCCGACGCGAGTGATCGAGGGTCCGCCGGCCCTGCCAGATACCGGATCGGGCGGCTCCAGCACAGGCGCACCGAGCATGGCACTGGCGCTGCTGGCTCTCGCTGCGGTCGGCGCCGCTACCACCGCGATCGCGCTAGGACGACACCACCGCTGAGCCAAGCTCCGGCTGAAAGACTGATAGACTGAAAGACGGGTCGAGCGGCGTATGGCGCTCGTTCCCAGCCGAGCGGCGAATGACCGACAAGTCGGCGCCGCGCCCCAATTCCTTGACTTGTCCGAATCTGGATTCCTATACTGGGCCGCGAAACCCGCCACGTGGCGGGGCCTATTTTTGTCAGGCAGATTTACAACCAGCCTACTTGGGCGCCCGGGCCGTCCGGACGCGAGAAGGGGCGTCGTGCCCGAGTGGCGCAATGGCAGCGCAACCGATTTGTAATCGGTAGGTTAGTGGGTTCGAATCCCCTCTCGGGCTCCAGATCCGGGTCCCCATTGGTGGGTTGGCAGACGGGATTCTCACCCGCCCGCCGAGGAACCACATCGTGCCGATCTGCCCACATAGCTCAGTTGGCAGAGCACACCCTTGGTAAGGGTGAGGTCATCGGTTCGAATCCGATTGTGGGCTCCAGCAGAAACGCGTCCGCCGGAGGCGGACAGGTATCACGAACACGGAACGCCGGCCGTTCCGGCATACAGTGTGATCCGGATTTCCCGGACCAGGACCATGCCCCGTGGCCGGGGCCGCAGGAGGAGTAGCCCGAGATGGCGAAGAAGAAATTCGACAGAAACAAGCCGCACGTAAACGTCGGCACGATTGGTCACGTCGACCATGGCAAGACCAGCTTGACCGCGGCGATCACCAAGGTGCTCGCGATGAGCAAGCTTGCCAGCTTCCGTGAGTTCGGCAGCATCGATAACGCGCCGGAAGAGCGGGCACGCGGCATCACGATCGCCATCGCGCACGTCGAGTACGAGACGCAGCAGCGTCATTACGCGCACGTCGACTGTCCCGGCCACGCCGACTACATCAAGAACATGATCACGGGCGCCGCGCAGATGGACGGCGCGATCCTTGTCGTCGCCGCGCCGGAAGGCCCGATGCCGCAGACGCGCGAGCACATCCTGCTCGCACGCCAGGTCGAAGTGCCGAGCATGGTCGTGTACCTGAACAAGGTCGACCAGATGGACGACCCGGAACTGCTCGACCTGGTCGAACTGGAATTGCGCGAACTGCTCACCAAGCAGGGCTTCCCGGGTGAAGAGATCCCGATCATCCGCGGCTCCGCGCTGGCGGCGCTCAACTCGACGAGCACCGACCCGAACGACCCCGCATACGAGAGCATCAACGCGCTCATGAAGGCCGTCGATGAGTACATCCCGACGCCGGAGCGCCCGCGCGACAAGCCGTTCCTCATGCCGATCGAAGACGTCTTCGGCATCAAGGGGCGTGGCACCGTCGTGACCGGACGCGTCGAGCGCGGCATCGTCAAGGTCGGCGACGAGATCGAGATCGTGGGCTTCGGCGACACGCGCAAGACGACCGTCACCGGCGTCGAGATGTTCCAGAAGACGTTGGACCAGGGCGAAGCCGGCGACAACGTCGGCTGCTTGCTCCGTGGCATCGAGCGCGAGGACATCGAGCGCGGACAGGTGCTTGCGAAGCCGGCATCGATCACGCCGCACAAGAAGTTCGAGGCGGAGGTCTACGTCCTCTCGAAGGACGAAGGCGGCCGCCACACGCCGTTCCTGCCGGGGTACCGGCCGCAGTTCTACATCCGCACGACGGATGTCACCGGCACCATCGGACTGCCCGAGGGCGTCGAGATGGTGATGCCGGGCGACAACGTCAAGATGACGGTGGAGTTGATCACGCCCGTCGCGGTCGAGGATGCGCTTCGCTTCGCGATTCGCGAAGGCGGCCGCACGGTCGGTGCAGGCGCTGTGACGAAGATTCTCGAGTAGCGACGAACTGGTACGGCCGGCCCGCGCGATACACTGTCAGGGCGGGCCGTATTGTCCGCCTGAGCGAACCTGAGGACAGATGGCGAAGAAGGAAGACCGGCAGATCATCACGCTCGCCTGCACCGAGTGCAAGGAGCGGACATATACCACGCAGAAGAACCGGCGAAACGACCCCGACCGGCTGGAGTTGAGCAAGTTCTGTCCGCGGTGCCGCATCCACCGGCCTCACCGAGAGGTCCGATAAGGGAGGACACGTCACATGAGCCGCGCACTGCGCCGCCAACAGCTCATCTCCAAGCCGCCGGCGAAGTCGCCGGGCTTCAAGCCTTCGGGGCCGCGACCGCAGAAGAAGCAGCAGGCCACAGCGCAGGCAGAGGCCGCCCGGAAGCGCGGCTTCTTCGACCGCATGGTGCCCGGGTACGTCCGCGACATCATCAGCGAGCTGAAGAAGGTGTCGTGGCCGACGCGCGAGGAGACGACGCGGCTCACAGTGGCTGTGATCGTCGTCGCCGCCGCGATCGGCGCCATGCTTGGCGGTGTCGATATCGGATTCAACTGGTTCGTGGATAACACGATCTTGAGGGACTAGCGCATGGCGCGAAAAGGCAAAGCCGCAGCTCAGGCCGCCGAGATCGAACAGCAGGACCCCGCCGGCGCGGAGTCGCCCGAAGAAGCCGCGATCCAGGAAGGCCGTTCCTGGTACGTGATCCACACGTACTCGGGCTACGAGAACAAGGTGAAGACGAATCTGGAGCACCGCATCCAGACCATGGATGCGAAGGATCTGATTTTCCAGGTCGTCGTGCCGACGGAAGACGAGATCGAGATCCGGGATGGGCAGCGCCGGACGGTGGCGCGCAAGATCTTTCCGGGGTACGTGCTCGTACAGATGATCGACCTGAAGGAAGACGACATCGATTCGAGCCGCGCGTGGTTCGTGGTGCGAAACACGCCGGGCGTGACGGGGTTCGTCGGGTCGGGCACGAAGCCGGTGCCGCTCGAGCCGCCGGAGGTGAAGCGCATCCTGCGCCAGATGCGCGTCGAAGCGCCGAAGGTCAAGGTCGGCTTTGTCGTCGGCCAGAGCGTCCGTATTGTCGATGGACCGTTCCAGGACTTCGTCGGCACGGTGGACGACATCAACCTGGAGAAGGGCAAGGTCAAGGTGCTGGTGTCGTTCTTCGGACGCGAGACGCCGGTTGAGCTGGACTTCTTGCAGGTGGAGCGCCTCTAGGCGAGTAGTCAGTTGTAAGTTCTACGTTGTAAGTTCACGGTTCACGGTGGGCGTCCTCTTCGGGGGCGTCTGCTTACGACTGATGACTTACGACTTACAACTCGGAGTGTAACGACGATGGCAAAGAAGATTCGGGCAGTACTCACGTTGCAGATCGAGGCTGGCAAAGCCAATCCGGCGCCGCCCGTCGGCCCGGCGCTGGGCCAGCACGGCATCAACATCATGGGCTTCTGCAAGGAGTACAACGAGAAGACGGCGAATCAGGCCGGCACGATCATCCCGGCGGAGATCACCATCTTCGAGGATCGGTCGTTTTCGTTCATCCTCAAGACACCGCCGGCGTCTGACCTGTTGAAGAAGGCGGCAGGCATCGAAAAGGGGAGCCGCGCGCAGAAGCGCGAGAAGGCCGGCACGATCACGCGCTCCGATGTCAAACGCATCGCCGAGATGAAGATGAAGGATCTGAACGCAGCAGATGTCGACGCTGCGATGAAGATCATCGAAGGGACGGCCCGCAGCATGGGCATCGAAGTAGGAGCATGACCGCTACGTAGCGCGGGCTTTCAGCCCGCGATAGCAGCGACGGAGGCCGAACGCACACAGAGTGCAAGTACGCCGGCTCGGTCCGCCGAAGGGCGGAATGACGTCGCTGGAGGAGAACGCGAGATGAAGCGAGGCAAGAAGTACGAAGAGAAGGCGAAGCTCGTCGATCCCGAGCGGTTGTATTCGCCCGAAGAGGCGATCAAGCTCGCGAAGGAGACGTCGTTCGCCAAGTTCGATGAGACGGTGGAGTTGCACCTGCGCACGGGGCTCGATCCGCGTCACGCCGACCAGCAGATCCGCGGCACGTCGCTGCTGCCGCACGGCCTCGGCAAGACCGTCCGAGTCGCCGTCTTCGCAGAGGGCGAGGCGGCGCGCAACGCGACGGAAGCGGGCGCCGACGAAGTTGGCGGCGACGACCTGATCAAGAAGGTCGAAGGCGGCCACACGGACTTCGACGTCGCGCTTGCCGAACGCAGCCTTATGGGCAAGGTCGGCCGCCTGGGCCGCGTGCTTGGTCCGAAAGGGTTGATGCCCAACCCGCGCTCCGGCACCGTCGTCGACGCGGACGACATGGCGAAAGCCGTCCGTGATGCGCGCCAGGGCCGCGTCGAGTTCCGGCTCGACCGGACGGCGATCATCCACGTGCCGGTCGGCAAAGTGAGCTTCGACGAGCAGGCGCTGGCGGAGAACATGGCCTCGTTGCTGTCGGAGATCGTGAAGGCGAAGCCGACGGGCGGCAAGGGCGTCTTCATCAAGACGATCACCATGACGACGACGATGGGCCCCGGCATCAAGCTCGACCCGGCGCCCACGCTCGCCATGAAGGCGCCGGCGTAAGAAAGCGGTCAGCATTCAGCAGTCAGCTCGGAGGGGCGCCAATCGGCGCCCCTTCTGCTTCTGTGTCCGAGGGGGTCTTGACACTTCAGGTTGGCCGCCATTAACACCAGATTGACGGCGCGTGGGCGCCCGAGCCGTGGGCGACGCGCCTGGAGCTCGAAGCCGGTGGCGCCGAATTCCTGGACGAGAAGGACATGTGGCCCGATGGCAAGTTCGTCACGACGAACCTCATCGTCCGCACCGAGTTCCTGGAAGACCACCAGGAGGTGGTCGAGCGGCTGTTGCGGTGCGCGCGCTGCACGCCGCGTTCGAACTGGAGAAGGCGGAGGCGGCGGAACTCTCCACGCAACCGTAGCCGGCCGACCTTCACTCGCCGGATGAGACCTCCCGGGGGATGCACGTCTCCTGCCGCCCGCTTCACCCTTCCCAGCACCCCGCCCTATACTGGCCGCACCCTGCGCGGAGCGTGAGCCGGGAACGAGAGGACGGGATGGGCGAGAACGCACACAACGGGCCGCTGGTGGGCGTCAAGGCGCTCGAGTTTTCCGAGATCATCGCGGCGCCCTTCGGCGGCATGCTGCTCTCCGACATGGGCGCCGATGTCATCAAGGTCGAACCGCCGGGAGGCGATCCCTGGCGCGGCTTCCAGCCGCTCGGGCTGAAGGAAGGCCGCGGTTACATCTCGCTCAACCGCGGCAAGCGCGGCATCGTGCTGGACCTCACCGCCGCGGAAGGGCGCGAGGTCGCGCACAGGCTCGCCGAGCGCTGCGACATCGTCATCGTGAACTACCGGCCGGACGTGGCACCGAAGCTGGGCATCGACTACGCGACGCTCTCCGCGAAGAATCCGCGCCTGATCTATTGCGACAACACGGCGTTCGGACGGCGCGGCCCGTATTCGCACCGCCCGGGCTACGACATCATCGCCCAGGCAGTGACGGGCCTGATGTCCGTCGAGGGGCGCCAGGAAAACGGCGTGCCGCTGCTCAACGCGCTGCCATCGGCGGACCTGTCGACGGGCATCGCGATCGCGTGGGGCATCTGCGCGGCGCTCTACGCGCGCGAGCGTACCGGCAAGGGCCAGTGCATCAGCACGACGCTGATGGCGAGCGCCCTGCTGATCCAGAACACGCGCTTCATGTCGATCGATGCGGTCGATACGGAACGTCGTGAGGCGGCGATCGACAAGATCAACGAGCTGCGCAAGCAGGGCGCCCCGTACAAGGACCAGATCGGCGTCATCAGCGCGGTGCGGCCCGTCGTCGGGAACATCTACTATCGGTGCTACAAGACCGCCGATGGATTCGTCGCCGTCGGATGTCTCAGCACGCCGCTGCGCAGGAAGCTGATCGGCGCACTCAGCATGGAAGACTGGCGCATCGGCAAGCGCCCGGATGAGGTCGACGCCAGCGACCCCAAGGTCAAGGAGTACGGCGCCGGACTCGTGGCGCAGGCGGAGGCGCTGTTCGCTTCCAAGCCGACGGACGAGTGGGTGACGATCCTCGATGCCGCGGGTGTGCCGGCCGGCCCGCTGAAGTTCACCGAAGAGCTGCTCGAAGACCCGCAAGTGCAGGAGAATGAGTTCGTGGCGTCGTTCGACCACCCGCTGATGGGGCCCGTGCGCCAGATGGGACCGATGCTCCAGATGTCGGAGACGCCGCTGCGCGTGCAGGGCCCCTCGCCGACGCTCGGCGAACACACTGACGAAGTGCTCCGCAGCGCCGGCTACAGCGACGACGCCATCGCTGCGATGCGTGAGAAGGGCGTTTTGGGCACGCCGGTCGAGTGAGCGCGCGCTCCTCCTCGTGTCTCCGCCGTTCGACGGAGACTTCTTTGCCGTTGGATGCTTCCCGCCCCCTGCCGCCCGGTCCTACACTGGTTGATGCCGACATTACCGAGAGAGATTGAGCTATGCCGCTGTTCATGGACGTCCATCGGAACGCGCAGGGTTTGACGCGCGAGCAACTGGAGCAGGCGCACATTGGCGACCTGCAGTTCCAAGAGAAGTACGGCGTCCGCTACATCACCTACTGGTGGAACGCTGACGCGGGCAACGTGTACTGCCTGGTCGAGGCGCCTTCGCAGGAGGCGGCGACGGCGGTGCACAGCGAAGCGCACGGACTGGTCGCCGACACCTTCATCGAAGTCGAACCGATCACTGTGAACGCGATGATGCACCTGCGGCAGGAAGATCTGCCGAACGGGCAGACCGCGCCCGACACCGGCGAGATCGACTCGGGCCTGCGGGCGATCATGTTTACCGACCTGGCCGGCTCGACGGCGATGCTCAACGCCCTCGGCGATGACGCGGCTCTGCGGCACGTCGCGGCGCATAACAAGATCCTGGCGTCATGCCTGGACGATCACGGCGGGCGCCGCATTAAGGCCACCGGCGATGGCATCCTCGCGACGTTCAGTTCGGTCTCGCGCGCGGTTGCCTGCACCGTCGCGATCCAGCGTGCGTTCGCTGCGCACAATGCTACGAATATTGGCCCGCCGCTCGACGTGCGCATCGGCCTTTCCGCGGGCGAGCCCGTGCAGGACAGCGACGACCTGTTCGGCGTCGCGGTGAACCTCGCCGCGCGCGTCTGCGATTACGCGGACGGCGGCTCCATCTTCACGGTGAACGTCGTGCGCGAGCTGTCCATCGGCAAGGGGCACACGTTCGTCGACCGCGGCGACACGATGTTCAAGGGGTTCGCCGATCCTGTGCGCGTGTACGAGGTCGCGTGGCGGGATTGAGTTGTAAGTCTTGAGTCGTCAGTTCCCAGTTTCGAGTTAGGCTTCTACGTTCAAGCAGCGGATCTCGACTAGAACGGCCACTGGCACATCCAGCTCCTTCACGACACGTCGATCAGTCGCTCTCGCAGAGCGTCGACGACGCCTTCGATCGGCACGCGGACCTGCGCCATGCTGTCGCGCTCGCGGATCGTGACGGCGTCGTCCTCTTCGACGGTCTGAAAGTCCACCGTCACGCATAGCGGCGTGCCGATCTCGTCCTGGCGGCGATAGCGCCGGCCGATGCTCTGCGCGTCGTCGTACTGCGTCATCCAGTGCTTGCGCACCAGTTCGTGTACCTTGCGCGCCGCCGGCACCAGCTTCTCGTTGCGGCTCAGCGGCAGGATGGCGACTTTGATCGGGGCGATGGCCGAGTGCAGCCGCAGCACGACGCGCTTCTCGCCCTTGTCGTCGGTCTCTTCGTCGTAGCCGTCGGTCATGAACGCGAGCATGCAGCGCCCGACGCCGAGCGCCGGCTCGATGACGTGCGGCACGATGTGCTCCTTGCGCTCCTCGTCGTAGTACGAGAGCGCCTTGCCGCTGGCCTTCGCGTGCTGCGTCAGGTCGTAGGCGCCGCGGTGCGCCACGCCTTCCAGCTCACCCCAGCCCATCGGGAAGCGGTACTCGAAGTCCGACGTCGCCTGCGAGTAGTGCGAAAGCTCCTCCTGCGCGTGGGCGCGGATGCGCAGGTTCTCCATCTTCATGCCGAAGCGCCGGTACCAGGAGCGGCGCTCTTCGATCCAACGCTGATGCTGTTCGAGTGACGTCTCCGGGTAGCAGAAGTACTCCATCTCCATCTGCTCCAGCTCGCGGACGCGAAAGATGAAGTTGCGCGGCGTAATCTCGTTGCGGAACGACTTGCCGATCTGCGCGATGCCGAACGGCAGCTTGCGCCGCGTGGTGTTCACCACGTTTTCGAAGTTGACGAAGATGCCCTGCGCCGTCTCGGGCCGCAGGTAGACCACCGCCGCATCGTCCTGCACCGGCCCGAGGAACGTGCGCAACATCAGGTTGAACATGCGTGGCTCGGTGAACTGGCCCTTCGCGCCGCAGGTGGGGCATACGTCGGAGTCCAGCTCGTCGGCGCGGAAGCGGCCCTGGCAGTTGCGGCAGTCGACCATCGGGTCGGTGAACGTCTCGACGTGACCGCTCGCGCGCCAGACGTCCGGGTGCATGAGGATCGACGCGTCGAGCCCGACGATGTCGTCGCGCTCCTGCACCATCGCCCGCCACCAGGCGCGCTTGATGTTGCCGGTCATTTCGACGCCGAGCGGGCCGTAGTCCCAGGCGCCCTGCAGGCCGCCATAGATCTCGCTGCTCTGGAAGATGAATCCGCGCCGTTTGCACAGCGAAACAAGCGTCTCCATGTCGACGTTCGGCTTCGCTTCGCCGGTCATCCCCGGATCGGTGTGCGCTGCGTCGGCCACGGTTGTATCCACCTCCAGCGTTGTGAGGGACAGACTACAGGCTCGGGTGCGGACATAACAGGTTGATCGTGCGTCGTCACACTGCACTTGTCTCACGACAAGCGGGTTCAAGCTTGGATGTTGAAGACGTCCCCCTTCACGCCGTTGAACCAACCACCCCCGACCACCGACGACCGCCGACTGACGACCGTCAATTGACAGCCTCGATCCCGCGGCACTACGATCCATGTGGCGGGCGCAACGGGAGGTGTCTTGGAGAACGGACAAAATGGCCAGAACGGCCAGCTCAAGCTCGTCGTCATCATCGCGTCCGACTCCGACGCCGAACGCCTCACCAAGAAGCTCGTCGAACAGGGTTACCCGGCCACCAAGATCAGCAGCACCGGCGGCTTCCTCCGCAAGGGCAACGCCACGATTCTCTCTGGCGTCGAGGCCGCAGAGGTTGACCAGATCGTCGCCATGGTCCGCCTGGAGTGCTACGCCCGCACCGAGTACGTGCCCGTGCAGACGCTACCGTTCTTCGGCGAAGGCTCCGTATTGCAGGAACCGATCGAGGTGCGCGTCGGCGGCGCCATCCTGTTTGTGCTCGACGTGGAGCGTTTCGAGAAGACGTGAGCAGCCGTCAGTGACCAGCTAGCCCTGTGGATCATGAGTGACCGTTCGTACGTGGAATGGGTGGCGCCGATCGCGCGCACGCTCGCGCAGGACAATCGCGCGCTGTTGGAGTTCGCGCGCGCACAGCCGCTTGAGTTCTGGGACCGCGCGAGCGTCGCCGAGGGCTGGAGAAACCGCGACATCCTGGCGCACGTCGGCGGCGGCAACGATCAGCTCTTGCAGATCGTGTTGCGCGCCACCATCTCCCGTAAGCCGCTTGGCCCGGAAACGTTCGGCATCGATACCGACGACGCGAACGCGCGCGGAGTCGAAGAACGGCGCGCGTGGCCGATCGACCGCGTGATCGCCGAGATCGAAGAACGCCAGGAAGAGACGCAGTATCTGTTCTCGCAGCTCAGCGACACCGACCGCGACGTCCGCGGCGGGTCGCCGATGACGCTCGGCGACTTCCTGCGCCTCGTGCAGGAAGAACGCCACGATCGCGAGCACCTGCAGCAACTGCGAGCCTCGTCAACATAGGGGCGCAGCTCCGTGCGGACGAAGCCACGTACGACGTCACGCCAGCCATCGCGACGAACAGACGTCATCCTGAGCGAAGCGAAGGATCTGGTCACGAGCAGTGACACATCGCGCAGCTCGTCGTCGGCACGCCAACGCCCGCCCATCGACGACTGACGATCCACTCCCCCCACGGCTGACGGCTGACGGCTGACCGCTGAGCACCTACTCCAGCACATACGCGCGGAATAGCACTTCATCATCGCGCGTGGACTCGATCAGCCGGCCGCCGCGGTGCGTTCGCATGATCCGATCCATATCCCTCAGGTAGTCGCCCATCACCACGAACGCCACGCGACCCTCGCGGTCGATGTCGTACCGCACTTCGCTGTCCGGCATATCGGCGGCGGAACCGTACTCGCGCGAGCGGTCTTCGCCCACGACGTCAGGCGCGAGGAAGCGCACCGTCTCATAGGTCAGGCGCCAGCGGTCGCTGTAGAAGTAGATGTAGGTGTCGCGAGGCAAGTCATCCATCACCTCGGTCGCAGCTTCGAGCTGATAGGGATAGACGACGCGCATCGTGAACGTGTCCTGCGCCGGTCCGAAGTAGTCGTACGTCGCCTGCGCGCCGGCATACGCCGGCACGGCGGCGACCAGCGCCATGCCGGCGACGCCGATCACGTCGCGGCGCCGCTCGCGCAGGACGTCCCACAGCATCGCCAGCGGAATCGCTGCCAGCAGCGCGAGGAAGGGCGCAAGGCCGAGCGTCCGGCGAAAGAGGCCATCGTTGACCGTGAGCAACGCGCCCCACGGCAAGATGAGCACGGCCGCGACGCAGACGGCGTACTCCTTGCGTCGTATGTTCCAGATCGCGATTCCGAGACCGGCGAGCGCGAGGAAGTAGATCACCGGCTCGACGGGCGGCAGTCCGAACTCGGCCATGCCATCGCCCTGATCGGGGCGGTCGCCGAGGATCAGTCCGTTGTGCCACTCGCGTGCGCGGTCCCACAGCACGTCGGCCTTGTCGGCGAGACTTCCGTCGTCCCATCCCTCGGAGTGGGTGACGCCGACGACTCGTTGATGCCGTTCGTAGAGTTCGCTGTCCTCCTGCATGAAGCGCAGCAATGGCAAGGCGAACAAGAGCGCCACCGCCGCGAACGCGAACGCGAGATACAACGCCCGCAGCCTGTCCGTGCGATTTCTCTGCTCGAACAGCATCCATGCGACGGGCACGAAGGCAACCGGCACGAACAGCAGGTACGCGTTGTACGTATACACGCCCAGGCCCGTGAGCGAGCCGGCCAAGACGAACAGCTCCGGGCGGCGATGCTTGAACGCGAGCCACAGCGCCAGCAGTACGGCGACTTCCATGAAGGGCCACGAGATCACCATGAAGCCGGTCCGGCCCAGGTGCAGGTGCCAGGTCATCACCGCGAGGATCACAGCGCCGAAGACGCCCACCGTGCGGTTGAACATTCGCGAGAACGCCAGGTACGCGAGCGGGATCGTCGCGATGCCGAGCAGCGCCATCGAGAAGCGGACGGTGAACGTCGTTTCGGGCAGGAACGTGAAGAGCAGCGCGGCGAAGTAGATCGGCCCCGTCGGCTGGCCGAGCGCGCTGTCCACGTAGACGCCGATCCAGCCTTCGTCGAGGATGCGGCGCGCGTCGAGGCCGGTCCACGCCTCGTCGCCGTGCAGCCCCAGCGGCACGCTGTCCAGGCGCCATAGCCGCATCGCCGCCGTGAACGCGGTCAGCGTGACGATCGTAACGATGTCGAACGTCGTCAGCCCGGTGCGCGCGATCAGGCCGGTCGTTGCGGCGGCGTTCGCTGGAGCGGCGCTGACAGGCGCGGCATGCGGGCCGCTGTCCGCGACCTCCGCCGCTTCGTCACGAGATGCCATCGCGGATCAGCTTCTGCTACTGCGGGGGCAATCGCAAGGCGACGAACGAAGGCTGGCCGTCCGCCAGCGGTCCGTCGAGCACCTCGGCTTCGGGATAGCGCGCGGCGAGTGCATTCGCCTGCTCGCGGTACGAGCCGACGAGCACGATGACAGCCGTCCGCGATCGGTCGAGGTCCTCGAAGCCCGCCCGCGTGCCTTCCCGGGCGAACTGCTCGGATCGGTCCTCGAGGTCGCCGTCCGCGGAGGACTTGTCGGGCACCAGGTACTGCACCGTCTCGTAGTTGATGCTCCAGCGCTCCGACGCGAAGTAGATCTTGGCGTCGTCTGGCTCGTCCTTGATGAAGTTCGCCGCGTGCGTGAGTTCGGGACTGTAGACGAACCGCGACACCGGCTGGTCGCGCGGTGCATCGAAGTAGCGTTCGACGTTGATGGCGCCGTAACCGGCCAGCAGCGTGATCACGAGCGCGGTGAGGATGCCGCGCTGCGAAGGACGCTGCTCCGCGAGCGACTGCCAGACGTAGCCCAACAGCACAGCCGCCGCCATCAAGATGAACGGCAGCAGCCCCAACGAGCGTCGATGGTAGCCGCCCTGGCTCCAGAGCGGCCCGAACAGCACGAACGGCATGATGATCAGCGGCAGCAGGTACGCCGCGCGCCGCCGCCTGATCGCCAGCAGCACGCAGACGCCCAGCCCGGCACCCGCGATCACGACGGTCACCGTGTCGAGCGCCGCCGTCGTGCCCGAGCCGTCCGACGCGTCGGGAATGCCCTCGGTGAGGAGCGTGCGCGACAGGTTCGTGGCGTTTTCCCAGTACAGGTCGACTTTCGCGCCGGTATCGCCCGCCTCGTCGGCGGCCTTGTATTCAGGCGTATTGCTCACCGCGAAGACGATTCGGTCGTGCTGATAGCCGACGGCGTCCGACGTGATGTACGGCCACATGGACTGGATGGTGAGCAGCGCCATCAGTCCCATCACCAGCACGTTGCGCGCGTGGACGATCGCCGGCCGCGGCCGCTCGATCGCCCAGTGCACGAGCACGAAAACGCCGAGCCCGAGCGCGAACAGGGGATAGGAGTAGTAGCCGTAGATCCCGGCGCCCACGACGAACCCCGCCGCCACGGACCATGGCCACCAGCGATGCTTCAGCGCCAATGCCACCGCGAGCAGCGACGCGAACTCCGTGAATGGCATCGCGGAAGCGGTGTAGCCGGTGCGGTTGTAGAAGATCAGCCACGAGGAGAACGCGATGAGCACCGCGCCGATGTACGCCGTCGGCCGGTCGAAGAGTTCGCGCAGCGCGAAGAAGCCGAGCACGACCGTCCCCACGCCCAGCAGCGCCATCGGCAACCGCACGGCTGCGATCGTGGAGCCCATGACGGCGACGAAGGGCGTCGTCCAGTACATCGGCCCGGAGGGCTGCCCGAGCGCTGCCGCCGTATACGGCCACAGGTCGACGCCATCGAGGATCTTCCGCCCGTCCAGCCCCGTCGAGGCCTCGTCGCCGTGGATCCCGTAGGGGTAGTTCGCCAGGTCGTAGGTGCGCACGACCAGCGCGACGACGGCGATCGCCGTTACGAACGCCAGGTCGATGGCCCAGGCGCTGGTGAGCCACGCGGGCAGCGTGCGGTTCGCGACACGCGTCCGCGCCGGGGCCGCCTCGATGGTCTGTTGGGCGCTCATCGAGGCGCATCATAACCCAACGGTCAGACGCGGCGCGCACCGGGCCGGCGCACCCACCGCCGCGCGGGTGCCAACACCTTGCGCGCCCCGTGCTCAGCTTCCGATACCCCATCGAGGAGCACCATGCAGGGACGCCGTGTACGCGGTCGCGGTCTCGCGCGCCTTCCGTTCGCCGGAGCGGCGCTCTGCGCTGTCGCCTTCGCGCTGACCTTCGCCGCCGGCGTCCACGCCGCGCCTGCGGGCAGCGTCAGCATGAACCCGGCCAACACCTCGCTCGACGTCGGCGATACGGTCACGCTGACCCTCGACCTCGGCGGGCTCGATATTCACGAGGTGCACCTCGGCGTCACCTACAACGCGAGCGTCGTACAGGTCGTCGATGCGGACGCCGGCGCGGCGGGCGTGCAGGTGCTGCCGGGGCCCTTCCCCGGCGACGATAGCGTCGGCAACGTGCTGCAGAACATCGTCAGCGCGGGCATCATTAACTACCAGTACGCGCTCGACGGGAACGACGAAGTGAGCGGCACCGGCACCGTCGCGACCGTGCAGTTCAGCGCCGTCGCGAACGGAAACGCGAACCTTGCGTGGAGCGTGCGCACCATCACCGACGCAAACGGCGCGACCGCGACGGCGAGCGGTTCGGCTGCGATCCTCGTCGTCGGCAGCATCGCGCCGACACCGACGCAGACGCCGGCGCCGTCTGACACGCCCGCGGCGACAAATACGCCCGGCGCCACCAACGCGGCCGCATCGACGCCGACGTCTGCTGGATCCGCGACGGCCACGCGCACACCGACAGCGACCCGCACCGCGACGTTTACCCCCACGCCCGGCAATCCTCCCGCGAGCGAGATCGAGCCGACATCGACGCCGCGCATCACGGTGATCTCCAACTCGAACGCTCCGACGGCGCGCGGCGGCGTCGACCCCAGTCAGACGGACCGCGCGAACGGACTGCCGGACGCCGGCAACGACGACTCGTCGATCCAGTGGTGGCGCTGGTCGTTCTTCGGCGGCGCGCTGATGCTCGCGGCTGCCGGATGGTTCTTCACGTTCGCCGTGCACTACGGCGATCGCGAGGTGGTGTTGATGGACCGCTGGGAAGCGCGTCGTAGGGACCACCGCCGGCTGCCCCGCCGTTGACGCGTTGGAAGCGCGAGGCGGGATGCGGGAAGCGGGATCTGGAACCAGGGGACGACCGCTGCTAAGTGGCATTTGCCGCGGTCGATCATCTAGTGGGCTTCTAACCGCCTTCGAGGGGGGACGGACTATGACCACGCAGCCGCACATCGCTGACTCCAGCTTCCCGGCGCCGGACTTCACGCTCCAGCGCGACGACGGCGCGGAAGTACAACTCTCGTCCTTGTGGGCAAAACGGCCGCTCGTGCTCGTGTTCCTCGGCGACCTTGCCAATCCGTTCACCGGCGATAACGCAGCCCAGCTCCGCGACGCCGATGAGGCCTTCGCGAAGGTCGACGCCGATATCGCGGCGATCGTCGCGAGCGCGCCGGAGCAGTCGCTGCGATTCCGGCATCACTGGCTGCTGCCGTATCCGCTGCTCAGCGATCCGGGGCGGCGCGCGTACGAGGCGTTCGGTGTGCGACCGTCGTCTTCGGCGACGTTCGTCGTGGCGACGGACGGGCTGGTGACATACGCGCGGCACGCGAGCAACCTGGCGGACTACCCGCCGACGAGCGCGCTCATCGCCGCCATCTGCGATGCTACCGGTGCGGAGCCGCCCGCCCCGCCGCCGCCGTCGCTCGTGCTGCCGCAGGACGAACCGCTGTAGCGCATCGAAGACGGGCGCGTCGTGCAGGTGGAGCGGTTCAGCTGCGCGAAGTGCGGCTACAGCGGCTGCGAGCGCGGCGAGATCGCGACGGCCGGCGGCTTCCTCTCGCGATTGCTCAACTTACAGCACCGCAAGTTCGTCGCGGTGAGCTGCCGCGGGTGCGGCTACACGGAGCTGTACAGACGCACGACGGGCATGGCGGGCAACGTCGTGGACTTCCTCGCGGGGTCGTAAGAGCGGTTCACCGCAGAGGCGCAGGGGTGCTACATACGAGCGCGGGCTTTCAGCCCGCGCGGCAATGCGACCGCTCGTCCGTGATGTTCGGAAAGTGCGCGGCGTCGGCGTGCATCCCTCGACGGACGATGACACTTCATGAACCGAAACAAGCGCGGGCTGAAAGCCCGCGCTCATGAAATACACAAATCTCTGCGCCTCTGCGCCTCTGCGTCTCGGCGGTTCCGTCGCTCCGAAGACCGACGACGGTAAGAGCGGTTCACCGCAGAGGCGCAGGGGTGCTACATACGAGCGCGGGCTTTC
>JBBDXD010000028.1:0-53142 GCA_040902535.1 Dehalococcoidia bacterium | reverse complement strand
AGCCCGCGCGGCAATGCGACCGCTCGTCCGTGATGTTCGGAAAGCGCGCGGCGTCGGCGTGCATCCCTCGACGGACGATGACACCTCATGAATTACACAAATCTCTGCGTCTCTGCGTCTCTGCGTCTCTGCGTCTCTGCGTCTCGGCGGTTCCGTCGCTCCGAAGACCGACGACGGCCGACCGACGACCGTCAACCCACCGTAAACAGCTCGATCGGCTGACGCAGTCCCGTGCGGTCCTTCGGCGGCTTGCCCGCTGCGGCGAGCCGCAGGTCGAGGCGATCGAGGCAGTCTGCGGCGTTCTGGTTTTGCACGCCGCAGACGTTGCACGGCTCCTTGTGGCAGTCGGGCGTCGTCTCCTGCCGCAGCGTCTTTACCCACTCGTTGCGCAGGTACGACTCGCTGACACCGATGTTGATGTGCGACCACGGGAACTTCTCACCGAGATCGCGCTCGCGATAGGCGAAGAACGCCGGGTCGAGGTCGCTCTCCTCGAGCGCCCGCTGCCAGCGCGGCCAGTCGTAGTGCTCGTGCCACGCGTCGAAGCGGGCGCCGGCGCGCCATGCGCGTTCGATCGCCGCGCCGAGGCGGCGGTCGCCGCGCGAGAGCACCGCTTCGAGCAGGCTGTGCTCCGGGTCCTCCCAGGTGAATGCGACGCCGGCCTTCTTCAAGTGTTCCCGCAAGTACTGGTGCCGCGGCCGCAGCACCTCCGGCCGCGCCTGCTGCGCCCACTGGAACGGCGTGTGCGCCTTGGGGATGAAGTTCGACGTGCTCACGCGCACCCGCGCCCGCCCGCCGTGGTGCCTGCGGCCGATCTCCTTCACGCGCTTCGCCAGCGTGACGATGCCCTCGACGTCTTCGTGCGTTTCGGTCGGCTGGCCGACCATGAAGTACATCTTGATGTTCGTCCAACCTTGCTTGAACGCGTTCTCGGCCGCCGCGTACAGGTCGTCGTCGGTGACGATCTTGTTGATCGTCATGCGCAGCCGCTCGGTGCCGGCCTCCGGCGCGAACGTGATGCCGTGCTTCCCGCGCGAAGCGACCGCCTCCGAGATGCGCACCGAAAAGCTGTCGACGCGCATCGAAGGGAGCGAGATGCTGAGCTTCGCGCCGAACTCGTCGCGCAGTCCGTCGACGATCTCCACGATCTGCGAGTGGTCTGTCGTGCTGAGCGATACGAGCGACAGTTCGTCGTAGCCGGTGTTGCGCTGCAGTTCCTTCGCCGCCGCGACGACTTCCTCCGGCCCGCGTTCGAGCCGCGGACGATAGATCATGCCGGCCTGGCAAAAGCGGCAGCCCTGCGTGCAGCCGCGCTGGATCTCGATCGCCATGCGGTCGTGTACGGTCTGCAGGAACGGCACGATCGGCGTTGTCAGCGGCGGCGGCAACTCCTGCACGAAGCGCTTCACCACCTTCGGCGGCGTCGCATCATCGATCGGGTCGATCGACTTGATCGTGCCGTCGGCGTTGTAGGTTGGCGCGTAGAAGCGGGGCACGTACGCGCCCCAGATCTTCGAGAGGCGCCGCAGCATCTCCTCGCGCGTGCCGCGTCCATGGCGCTTCCACTCACGTACGAAGTCCACGATCTCGACGATGATCTCCTCACCGTCGCCGAGCACGAACAGGTCGACGTGCGCCGCCAGCGCGTCGGGGTTGAGCGCGCCGGAGCCGCCGCAGATCACGAGCGGATGCGCGTCTGTGCGCTCTTCGGCGCGCACGGGCAATCCGGCCAGGTCGAGCATGTTGAGGATGTTGGTGTACGTGCCCTCGTAGCTGAGCGAGAATCCGATGACGTCGAACTCGCCGATCGGGTGGCGCGTCTCGAGGCTCCACAGCGGGATGCCCTCGGCGCGCATGATCGCTTCCATGTCCGACCACGGCGTGAAGACGCGCTCAGCGAGCATGCCCTCGCGCCGGTTGACGATGTCGTACAGGATGCCGAGCCCCATGTTCGACATGCCGATGTCGTAGAGGTCGGGGTACGCGAAGGCCACGCGGACGTCGCAGCCGTCCCAGTCCTTCACGATCGAGTTCCACTCGCCGCCGGTGTAACGCGCCGCCTTGCTGACGCGCTGGAAGACCGGCTCCATGTTCCGCAGTGCGGGCATGCGCCCCTCCATGTGTGCTGCTGTTCGATGCTCATGGTAACGGGTCTGGCGGTTGGAGGCTGATGTTGGAAGCGGGAAGCGGGAAGCGGGACGTCGGAAGTTGAAGTCGGGTCTTCGGCCAACGGGGACACCGTAGCTGCGTAGCTTTAGCTGCGCCGAGGACGGTGACGCTACGGCTGCGCTTGGACGGCGAACACCCGCACCGGATCGGCGATGCCTTTGAGGCTGTGCTCGCCGCGATCTTCGAATGCCACGCCCGCCGACGTGCGCGCGAGGTCGCGCACCGTCGCCGATACGAGGATCTCGCCGGGCTGCGACGCGTCGGAGATCCGCGACGCGATGTTCACCGCGCCGCCGTAGACGTTGCCCGGCTCGCGGATCACGTCGCCCGCGTGGATGCCGAGGTGCAGGCGCAACTCGCCGCCGTCGCTGATCCGCGCGCATTGCAGCGCCGCCTCGATCGCCTGGCGCGCCGACGTGAAGACGGCGAGCACGCCATCGCCCAGCAGCTTGCCGTCGAGCACGGTGCCGTTTGCACGCGCGATCGCTTCGCGCACCGGCGCCTCGAGCGCGCGTGCGGCAGTGCGGAAGCGCTCGTCGCCCATGCGCTCAGTGAGCGCCGTGCTGTCTGCGATATCGGCGAAGAGGATCACCGCCATGCCGTCGGTGGCCCCGGTGTCCGGTGCCGCAACTGCGGGCTGCCCGAGAAAGTCCACGATCAGGCGAATCTGCGCGTTCACCTCCGCCTCGTCGTTCGCTTCCCGCACCTGCACGAATCGAGCGTTCGGGATGAGAGAGGCCGTCTCGCGAGATCCGTCTGCTACCCGACGCGGCGCCGAGGCCTGCATCACGAGCGTCGGAGCCTGGATACCTGGCAGGGCGGAACTGATGTCGTGATCCGACGCGAACCGCAGGTATTGCGCCATAGCGCGTGGAGAAAGCGTCTGGCTGAGTTCGCGGTAAGCATCGCGCCGGACATCGAACGTCGCGTACTTCCAGCTCGTGCTGTCAACGAACGTCCTGATGGCAAGCGGCCAGTCAGTCTCGACAAGCTGCAGAAACGCGTCGCGCGCCGGGCCAGCAAGGATGCCCGTGGCTCGCGGAGGGATGTATGACAACGTCAGGCGTTCGATGCGTTCCGGATGTTGGGATGCATACGTAACAGCCACCGCGCCCCCATGCCCGTGACCCATCAGGTGGAACCGATCTATCCCCGTCGCGGCAATGACGGCCTCGAGGTCCGCAACATGGGCACCCAGAGCGACGTCTTCGACCTCGCGTTGCGAATCGCCGGTCCCGCGATGGTCGAACGTGACCAGCGACCAGCGTTTCGCGAATTCCTCGTACCACGGACGCATCGATGCCATGCGGATGCACATGCCGTTGGTCACGTACCAAGCGCCGAACTCCACGAGCGGTGTGCCCGGCCGCTCGCCGTACGTGCTGTAGGCGATGCGCGTCCCGTCGGCGCTCGTGCAATACCGGATCTCTCGCTGCATGAGCGAAGCTTAGATCAGCACTGGAAACGCTGGCTATCTACCCGACCCGGATCGTCTGCTCCTCTGCTGATTGCCTCCGCTCTCCAGCCTCCAACTTCCAGCCTCCAGTTTCCGGCATCCGGTCGCCACACTCGCTACCATCCCCGCATGGAACTGATCCGCCTCCAGAACGTGAGCCTCGGCTACGGTCACGGGCCGGTGCTGCGCGACGTCACGTTCCGCGTGCTCGCCGGGTCGAAGTGCGGGCTTATCGGGCCGAACGGCGCCGGCAAGACGTCCATACTGCGCCTCCTCACCGGCGAAGCCTCGCCCGATGCGGGCCGAATCACGCGCGGACCCCATCTGCGCACCGGCTACGTGCCGCAGCACGTCGCCTTCGACGAATCGCAAACGGTGCAGGAAATTGTGCTCGCCGACAATATGCGCGCCCGCGAGGAGCTACGTCGCCACGAGGGCCTGCTGGCGAGCGCGGCCGGCGACGGCGTGACGTCCGCATCCGACGCGTACGAGCGCGCGCGTGAGGACTACGAGCGCACGGGCGGCGACCTGCTCGAACAGCGCGCCGTCGAGATGCTCGACGCACTGGGGTTGGCGGGCCGCCGGGACCACCGCGTGGCTGCGCTCTCCGGCGGCGAGCGCAACGTGCTGTCGCTCGCGCAGGCGCTGCTCGGCGACCCGGACATCCTGCTGCTCGATGAGCCGGGCAACCACCTGGACTTCGCGGGCATCGCCTGGCTCGAAGGGTTCCTGCGCGGCTTCCGCGGCGCCGTGCTCATCGTCTCGCACAACCGCTATCTGCTCGACCGCGCCGCGAGCACGATCCTGCATCTCGAGAACGGCGAAGTGAAGACCTACGCCGGCAACTACTCGGCATATCGCGCCGCCGTCCTGCGCGAGAAGATCGCGCAGCAGGCGGATTACGTCGTCAACCAGAAGCGGCTCGCGCAGCTCGAGGAGCAGGTGAAGCGCTTCGAGGAATTCGCGCGCCGCACCGGCGATCCCAAGTGGGGCCGGCGGCTCCGCGCCCGCCGATCGCTGCTCGAACGCGAGCGCGAAGACGCAGTCGAGAAGCCGGCGGCGGAGATGTCCGCGATCAACGTCGCGTTCACGGCCGAGGCCACGCGCGCCGATGTCGCGCTGCAGGTACGCCGTTACGCGAAGGCGTTCGGCGAACGCGCGCTCTTCGACAATGCGTCGCTCGATGTGGCAGTTGGCGAACGCGTGGCGCTCGTCGGGCCCAACGGCTGCGGCAAGACAACGTTCGTCCGCGATCTGGTCGAGTACGGCGCATGGGACGATGCGACGATCCGCGTCGGGCCGAGCCTGCGCGTCGGCTACTGCGCGCAGCAGCAGGAAGTGCTGGACGACAACCGCACCGTCCTCGAAGAGCTGATCTCGACCGGCGCGATCACGCGCGACCGCGCTTTTGGCGTGCTTTCGCAGTTCCTCTTCCGCACGAAGGATCTGGCGAAGCGCGTCGGCGATCTCTCGGGCGGCGAACGCAACCGGCTGCAGCTCGCGAAGCTCATGACGCTGCAGCCCGACTTTCTTGTCCTCGACGAGCCCACGAATCACCTCGATATTCCTGCGTGCGAGGCGATCGAGGAAGCGCTGGCGAACTTCAATGGCACTCTGCTCGTCGTGTCGCACGATCGCTACTTCCTGGACAAGATCGTCGGCCGCGTGATCGAAGTGCGAGATGGCGGCTTCGAGTCGTACGAGGGCAACTTCTCTGAGTACTGGCAGGAGCGCCACCCGCAGACACTGCCTGCGAGCCGCGGCCGCATCGCCACCCGCCGCCGCGAACGCGAGCGCGCACCGAGAGACGACGCCGTGCGCCGCGAGACGCCGCAGCAGGCCGAACTGCGCCAGCGCATCGAGGCGATGGAGCGCGGACGCCACGACCTGGAGCGCCAGGTCGCCGATGCCTTCACGCGCGGGGACCACAAGGAGGGCACGCGCTCAGCGACCAGGCTGGAGCAGCACAAGGCGCGCCTCGACAAGCTGTACGCGCAATGGATCGAGGTCGAAGACGCCGCGCGGTAGCATGACGCCGTGAGCAGTCGCACCTACATCTCTTCTATCATGCGCATCGGGCCAGTCGAGCTCCGATGGGGCGATCGCACGTACATCATGGGCGTCATCAACACGTCGCCGGACTCGTTCTCCGGTGATGGCCTCGCCGACGTCGATGCGGCGGTCGCGCTCGCGCGCCGCATGGTGGAAGAAGGCGCCGATATCCTCGATGTCGGCGGCCAGTCGACGCGCCCGGGCGCGAACAAGACGGACGCCGGGTTCGATGAGATCACCGCGGACGAAGAGATCGCGCGCGTCGTGCCGGTGATCGAACGCATCCATCGCGATCTGCCCGATACGCCGATCAGCGTCGATACTTACAAGCCGCAGGTCGCGCGCGCCGCGATCGATGCCGGTGCGCACATGCTCAACGACATCTGGGGCTTTCGCCGCGACCCGGAGATTGCGCGGATCGCGGCGGATGCGGGCATCCCCGCCATAGCGATGCACAATCAGCGCGGCCGTAAGGCGTCCGACGTGTTGCAGGCTGTCCTCGACGGGTTGCGCGAGTCCATGCGCATCGCGGACGAGGCGGGGTTGCCGCGCGAGCGGTTGATCGTCGATCCGGGGTTCGGGTTCGGCTGGAATGCGGAGCACAACATCGAGATGCTGCGTCGGCTGCGCGAACTGGACGTGCTCGGCCTGCCGCTGCTCATCGGCACGTCGCGCAAGTCGACGCTCGGCGCCGTGCTCGGCGGCGCGCCGGTGGAACGTCGTGCGTTTGGCACCGCCGCCAGCGTCGCGCTGTCGATCGCGGGCGGCGCCGATCTGGTGCGCGTACACGACGTACACGAGATGAAGCACGTCGCCCTCGTCGCCGATGCGATCGTGCGCGGATGGCGCGAGGGGGATGCCTGATGGCGCGCGTGTTCCTCGGTCTCGGCGCGAACGTCGGCAACCGTAAGGAGAATCTGCGACTCGCGCTAGGGTGGCTGGCTCCGGCGTGCCGCGTCGTTGGCGTGTCGTCGCTCTACCGCTCCGACGCTGTCGTGCTGGAAGGCGCGCCGCCCGGCCCCGACTACCTCAACGCCGCTTGCGAGGTCGAAACGTCCCTGTCGCCGCACGAGTTGCTGGCGCACGCGAAGTCCGTCGAGCACGCGATCGGGCGGCGGCCCGCCGAGCGCTGGTCGCCACGCCCGATCGACATCGACATCCTGCTCTACGACGACCAGGTCATCGACTCCGGCGAACTGGTCGTGCCGCATCCGCGTCTGCTCGACCGGAACTTCGTGTTGGTGCCGCTGGCTGAGCTGGCGCCCGATGTGGAGCATCCGCGCGAGCGACGCCCGATCGGCGAACTGGCCGAGCAGGTGGACTATGACGGTCTCGAGCACGTCTCGTCGCCATCGGAATGGTGGCAAGGTTGACGTCGCTGTCATTGACCGCTGACGGCTGACCGCTGACCGCTTCAGTTGACGCACGGACGCCCATGCGATGCAATGATGCGCGCTTTCGGAGGCGGGCGGAGGCTATGTTGCAAATCGACCCCATTCAGCTCGGCACACTCGAGATTGAGCACGACGTGTGGATACCGTACATCGACCTCTATGACGCCGAGTTTCTGCCAACGCGCATCAAGGTGGCCAACGACGAATACGCGTTTCAGCGCAGCGCGCCGGTGCTCGGGTACGGGGCCTTCCTCCCCGCCGATATTCGCGCGGCGCGGAGCGCCGGCAAGAAGCCGATCATCGTCGAGCGCGAGGACCGTTATTACCTGTTCCTGACGCCTCCTTGATCTGAGCCATGCCTCCCAAAAAGAAGGTCAACGAGCCACACGTAAAGCTCTACCAGGCGGACTGCTCCGCCTGCGGACGCCACTACGAGGGCAACTTTCCGATGTACGTCCGCATCGGCGAGTTCCCCTGCATCTGCGGCGCCAGGGTGCCCGCGCCCACGAGCCAGGGCGGCTGGAACGACTACCGCTACGCCGACTGACGGAGAGCATCAGTGGAGTACCGCGTCCGGGTCGAGCGCAACAAGCTGAAGTTCGCCGCCGCGCACTTCGCGACGTTCGGCGGTCAGTGCGAGCCCCTGCACGGCCACAACTACGCGATCACGATCGATGTTACCGGCACGCTCACGGATGATGCGTGGGTCGTCGACTTCTCATTGTTGAAGTCGCTCGGCAAGGCGCTGTGCGACGAGTTGGACCATAAGTTCCTCCTGCAGCGCGACAGCGCGGTGCTCGAGATCGACGAGGGCATGAGCAACTGGAAGGTGCGATTCCTGGAGCGCGGCTTCGTCTTTCCGAAGAGCGACGTCGTGGCGTTGCCGATCGACAACACGACCGCCGAGCGGCTCGCCGAGTGGTTTATCCTGCGGCTCAAGTCCGACCTTGCCGCGAAGGGCGCAGCGAACCTGACCTCGATCACCATTGGCGTCGAAGAGGCGCCAGGGCAGGCCGGTACGGCGACGGACGCATTCTGATCGGAGTGGGATGATGACGGACAGCTACGACGCGATCATCGTCGGCGGCGGGATCGGCGGTGGCGCCATGGCCACGGTGCTCGCTCGCGCCGGCCGCTCCGTGCTCGTGCTGGAGAAGGTGCGCGTCTACCGCGACCGCGTGCGCGGCGAGTGGATCGCGCCCTGGGGCGTCGTCGAAGTCAAGAAGCTCGGACTGTACGACACGCTGATGGCCGCGGGCGGTCATCACGTCACGCAACACCGCACCTACGGCGACACGCTCGACCCGGAAGCTGTCGAGTCGCTTCCGCTGACGCTCGTGGCGGACGTGCCGGGCGCCTTGTGCATGGGCCACCCCGCCATGTGCGCCACGCTGCAGGATGCCGCTCGTGCCGCCGGCGCGACGTTCCTCGTCGACGTGCCGGAGATCGCGGTGACAACCGGCGCGCAACCGGCCGTCGCGTACACGCACGACGGCACGGCGCACACAGCGCGAGCGCGGATCATCATCGGCGCCGACGGTCGCGGATCGATCGTCCGGCGCGCCGCGGGCATCAAGCTGCACAAAGATCCGACGCACCACATGTTCGGTGGCATGCTCATCGAAGGCTGCGCCGGTTTCGACGAGACGTTGCAGGTGATCGGCGCCGAGAACGACGTGCATTACCTGGTGTTCCCGCAGGGCAAGGGCCGCGCGCGGCTCTACCTGGGCTATTCGAAGCAGCACACGCAACGCTTCGCCGGCGAGGACGGCCAGCGAGCCTTCCTCGATGCGTTTCGTCTCGCCTCGCTCCCCGGCAGCGAGCACATCGCGAACGCTACGCCAGCGGGGCCGTGCAACTCGTATCCCAACGAGGATGCGTGGACGGATGTGCCATACGGCGAAGGCGTCGTGCTCGTGGCGATGCGGCAGGCTACAACGACCCGATCATCGGACAGGGGTTATCCATCACGATGACCGATGTGCGTATCGTCAGTGAAGCGTTGCTGGCGAACGGTGACTGGCGACCGGAGTTGTTCAGCGAATACGCGGCCGAACGAGCCGAGCGCATGCGACGACTGCGCATTTCGGCGGCGCTGAGTTCGCGGATCCTCAACGAGTTCGGCCCGGAGGCGGAAGCGCGCCGCCGCCGCATCGGCGAGCGCATGCGCGCCGATCCGACGTTGCAGCTCACCCAGCTCGCCGCCATCATCGGCCCGTACGCCGTGCCGGAGTTCGCGTTCACGGACGAGACGATCGAGAAGATCCTGGCGTAGCCACCCCGAAGCGGTGCGCCGCCGGCGCTCACATGTTCGGGCCGCGTGCGGTGCGCCAAGGATGGGATCCGACACACATCGAGCGACTCTGACACGCTATCCTGCTACCAATGCCGAAAGCCATGTTCCGGATTACCGGTGGCGCGCCGCTCGTAGGCAGCGTCCGTATCAGCGGCTCGAAGAACGGGAGCGACTACGCGCTCGCGGCGGCGCTGCTCACCGCGTCCGATGTCGTCCTGCACAACGTGCCTGACATCCTCGATGTGCGACAAATGGAAGAGATCCTCGAGCATTTGGGCGCGCGCGTCGAGCACATCGCACCGGGATCGCTGCGCATTAACTGTGCCGACGTCTCAAAGTTCGACGTGCCGGCGTCGCTGGCGAACCGGCTGCGCGCGAGCTTTCTCGTCATGGGCCCGCTGCTCGCGCGCTTCGGGCGTGCCGCTTGTCCGCCGCCCGGCGGTGACGCGATCGGCATCCGCCCGCTCGATGTGCACCTCGCGGGTTTTCGCGTGCTCGGCGCGAACGTCTCGCAGGAGGGCGGCCTGTTCGACGTGAACGACGGCGAATCGCTGCGCGGCGGCCGCGTCGTGCTCGACTATCCGAGCGTGATGGGCACACTCAACGTCATGCTCGCGGCGACCCTGAGCGAGGGCGTCACGTCGATCATCAACGCCGCCAGCGAGCCGGAGGTCGCCGACCTTGCGGCGATGCTCAACGAGATGGGCGCGAACATTACCGGCGCCGGCACGCACACCATCCGCATCGAAGGCGTCGATGAACTCTCCGGCACGGAGCACCGCATCGTGCCGGACCGGCTCGAAGCGGGCACGTTCGCGCTCGGCGCGGCGCTCACGCGTGGCGACGTTGTGCTCGAAGAAGCCGTGCCCGAGCACCTCGACGCACTGATCTGGAAGATGACGGAGGCGGGTGCCGTCGTCGAGCCAACCGACGCCGGCATGCGGGTGCGCGGCGGCGATGCGTATCGCGCCGTCAATGCGCAGGCGCTGCCCTATCCCGGCCTCGCGACGGACCTGCAGCCGCAGCTCGCAGCGTTCCTCACGCAGGCGCGAGGCACCAGCACGATCCACGAGCGCGTCTTCGACAACCGGCTGCTGTACGTGTCGGAGTTGCGCAAGATGGGCGCCGATGTCGTTGCGACCGGCCAGACCGCGATCATCTCCGGCCCGACGCAGCTTCGGGCGGCGCGCGTACAGGCGCTTGACGTGCGGGCCGGGACGGCATGCGTGCTCGCCGCGCTCGTCGCAGAGGGCACGACGGAGATCAGCGACATCCATCACATCGACAGGGCGCACGAGGAGCTTCATGGTAAACTCGGCGCTCTGGGCGCCTCGATCGAACGCGTGGCGATCGAATAAGCTTCCGGCACTGGTTTGAGGGCAAGCTCGCCGGCCCGCATGGCGAGCGACCAATCCACGTTATTTGACACTGGAGACACGGCAGATGCTTCTTCCGAAGCGGATTGGGGTCGATCTGGGCACCGCGAACGTCCTTGTGTACGTCAAGGGCAGAGGCATCGTCGTCAACGAGCCGTCCGTCGTCGCGCTGGCGAACCGCGATAACACCGTCGTCGCCGTGGGCCGCGAGGCGCAGAACATGATGGGGCGCGTCCCCCAGAGCATCTCCGTCATCCGCCCCATGCGCGACGGCGTGATCGCCGATTACCTGATCACCGAAGCGATGCTTCGCTACTTCATCCAGAGAGTCGTCGGGCGCTTCAACCTCGTCAAGCCGGAAGTGATGGTGTGCATTCCGGCCGGCGTCACCAGCGTCGAACAGCGCGCGGTACGCGACGCCGCCGAGCAGGCGGGCGGGCGGCGGCCAGTGCACCTGGTGCCGGAACCGCTCGCCGCGGCGATCGGCGCGCGCATCCCGATCAACTCGCCCAGCGGCAACATGGTCGTCGACATCGGCGGCGGGCGATGCGAGGCGGCTGTGATCTCGATGTACGGCATCGTCGTGAGCGAGAGCGTGCGCGTGGCCGGCGACCGGCTCGATGACGCGATCGTCGCGTACGTGAAGCGTCGTTACAACTTGCTCATCGGCGAGCGCACCGCTGAGGAGATGAAGTGGACGATCGGCGCCGCCGTGCCGCTCGAGACCGAACTGAAGATGGAGATCCGCGGGCGCGATCAGATCAGCGGCATGCCGAAGACGCTCACCGTGCAGTCGAGCGACGTCACGGCGGCGATCCAGGACTCGCTCGGCACGATCGTGTCCGTCGTGCGCAGCGTCCTGGAACGGACGCCGCCGGAACTCGCATCGGACGTCATCGATCGCGGGATCGTGCTCACGGGCGGCGGCGCCATGCTGCGGCACCTGGACATCTTGCTCACGCAGGAGACCGGCATCCCGTGCCAGGTCGCCGAAAATCCCCTCGACTGCGTCGCGATCGGCGCCGGCGTGGCGCTGGAGTACCTGGACGTGATCAAGCGCAGCCTGCCGACCGAGGAAGAAACGCTCGTCGCCAGCTACTAGCGGTAGCTCCTCGTCGGCCCGTCACACGCCCGCGCGCAGCACGCGGTTGCGTAGCGGCTTCCCCGCCGCAAGCCTGCCCAGGTTATCGATAAACACGCCCATGGCGCGTTCCATGTTCAGCGGCGAAAAGGCCGAATTGTGCGGCGTCACGATGACGTTCGGCGTATCCCAGAGCCTGCTGTCGTCGGGCAGCGGCTCCGTCGCGAAGACATCGAGGCAGGCGCCCGCGATCCAGCCTTCGTCGAGCGCCCGGATCAGCGCTGCCTCCTGCACGACGCGGCCGCGCGCGACGTTGATCAGCGTCGCTGTCGGCTTCATGGCGCGCAGCTCGTGTTCGCTGATGAGGCTCTCGGTGTCCTTCGTCAGCGGACACGCCACCACGACGAAGTCGCTCGCTTCGAGTAGAGGCGAGAGATTCGCCATCGACACCTGCTCGTCGATGTGGCGCGTCTTGCGCGTAGAGCGCCGGGCGCCGATCGTGCGCATCGCGAACGCCTTGGCGAGCCGGGCCACCTCGCCGCCGATCGCGCCCGTGCCGATGATGCCCGCGGTCTTGCCCGTCAGATCGCCGCCCCGCACCTGCGACCATTCACGCCGCCGTTGTTGCTCGCGCCACGTCTCGATCGGTTTCGTGCGATAGAGCATCATCGCCAGCACGTACTGTGCGATCGAAGGCGCCGACGCGCCGGACGAATTCGTCAGGATCGTGCCACGGTCGATGATCACCTGGAACGCCGGAGAATCGACGCCGGCGCTGAACGTGTGAAACCACCTGAGGCCGTGCAGGCGGAAGAGCGCCGGGATCAGCAGGTGACGGAGTTCGTTGTCCTGCCAGCAGTCCTCGGAGAAGCAGCATATGTCGGCCGCCGCCGGGTCGCCGTGCCAGCGCAGTTCGCCGCCTTCGACGCGCGGCACGACGAACCGCGCGCGCGGCTCCGTCTGCCGGATACGCGCCGCGTACTCATCGACGACGCGCTGCGTGGCGACGATCTGCATGGCGGTGACCTACCGGCGGCGCGCGTTAGGCGGCAGTGCCCGCCGAGGCCCGGGCCGGCTTGTCAGCTTGCGCCCGCGTGGCACGCCCTGCCGTATGATGGCGGCGGCGGCATTCAAGGGAGGAACCATGGCCCGTCACGACGTGCGGTTCACCATCCCCGAGCGGAGTCTCGGCAACAGCGATGTCGAGTTCAACGTCTACAGCGACGATGAACGGCTCGGGATCCTCAAGGTGAGCAAAGGCGCCGTCGTCTGGCGTCATGCCAATAAGCGGCTGGGCCGCGTCCTGGACTGGGATACCTTCGACCGCGTGATGCAGCGAGAAGGTCGCCGGGAGCGGGCCCGGCCGTAGTTCCCAACGTGCAATGCTACCGGCGCGTCTCGCGCGCGCGAAACGCGCGCAGCAGCGGCTCCACGTACGACGCATCGGTCGAAAGCGGCACTTCTTCGACGCCAACCGCCGAAAGCGTCCGCCGTCGCCGGTCGCGCAACTCCGCGGCGCGTCGCGCCCAGGCGGCGCGCAACTGCCCGCTCGATGTATCGATCAGCGCGCGCTCGCCGGTCTCGGCGTCTTCGACTTCCAGCAGTCCGACATGCGGCAACTCCCGCTCGCGGGCGTCGCTCAGCGTCAGCGCGACGATCTCGTGACGGAGCGCAGCCGCGCGCAACGCCGGCCCGTATCCGGTATCGAAGAAGTCTGACAGCACGAAGACGATGGCGCGGCGACGCGTCACGCGGGCCAGGTACGCCAGCGCATCGCCGATGTTCGTGCGGCGCCCCTGCGGCTGCAAGTAGAGCAGCTCGCGGATGATGCGCAGCACGTGGCGGCGGCTCTTCGCCGGCCGCACGTACTCCTCGATGCGGTCGCTGAACGCCAGCAGCCCGACGCGGTCGCCGTTGGCGATCGCCGCGAACGCCAGGGTGGCGGCGACTTCCGCCGCGAGTTCGCGTTTCGTGATGCCGGCCGTCGTGAACGCCGAGGACGCGGAGACGTCGACCACCAGCATCACCGTCAGCTCGCGCTCTTCGATGTACTTCTTGATGTACGGCGTCCCCATGCGCGCCGTGACGTTCCAGTCGATGAGACGCACGTCGTCGCCGGGCTCGTATTGCCGCACCTCGGAGAACTCGATGCCGCGCCCGCGAAACACGCTGTGGTACTCGCCCAGGAAGACGTTCGCGACGAGGCGCCGCGCGCGGATCTCGATGCGGCGTATTCGCGCGAGGAGGTCGGGTGGAAGAACATTGGGCGTAGATGCCGCCATTGCGGCCTAAGTGTAGCGGCAGGTCTTGTTGATCCGGGACCTGAGCGGAACTCATCTCAGCGGGCCGCACGCGCGACGAACGACGCGTCGTCTGGGGTCCGCGCGCTCCGTGTTGACGCCGTCCCCGTGCGCGCGGTGTGCGGCTGTCCGGAGAGCTTCCGCTAAAACACGTCAGGCGATTCGGCGATGAACTCCCATGGGATCTGCGCTTCCTCGCTGATGCGCTGTCCGAGCGCTTTGATGCCCGGCGCTTCCGTCGCCTGGTGCGTCGCGAAGATCAGGTTCATGCCGGCTTCGCGCGCGAACATGCGGGTAAACAGGCTGCCCTCACCGGTCACGTACGTATCGGCGCCCAGCGAGCGCGCCTCCTCCAGCGCCGTCGTCATGCCGCCGCCGCCCGTGACGATGGCGACGCGCGCGCACGTCTTCGCGTGCTCGTGCGCTTCGACTTCGACGCCTAGCTCGCGCTGCGTGCGGCTAATTAACTCGCCGAACGTCGCATCGTGCGCGCCGATGACGCCTGCGTGGCCGCCGTGGTACTCCTCGAACGTGGCGTCGACGCGCACGCCAAGCATCGCCGCGAGCACCCAGCCGTTGCCGAACTCCGGCGCGCAGTCCAGCGACGCGTGCGCGGCGTACAGCGACACCTGCGCCGCTTCGAGCGCCTGCAGCTTTTCGTCCCGCAGCGAAAGGTCGACCGCCGCCCACGTCGGATGATGCACGACGAGAAGCTGCGCGCCCGCCTTCGCCGCCCCGACGATCGTCGTGATCGACGTGCTCACGGCGACCGCGACCTTCGAGACGCCAGCGCCCCCGCGGACGATCAGCCCGTTCGAGTCGGGCTCCAACTCCTCGTAGCGCGGTGCGGCCAGGATGCGGTCGAGGAACGCGACGATCTCGTCGAGCGATGCCAGTGCGTGCATGCGGAGAGTGTAGCGGGACGCATGGCGGCCCCCGAGCCATGCGCCGAATCTTGCGCGGGCATCGCGTTTTTCACCTGGCTCGCTGCGGTTCGCTGGCGTTGTCCGCCCGCCCGGCCGGGAACGCGCCATCATCGAAGTGACGGTGGCATGCTGGGCGGCGATGGCATGGCATCACCCCGCTCACCTGCGCCGATTTGGTGCGTTCGTCGGCCGCGACTCACGCGCGGCTTCGTCGGGCGCCGACGCGCTCCGCGGCATCTACCAGGAGCACTTCGCCGCCGTGAACGACCTGGCGTTGCGGCTGGCGCCATCGGAGAGCGCCGCGACGAAGATCACGCGGGCGACCTTCGCGCGTCTCGTCGAAGACGATCTCGTCCGAGCGAACGCCGATGTCGCTGGCAGCCTGCTGGCCACGGCGTACCACGAGGCGGTGACACGCGGTGCGCGCGCGACGCAACCCGTCGCGGCGGGGACGCACGCGCTGTCCGGCGATCAGCTTGCGTCGGTGAACTCGCACGTAGCGCGCTGCCGCGCCTGCCGCCGCTGGGGTGCGCTGCCCTACCTGGGGCCCGCCGTCAACGCGTTGCGGCCACATCGTGCGGAGTTGAAGGATCGCGTGTGGCGCGAGATTGCGCCGCCAGTCACCGCGAGCAGACCGCCCGACACCGCCACTGAAGGACGAGGCAAACGGCGTTTCGCTACGCGTCATGTCGTCTTCGGCGCGGCTTGCGGCGTGCTGCTCGCGGCGGCGGTTGGCATCGGCGCGATGTTGATCTCGTCCGGCGGCGACGCGGGCGACGGTGTTCCGGCTGCGGTCGTCGCAGGCGCCGCTCGCGATGATTCGACGCCGCAACCATCGCGCGATACGGACGATACGACGCTGGGCGATGCGCGATCCGATGGAGCCGTGGTGCTGTCCGTCGATCCTGGTTCCTCTGACGCGCTGCAACCCGATGCTGCCAGCAACCTTACCGAGGCGATCGGCAATGCGAGGACAGAAGACGGCAGTGCGCCGGACACTCTTGCCGACGGAAACGAGTGGTCTGGCCAGTCGCCGTCGGGCGAGTCCCGCGAGTCGGACGAATCCACCCGCGCCCGTGACGATGCATCGCCGTCGGATGCCGCGCCGCCTGCGTCCGGCGCCACGACGCAATCTGGATCTGACTCGCCGGCATCGCCATCGCCTTCGGAGCCGCCGGCTGCACCCACCGCGCCGCCACGCGCATCACCAACGGCATCGCAACCGCCGCCAGTCATCGCAACCGCGACGCCGGTGCCGCAGCTCCTGCCCCTGTTGCCGACTGTGGCTTCGGCGCTGCAAACGGTGATTCCGCTCGACCTCATCGGCGACTAGCCGCGAAACTACGGTTCGGGCGATGCTTGTGCGATACGTCGCCGTTGTGAGCTGCCCGGACGTGCGGCAGGCAGATCGATGCGCGTCTCTGATAGTGGCGCTCAGGCGGGGATTTCCGGCACGATACCCCACGTATGAACGAGCTGACGCGCCGCCGCATCCACATCGCGATGGTGTTCGTGCCCATCGTGCTGGTGTTGTTCGTCGCGTGGAACGAGCGGACGGCCCTCTTCCCGTTTCTGCTGGGGGTCGCCATCGCGTACGTCATCGCCCCGGCGGTGAACTGGATCGCCTCGATCATCCCCTTCCGGCACCGCGACCCGCACCTGGCGCGCGGCCTCGCGATCCTGATCCTCTATGCGGGCGTCGCCGGCATCGGTACCGGGCTGGGATTTCTGTTCGTGCCGCAGGCGATCGATGAGATCCAGCAGTTCAGCGACGACCTGCCCGCCACGATCGACGCGGTCCAGGACCGGATCCAGGACTGGTACGACCAGGCCGTGCCACAAGAGCACCACGACGTCGTCGACGAGACGCTGACGGACTTCGGCGATGCGGCCGGCGACTGGGCGGCGGGCCTCGCGCCCGATGTCCTGACATTCGCGGGCAGCACGTTCACCATCATCATCGGCTATCTGACGATCCCGATCTGGCTGTATTTCACGATGAAGGACCACCCGCGCGGCGTGCGCTCTTTCATCGGCATGTTTCCGCCGGACTGGCGCCACGACGTGCGCAACACGCTGGGCATCGCCGATGCCGTGCTGCGCCACTACATCCGGGCGATGCTGATCCAGGGCATTATCGTCGGCACGATGGCGTACATCGCGCTCGAGATCCTCGATGTGCGCTACCCGCTGGGGCTGGCGATCATCGCCGGCATCACCGAGATGATCCCGATCATCGGCCCGATCATCGGCGCGGTCCCGGCCGTGCTCGTCGCGCTTGCCGAGGACCCCGTGAAGGCGCTGTGGGTCGCGCTGGCCTTCCTGATCATTCAGCAGATCGAGAACAACCTGATCGTCCCGAAGCTTCAGGGCGACATGCTGCGGATGCACCCGGGAGTGATTATCGTCCTGCTGGTGCTGGCCGGCGCGATCGGCGGCTTCATCCTGGTGATCTTGATCGTGCCGCTCGCGGCGTTCGTGCGCGACGTGTACCAGTACATCTACCTGCGAGTGGGCAATGTGCCGCCCGACGCGGCGCTCGACCGCGCGCTCGGCGAGTATGGCGCAGGTGCGCTGCGCACGCGCTGGAAGCTCGAAGAGGTTGTGCCCGCGGCCGAGCTTGGCAACCAGGGGTTCGGGGTCGAAATGCCGCGCAGCGCCGCCCCGGTAACGGCGCTCGCCGAAGATGAACCGCCGCCAGTCGATGCCGAAGCGGGCGCTGCCAGCTAGCGAGACGCGGCAATGGAAGGACAACGGACGTGATAACAGACCGCGTCGAAGTGCGAGCGCTTACACGGCGGGAGATCGACGCGTTGCAGATCACCATGCCCTCCATTGAGCGCATGATCGACGGAATACGAACGCACTCTCATGCCGGCCGCTTTCGCATCCAGGAAGAAGGCGCGGGCGACTACCTGATCGCGTGGGTCGATGGACAACCTGCAGGGCATGTGCTTGTCCGCTGGGCCGGTGCAAGCGATCCGCGTTTGCACGAGCGCATCGGTCGCGACCCGTACGTCGAAGGGCTCGCCGTGCGCACGGACCTGCAATCGCGCGGCGTCGGCACCGCGATCATGCTCGAAGCGGAGCGTCGCACCGTGGCGCGCGGGCACACGACGATCGGACTTGCGGTAGGCGTCGAGAACGCGAGGGCGCGGCGCCTGTACCGGCGGCTCGGCTATCGCGAGTCGGGATTCGGCGAGTTCGAGGTGACGTGGACGACTGTCGACGCCGCAGGTAACGAAGGCATCGAGGGCGAATCGTGCACGTATCTCGTCAAGGCGCTGTGAAGGCTGGCACCGTCGCCAGAGAGTTTCCATGACCGATCGCCAGCACGCCCAGCAGCGCATCACCGCGTGCTGGAACATGGCTTCGGCGTCGTACGATGCCACGCCCGGGCACGGCATCATGAGCTCAGCCGAGCGCGACGCATGGCTCGCGATGCTCCGCGACGTGCTCCCGCCGCCGCCCTGCGACGTGCTCGACGTCGGTACCGGCACCGGCTTTCTTGCGTTCCACGCGCGCCAGTTGGGGCATCGCGTCCGCGGCATCGACCTGTCGGTACAGATGCTCGCTATCCGAGGCGTGCGGCGCAGGACGTCGCAGATGCGCCGGCGTTCGCGCTCGGAGACGCGGCCGCGCCGTCGTTTCCGCCCGCGTCGTTCGATGCCGTCGTCAATCGCCATCTGCTGTGGACGCTGACTGACCCCGAACTGGCGCTGCGCAACTGGCGCACGTTGCTGCGTCACGAGGGCCGTCTCGTCATCATCGACGGCATCTGGAACGACGACGACCATGGACAGGACGGCGCGGCCGACGAAGATGCGCACGAGCATCCCGGCGACGACTCCTACACCGACGACGTGATGGCGGCGCTGCCGCTGACGCAGGCGGAGAGCGTTGACGACGTTATCCGCCTGCTGGAGTGGGCGGGATTCGGCGCCGTGCGCCGCATCGACCTCACGGCCATCGACGACGCGGAGGGCCACCTGGACAGCGTGCGCGGCCGCTACGGACTGGTCGCTGGTCGCTAGTCGTTGGTTGCTGGTCGGCTATCTCCGCTCCAGCACGAGCACGGGGATGATGCGCTCGGTCTTCGCCTGGTACTCGTCGTACGCCGGCCAGACGGCTACGGCTCGCGCCCACCATGCCGCCTTCTCATCGCCGGTGACTTCGCGTGCGCGCATCTCATAGACGGTTGCGCCGTCCTGCAGCAGGACGTCGGGATGGGCGATCGCGTTGTCGTACCACTTCGGGCTGCGTGGCGCGCCGCCCAACGATGCGACGCAGGCGTACGCCCCGTCGTGCTCGACGCGCATCAGCGCCGACTTGCGGACGAATCCGCTCTTGCGCCCGCGCGTCGTGAGGATGATGACGGGCACGCCCTGGAGCGTGTTGCCCTCGGCGCCACCTGTGCGCTCGTAGATTTCGACCTGGTCGGCGGCGAACTTCAGCGTGCTCGGTGCGTACTGTCCTTCGAGTGTCATGCGCGCATGATAAACATAGGCGCCCCATAAACGCATCGTCATTCAGAGCGAAGCGACGAATCTCCCGTCAGACGCCGAGACGGCGACGCTTCGCTGAGGTTAGAGGTTCTCGGTTCCGGCAATCGCACGCGAAAAAACAATAAGGGCCTCGTTTCGAGGCCCTCTCTTGTCTCACTGAACCGTCGACCTTAGCAGCAGCTCTTGGCCTGGCCGCCGCCGTCTTCGGTCTGGAAGCTCGAACCGCAGGCGCAGCCCTTGACCGCGTTCGGGTTGAAGATCGTGAAACCCGACTTCATGATGTCGTCCACGTAGTCGATCTCGGCGCCGCGCATCAAGGGCGCGCTCTCGGGGTCGACCAGCACGGTAACGCCGCTGTGCTCGATGACGATGTCGTCTTCTTCCTTACCCTGCGCGATCGCCATGCCGTACTGGTAGCCGGAACAGCCGCCGCCTACGACGAACACGCGCAACGCGGCGTCTTCGACGCCGCGGTCCGCAAGCAGCGCCTTCGCCTTCTCGGCAGCCTTGTCGGTGATCGTCACGACAGTTTCGATTTCCTGGACCATCTGGGACTCCTTGCCTGGGACGCCCGGCGTCTAGCCCGAGCGATGGTTTGCTAAGTACTCACTTAGTATATCGGCGGGGTAGTGCCGCTACAACTGGCCTCGAGCACTGGAGGCTGGAGGCTGGAGCGACAGTCCCGGTGCGTCAGACGAGGAACAGGCAGAACGGATGGCCGGCAGGATCGAGCATGACTCGGACGTCTTCTCGTCCCTGGTAGCCGGCCAGCCGCGCTCCTGAGGCGAGAGCGTGCGTGAGAGCAGCCTGCAGGTCATCCACCTTGATCTCCAGGTGGAGCATCTTGTCCTGCCCGTCGGGCTGCTCCGGCCAGGCGGGCGGCCGGTAGTCCGGTATTTCCTGGAAGGACAGGCCCGTGCCCCCGGCCGGGTCCCGCATCAGGAGGAAGTTGCCGTCATCAAACGTGACTTCCCATCCCAGCAGCCTGCGGTAGAAGTCCGCCATCGCCCGCGCGTCGGCGCAGTCGATGTTGACGGTCGCCAGTCGAAGTGACGGCCGGGTGGGAGCAGCTTCGGTCACGAGGCACGCCCTAACACTGACGCTTAGTATGCGGCGCCGGCCTCTGCGTCGCCCGACGGATAACTCGCGTAGATCAACAGCAACTCCTCGTACAGCGCAGCGACGGCGTCTGCGACGTTCGCCCAGCGGTAGCGCTCGACCGCCTCGCGGCCGGCGCGGCCGAACGACTGGCGCAATTCGTCGTTGTCGAGCAGCAGCTCCAAACGCTCCGCGAAGGGCTCCGGGCACCGCCACGGGATCAGGTAGCCGGTCTCGCCGTCGCTGATCGTGCTCGTCAGCCCGCCGACGCGTGACGCCACGACCGGCACGCCGCACGCCATCGCTTCGACCGCCACCAGCCCGAAGCTCTCGTAGTACGACGGCACGACGCAGACGTCCGCGGCGTTGTAGTACATCGGCAAGTCTTCGTGCGGTACGGCGCCGACAAACGAGATGTGATGGTCGATGTCGAGGCGCTCCGCCAGCGCGCGTAACTGCGCAAGCTCGGCCTCGGCGCGGCCGTCACCGCCGACGATCAGCACGCGGAAGTTCTCGTCTTCGTGCAGTTGCGCCGCCGCGCTGATCAGGATGTCGATGCCCTTCAGCGGCTCGATCCGCCCGACGAAGAGGATGATGCGGTCGCCGTCCTTCAGTTCGAGCGCGCGCCGCGCCTGTTCCTTGTCCATCGGGTAGAAGCGCTCCAGGTCGACGCCGCACGGTACGACGGCTATCCGCGATTCGTCGGCCCGGTAGAGCGTCGTCAGCAGGTGCAATTCGTGGCGGCTCGCAACGACGATGCAGTCCGCAGCCGCCGCCACTGCCGTCTCCGCTTCCATGCGCGCCGCCGGTTCGTGCTCGCTGAGGCGCGCCCGCATCTTCACTTCTCCGAGCGTGTGGAACATCGCGACGTGCGGCACGCTCCAACGCTCACAGAGCGCGAGCGCCACCTTGCCGGACATCCAGTAGTGGCTGTGCACGAGGTCGTAGACAGCGCCTTCTCGCGCCGCAAACGCCAGCACGTTGAGCTCGAACTCATCGAGGTAGTCGGCGATGCGCAGCTTGTCGATCGTATCCGTGGGGCCGGCATCGACGTTGATGACGCGCGCGTTCGGCCCGAAGGGCTGCACTTCCGGATCCGCGGCAGATGTGCGACGCGTGAACACGTCGACTTCGTATCCGCGTGCGCCCAGCTCGCGGCTCAGCTCGCGCACGTAGACGTTCATGCCGCCCGTCTCGCGGCCGCCGAGCGCCGCCAGCGGCGACGTGTGCGCGCTGATCACGGCGATGCGCCGCCCGTGCAGTGCTCCCCGCTCGTAAAGACTCGTCATCTGGTTAGTACCAGCCTGTAGACCTGCTGGTCCTTCCCTCCGAGGTCGTACTTGTAACTCTCGTCGCCGCGGAGGAAATCCACGCACGAGCGGCCGTTCTCGATCGCGTCCCTCACGAGCAGGGCCTTCGACATCAGACCGACGGCGTAGTGCGCGTATTCGGGGTCGTAGCCGCTATTGTACATGTACAGCACGCCCCCGACATCGAAGTTCAGTACGGATGCCACCGGTTGGCCGTCGAAGGTCAGGAAATAGAGCCGGAGCATGCCGGCCTCCGCCATGGTGCGGGTCATGTCGCGGAAGAACGCCATCATCCCCGGGCGGTCGAGGAACTCCTCTTTGTGGTGCGAGCTGATCCGCATCAGCCGGAACAACGTCTCGAGTTGTTCCAAAGCTTCGTCTGGCGCCGTCACGACCTGTAACTCGACGCCCCCTGCCGACATCAAACGCCGTAGTTTGCGCCGCAGTTCGTGCCGGTCCTTCTTCGAGAGCTGGCCGAGATACGCGTCCCAGTCCCCCGCAAGCTCGACACTCGGCGAGAGCGCTTCCAGCTCGCGCTGGACGCCGTAACCGATGCCTTCGGCGCAATTGCACACGCATTCGAGCGTGCTCGACCATTCGCGCACGCCGCGGAGGTCCAGCGACGTCACGCCATCGCGCGCGAGATGCTCGAGCACCCGCGCGTAAAACTCGCGCTCGTAGCCCGGCGCGACGATGGCATCCATGTAGTCGCAAATCGAGTAGTGCCCGACGAACTCTGCGAGGTCCCCATCGACCAGCAGGGGCGCCACGCCGATCAGGCGCTCGCCCTCGCGGACGCTCAGCACACGCAGCTTGCGGTCGCCCTGGAAGTGACGCAGCCAGACGCGCTGCCACTGTGGCGTCGCGAAGGGAATGGCATTCCGGCACTGGGCGACGAGTTCAGACCATTCGCCGGCGACCGCGTCGAAGGGCTCGTCGTTGACGGCGAGCTGGGTCACAGTCACGTTCCGCGCACCAACGACAGGAATTCGGCGCGCGTGACCTCGTTCTTGCGAAACAGGCCGCGCGTCGCGGAGGTCACCATCCGGCTGCCCGGCTTCTTCACCCCCCGCTGCGTCATGCACAGGTGCTCCGCCTCGATGACGACGGCGACGCCGTCCGGCTCAAGCGTCTCCATGAGCGAATCGGCGATCTGGCCGGTGAGCCGCTCCTGGATCTGCGGGCGGCGAGCGTAGCCATCGACCAGCCGCGCGAGCTTGCTCAGGCCGACCACCCGCCCATCGGGAATGTAGCCGACGGCGGCGATGCCATGGAACGGCATAAAGTGGTGCTCGCAGACGCTGTAGAAGGGGATGTCCTTCAGGATCACCATCTCCTCATGCCCCACCTCGAACCCGACGTCCACGTGGCTCTTCGGGTCAACTCGAAGCCCCTCGAACAGCTCGACGTACATCCGCGCGACGCGGTTCGGCGTGCGACGCATGCCCTCCCGATCGGGGTTTTCGCCGATCGCTTCGATGATCTCGCGAAAGGCCCGCTCGATCCGTTCGAGGTCCACTTCGGCCGGGACTGGCTTCAGGGAGTCGGGCAAGCGTTCGAGAGCCATCGTTCAGGATACCGTCCGGGGGCGCAGGGCGGGCGCGGTACGGATGCACTCGCTTTAGAAATGCTAGCAGCCTTGCTTTCGCAGGGTCAACGTGCGACGGCTCATGTTCCGATCGCGCCTTGCACGGCCAATCGAACGGGCGAGGTTGCCGAAACGGCCTCAGGCGATTTACTCGCGGCCTGATGAAGGCGCACCGCCGAGGACCCCTGACGACCGCAGACTGATGACCGACGACCGCTCCGCGTTGTACGCTGCGAGTCCGACGCGGAAACAGCCGAGGACAGCACGATGACTGTTGAGCAGGAAGCCCCGCCGCAGCACCCAAACGGCCCCCGCACGTTCGTGACGATGATCCGCGATAACGCCCCGATGCCGCAGCAGGTGCTCGACCACCTGCTGAGGCTGGAAAGCGGTCGCCACCCGACGCTCACCGAGATCCGGGCTGCGCTTGGACTCGACCTGGACATCAGCGACTGGGCACGCGTTGCGCGAGACGCCTGGCCCGAGCGCGGCCAGATCCCCGACGACGAAGACCTCGCCCGCGTCATCGATGCGATGTACGGGTCGATGCGCGCCACGCGCATGGTGCGCGTCGCTATCGGCGAAAGCGGGCCTGTCGCTACCCGCGAGCACGAGCCGATCCGCATCCGCGAGGACGAAGAGCTCATCCTGCTGGCCTTCGCGTCGAACGATACGGCGGCGGGCGTCGAGTTCTCGGCCGAGGCGCACGGCGAGGGCATCGGCGGATTCGTCGAGCCGGGCCGAACGGGCTCAGGCCTCCTGAACGCGGGACGCATGCACCGCGGCTCGTACTTGCTGCCGCTGCTCGTTACCGCAGGCGGACGCGCGACGACGATCGACCTTCCGATTGAATGCGCGCCATCCGGCATGCTGCGCGTGCGCCTGCTCGATGGCGCGACGGGCGAAGCGATCGCCGCCCGTGTCTACATCACCGACGCCATCGGTGAGCCGGCGCCGCCGGACGCGCATCTGCGCCGCGACCGCAACGAGAGCGCGTGGTTTCACGCCGACGGCGCCTTCGAGGCGCGCGTCAGCGGCCGGGCGCGCGTGCTCATCGTGCGCGGCATCGAGTACATGCCGTACGAGGAGATCATCGATGTGCCGGCGGCTGGTGAGCGCGCGCTCGACGTGCGGCTCGAACGCTGGGTCGACTCGAAGGGCGACGGCTGGCGCAGCGCCGATGTGCACGTCCACCTGCACTACGGCGGCGAACTGCTGCTGACGCCCGAGGACGCATCCCTGGCGCAGCGCGCCGAAGACGTGCACTTCATGAACATGATGGTCGCCAACCAGGGCACAGGCTGGGTGCACGACGAGCCGTACTTTGAAGGCCAGGCGAGTCCGCTGAGCACGCCCGACTACATGCTCCGTTGGGGCGAGGAGTATCGCAACAACCTGTACGGGCACATGTGCATGTACGGCATCGATGAACTCGTGCCGCCCATCTACAGCGGCTTCCCGCTCAGCGAGCACTACCACGACCTGCCGGCGAACGCCGGCGCCGCCGATCACTGTCACCGCGCCGGCGGCACGTTGAGCTATGCGCACCCGATGTTCGACACGATCGCGCTGGATCGCGTGTTCGCCGATGAGCACACCTACAGCGTCGAGGCGAAGGAACTTCCGGTCGACGCCGCGCTCGGCAAGATCGATGCTGTCGATGTGATGTCGTACCCCGGCAACGAACTGCAAACGAGCGAGCTGTGGTATCGGCTGCTGAACTGCGGCCTCCGGCTCGCCGCGACGGCTGGCACGGACACGTTCATGAACACCGTTGACCAGGGCGACTTCAGCAATCCGCCGGCGGGCGACCGCGTCTACGCGCTCATCGATGGCGATTTCACCGTCGAGTCGTGGTGCGAGGCGGTCCGCGCTGGTCGCACGTTCGTCACGAACGGGCCCATGCTCTCGCTTGAAGTCAACGGCAACATCCCCGGCGACGACGTCGCCGCGACCGCGGGCGCATCGATCGGCGTCGTGGTCGAAGCGGGATCGTACGTGCCCATAGAGCGCCTTGAATTGATCGTCAACGGCGAAGTCGTCGCCGCGGCGATGGCGGAGGAGGCGGGACAGCGCGCGATCCTGGCGCATGAATTCAAGCCCGCCGCATCGTGCTGGGTCGCCGCGCGCGCGATCGGCCCCGCGCACCGCCTCGCGCTCGATACGCATGTCTTCGCGCACACGAGCCCGGTCTACGTGAGCGTCGATGATCAGCCGGTCCGCGATGCGGAGTCCGCCGAGTACTTCGTCGACTGGATCGAACGGCTGATCGCCCTTGCGGCGCGGCGCGCAAAATATCCCGACGAAGCATCGCGCGACCGCGTGGCGGCGCTCTTTCGCGAAGGGCAGTCGTACTACAGGGCGCAGCTCGCTTGAAGACAATCGGCGTCCTCGGCGGCATCGGCCCGCAGGCGACGATGGACTTCGAGCGCCGCGTCCACGAGGTCTCGCAGCGCTTGCTCCCGCGCTCCGGGAACACCGGCTACCCCCGCATGGTGGTGTACTACCATCGCGGCCCGCCGTTCCTGTTCGATGACGATGGCGCGCCCATCGAGCCGTTTCGCGCCAACCCGGACTTCCTGGACGCCGCCCGGCGGCTGGCCGGCTGGGTCGACTTCCTCGTCATCGGCGCGAACGCCGCGCATCGCGTGCAACGCGAACTCGAGGAGACGACGGGGCTGCCGGTGCTGAGCATGATCGACGTCGTGATGGCGGAAGTGGAGCGACGTGCATGGCGGCGCGCCGGCGTCCTCGCGTACCTCGACGCCAGCGTCTACGCCGCACCGCTGGACGAGCGCGGCATCGAGTGGGCGTCGGTTGCGCCGGACATGCAGGCGCAACTCGACGAACTGATCCTGGAGTACCAGGCGGGCAACGTCACGCCGGAGTCACACGCCGTCGTCGCCGAAGCGCTGCGCAGCGTGCGGGCGCGCAATGTCGATGGCACGATCCTGGGCTGCACGGAACTGCCGCTCATGCTCGGCCGCGACGCCGAGGCGCCCGACCTGATCAACCCGCTGGCGCTGCTCGCCGAAGCCGCCGTGCGGCACGCCGTCGCGCCCTGATGACGTGAGTCCGAGAACCCAGAACTTAGAACTTTGAACTTAGAACCTAAGACTCGGAGCCGGTAGGCTCCCCCATGCACTTCAAGATCGCGCTGCTCAAGGGCGATGGCATCGGCCCGGAGATCGCCGACGAGGCGTTGCGGGTGCTCCAGGCCGTCGGTGGGCGCTTCGGGCACGAGTTCGAGTTCATCGAGACGTACGCCGGCGGCGAAGCGTGGGAGCGCTTCGGAGAGCACCTGCCGGCGTCCAGCGTCGAAGCGTGCCGCAACGCCGACGCGATCCTCAAAGGGCCCTTCGGCGGCCCGACGAGCGAACTGGATCACCCGAAATGGAAGGGCGTGGAGACGACGGCGATCCTCGGGCTGCGGCGCGAGTTCGACCTGTTCATGAACCTGCGTCCTGTCGTCGTCTATCCGGAGATCGTGTCGCTGTCGCCGCTGCGCCCGGAGATCGTCGAGGGCGTCGACATGATGATCGTGCGCGAACTGACGAGCGGCATCTACTTCGGCGAACGCGGCGAACGCGAGGTCGATGGCCAGCGCCAGGTCTGGGACACGGAGTCCTACACGGAAGGGGAGATTGCGCGCATCACGCATGTCGCGTTTACGGTCGCGCGCGGGCGTCGCAAGCACGTCACGCTCGTCGCGAAGTCCAACGTGCTGAGCAGCAGCGTGCTGTGGCGCAACGTCTTCGACAAGATCGCGCCCGAGTACCCTGACGTCACGACGGACTACCTCCACGTGGACAACGCGGCCATGCAGATCGTGCTCAGCCCGCGCCAGTTCGACGTGCTGCTCACCAACAACATCTTCGGCGACATCCTCAGTGACGAAGCGAGCGTGCTCGCGGGTTCGTTGGGGATGATGGGCTCGGCGAGCCTCAACGCGCGCGGCTTCGGCATGTACGAGCCGATCCACGGCTCGGCGCCGGACATCGCCGGCGCCGGCAAGGCGAACCCGGTCGCGATGATCCTCAGCGCAGCGATGATGCTCCGCCTGTCCTTCAAGCTCGAGGCCGAGGCCGACGCCGTCGAAGCAGCCGTCCGCCGCACGCTGGGCGCAGGTCTCCGCACGCCGGACATCGCCGGTGCCGGCGGCACCCTCGTATCGACGCAGGAGATGGGCGCCGCGATCGAGCGGGCGCTCGCGCGCGATTCCTGAGCCGGTACGGAGAGCCGCGGTACAGTGCCTCTGACGTGAATGATCGCGCGGAGTGCCTGGACATCTGCCGACAGCACGGCCTCGAGCTCCAGAGCTTCCAGGAGGGCGCGTCGGGTGCTTCACGATACATCGCGTGCGTGCGTGACCACACGGGCGCACTCTTCCTGCTCAAGCAATCGATGCCGGATCGGCAACCCGCGGAGGTCGCGGCGCTCCGCGCCTGGGACGCGACCGGCTGCGCCGTTCGCATCGTCGACGAGCTGGAGGGCGGCGCCTACCTCGCGGAATGGCTGGGCGGCAGGTCGCTCGCCGAACTGGCGCCGTCGGAACCGGCAGACTTCGTGGCGATCGGGAAGATGTTAGGCACGCTGCATGACGTGACGCCGCTCGCGTCGCTTCGCGACATTCGCGATCGGCTGAGCACCTCCGGCTGGAGGCAGTTGCCGCCTGAATTGATCGCGCTCGGCGAGGAGTCGGCCGCGCGCGCGCTCGCCGATCCGGCACCCCTTGTGATGCTGCACGGCGATCTCGTGCCGTCCAACGTCATGTTGACGGAAGCAGGGCCGAAGGTGATCGATCCGTTTCCGGGCGTCGGGCCGCCAGCCTGGGATATCGCGCAACTCGCCGCGGCGTCCGCGGGGCGGGGGCGCCGGCGCGTGATCCGCCCTCTCCTCCACGGATACGGATCGTCCCCGCCGCTTCTGTCCGATATGTACGCCTGGATGCTGCTGTTCTTCCTCGAGCGCAACCTCATTGCCGGCCGCGCGGAGTTCAGCGACAACCTCATGCCGGTCGCGCTCGAACTGCTGCGCACCGGCGATCCGGAGGCGTTCTTGCGCAGCGAGTGCGAAGCGGCCTGATCTATGCGCCAAGGCCTCCGCGTATTACGCTAACGCCATGGCTGACGTCACCGTCACCACGCTCAACATCTTCAATCGTGCCGGCGAGTGGAGCCTGCGCGCGCCGCTGCTGCTCGATCAGTTCGAGCGCCTGGCGCCCGACGTCATGCTCCGCCTGTCCTTCAAGCTCGAAGCCGAGGCCGACGCCGTCGAAGCAGCCGTCCGCCGCACGCTGGGCGCAGGTCTCCGCACGCCGGACATCGCCGGTGCCGGCGGCACCCTCGTATCGACGCAGGAGATGGGCGCCGCGATCGAGCGGGCGCTGTGATGGACCGTAGTGATGAGCCGCTGGACTAACGGCTGCCGAATCGATAGCCGAAGCCGCGTTCGGTGGTGATCAGGTCGGCGCGCAGCTTTCTGCGCAGCCGGGAAACGTACACGTGCAGGAAGTCGGTTTCGCCGACGTACTCTGCACCCCACACGCGATGGAGCAGTTCCTGGTACGAGCGGACCCGTCCGGGCGTCCTCGCCAGCTCGGCGAGCAACCGAAACTCCGTCGGCGAAAGCTCGACGCCCTGCCCGTCGAGTGTGACGACGTGCCGGTCGGAGTCGATGACGAGTGGGCCGTCGCCGTACACGCCGTTAGCTTCGCGCGGCGAAGCGCTGGTGGCATGCGCCGGATCCTCCTCCCGATACGTCTCTAGCTCACCGATCTCCTCACCGAGCAGAAACGCGAGCGAGGCGCGGTTGAATTCGGTCCAGCTCACCGCGTAGTGCCCGCCCGGCGCGGACAGGAATCGCGACCCGCGGACCCCGGCCGCGACCTCCTGGCCCAGTTCGATCGGCACCGCCATGTCGTCGCGATGGTGGAAGACGAGCGTCGACACGTCGATCTGCGCCAGGACGTCTCGCACGTCGATGTTGATCGCGCGGTCGATCAGCGCGAGTGCATCGTCCGCAGAGGCCGACGCTGTCTGGTACAGCGCGAATTGCTCGGGCGTGACGTACGAATCGTCGCCCAGGAAGATCGCTGAGAGGAGCTTCGACGCGACGCCCCACTGCGTCTTCAACACCATCCGAACGGCGTCACGCAGCTCGGGCGGGGCCATGAGCCCTTCGCCTCGTGCGTATGAGCCGTAGAGCACGAGTCTCATGATCCGTTCTGGATGGCGCGCCGCGTAGAGGATTGCCGTGGGTGCGCCTTCCGACATTCCGCCTACCGCGAATCGCTCCAGTCCGAGATGCTCGACCAAAGCTTCGAGGTCCCGCACGGTCGCCTCGAGCGAATAGCGGCGGCGACGTCACTATCGAGCTCGCCGGGCGCGTGGCTCCGGACGGCAGGGCGGTCGGCACGGACATCGACGAGATCAAGCTCGAAATGGCGCGCGCCGAGGCGATCAACAACCGCGTGATGAACGTCGAGTTCCAGCTCGCAGATGCCGCGGGCGACTCCTTCGACCGCGAGTTCGATGCCGTCTACGTGCGCTTCCTGCTCACGCACCTGCCGGAGCCAGAAGAAACGCTGCGGGCGATCTGGAAGTCGGTGCGGACCGGCGGCGTGCTGATCGTCGAGGACATCGACTTCAGCGGATCGTTCTGCTACCCGCCGAACCCGGCGTATGAGCGCTACTGCGAGCTGTACACGCGCTCAGCGCTGAAGCGCGGCGTCGACCCGAACATCGGCCCGCGGTTGCCGGGCATGCTGGCAGCGGCGGGCTGCGAGCGAGTCGACATGAACGTCGTGCAGCCCGCCGGCATCGATGGCGAAGCCAAGGTCGTAACGCCGCTGACGATGGAGAACATCGTCGACTCGGTGCTGGCAGAAGGCCTATCGGACGAGGCCGAGCTGGATCGGCTCATCGATGAGCTGTACGCCTTCGCGCGGCAACCTGGTTCGGTGCTCTCGATCCCGCGCGTCGTGCAGGCGTGGGGCTACCGCCCGGCGTAGCGGCGAGAAGCGGGAGCGCGAGGCGGGATCAGGGTCCGCGCCTCTATGCTCGCGCCACCGAACGGTCTAATCTACGCCCATGCCTGAAGTCACCGTCGCCACGCTCAACATCTTCAACCGCGCCGGAGAGTGGGGTCTGCGCGCCCCGCTCCTGATTGAGCAGTTCGAGCAGCTTACGCCCGACGTCATCGGCCTGCAGGAGATCGACCTTGTGCTGGACCAGGGCATGTGGATCAGCCGCCAGGTCAACATCCGCATGGGCCAGCGGCCGCACTATCGCATCAAGCACGCCGCGAATCCCGACACACGGGCCAGCTATCACGGCATCGCGACGATGTCACGCCTGCAGTTCGAGGAACACGAGATTCTCGACCTCATGACGTTCGAGCGCGTCGCGCAGCGCTTCGTCTTGCGCTGCGGCGACCGGCCGTTTGTCTTCGTCAACACGCACCTCCACCATCCCGTCGAAGCGCAGGAAGAGCGCGTCGAGCAGATCGAGCGCATGTTCGCGTGGCTCGACCGCGACACGCGCCGGCTGCCGCTCGTAATCGCCGGCGACTTCAACGCCTACGCCGATCCGCCCGAACCGGCCGTGACGATGATGAAGCAGCGCTATCGCTCGGCGCACGAGGCGGTGCACGGCCGCGAGCCGGAGAAGACGTGGACGACGCCCGTCAATACCTACGACGACTCACCGCACGGCACGCTCGATTACATCTGGCTGTCTTCGGAGTGGGACGTGAAGGACGCCGGCCTCGCCTTCGATCAGCCGGCGGCCTACGACCCGAAGCTCTATCCGTCCGACCACCTGGGGTTGTTCGCGCGGATCGCCCTTTAGCCGCGAGCACACCAGTGTCGTAGACCCTCGTCATCCTGAGCAAGCCGAGCGCCGCGAAGGATCCCATCCCGGCGATCACTTCTCGCCTCGACAAACGTTGGATATATGACGGGATGCTTCGCGTTCGCTCAGCATGACGGGGATTGTTGCGCTTTGCCCCGGTCGAAGGGCGCAGCGAAAGCTGCAAAAGCTCCATGCGCGCGACACTGACAGGAATCCGTCGGCTCCCCGCCGGGCTTCCGTCAGGTGCCGCGGCCCCGGTTCGACGATCCTCGCTGGCGAAGGAGGACGTATGCGGCTTCTGGCGACCACGGTTGGAGTTGTGGCTTGCGTGTTGTCGGCCCTCGCAGCGTTCTCCGAGGCGGGCGCGGCACCACTGCGCTGCAGCGTTGGGCCCGACTTCGACCCGGTCGCCGAGTCGACGTCATCATCGGCGGCCGCATCACGTCGTGGGAACGACGCGATGATATCGCTTCGGAGACGATCTTCACTCCTGTCGAACTGCACATCCAGGTCATGCATGTGTGGAAGGGCGACCTGCTCGGTGAGTCCATCATCGACACGAGGTCGATGACCTACATTCCTGGCGAGCCGGAGCCGATCTGGGGCGGTGGCGGCTCGTGCGGCGCGATTGGTGAGGATCCAACGGGCATGTTTGCGGTGCTGGGCTTGCACCGCAGTGGCGAGGCGTACCTGTCACCCAGTCTTCCGACGACGTTCTGGCTGCGAGACGAGCCGTACGACGTGGCGGCGTTGAGCGATCCGTCTCGAAGGCACTTCCGGCTCCCGGCGTTGGGTGGTGGCAACGACTCGAGTTCGTCGCACGGCGACCTGCTTCTGTTTAGCGCGATCGCCGCGGCCGCCTGCGGCGCGATGTCGTTGGTGGTGCTGCGTGGCATGGTGAGTGGAGGCCGCGGCTAAGGCGCGCCTACCGTCCAGTGACCGAGACGTGGTAGCCAACGTCGACTAGTACGTTGACTCGACGCCCACCGCACCTTGAAGAGTCAGTATCGTGATCGCGCTGTACAGCACAGCGCCGACGGCTGCGATGAAGATTACAGTCCGGGAGCGCACTGGCCGCTGAGGCCATGTGATCCGCTGCCCCAGCAGTAAGAGTGGGGGAACCAATACAAAGACGGCCGCTATGGCCAGTATCTCGTGACGTTGGCCAAAACCGAGAGCAAGGAACAACACCCAGGACAAGAAGACCCAGCCTGCCCATCCGAGCCATACAAGCCAACGACCCAAGCGGCGCACGACCGAGTATACGAAGGCAGAGGAAGACCGCGGCCAGCGACAAGCCATCGCTCTCGCCCAAAACGGACGTCCCGCAGCATAACGAGATGCTTCGCGTTCGCTCAGCATGACGAATCGCGAGACCCACCTCGGACAACAGCAATCGTTAGGTACCAGCGACCAGCGACCAGGCGACTACCGCAGTGCCCACGCAACCGATCGCTCTACGACCTGCGCCTGCACCGCCACCGCATCATCGAGCGTCTTGTGGCTCACCAGCGCCAAGCCGCCGCCGCCGTCGCTGGGCGCAACCGGCGCCCGTTCGTCCGATTCGTCGATGTTCTCGATGTTCGGCTGGTCGATCGGCACGCCATGCCAGCCTTCGTTGAGCTGGAAGAAGTTCAACACGCGCGCCTGCTGCGGCATCTCTAGCGCCACGCGGTCGTAGAGCACCGCCGAGCGATCGATGAGCACCACCAGCATGCGGTCGGCGTACTCCGCTTCGAGCGCCACGGCGACGGCCGTCGCGGTTACGCCGCCGTGGCTGTGGCCGATCAGCACGACGCGCGAGCACGGCACGTCTTCGAGCACGTTGCGCACGCGCGCGGCGAGCCACAACTCCATGCTCGTCTGCGGCGGCTCAGCCCCGAAGATCGCCGACATCGCCACCATGATCGACGCGCTGCCGCCCGCCGCTTCGATGGCGGACCGCATGTCCTTTGCGATGGCGATCAGGCCCAGGCTCTCGCCCTCGTGCGGTTGCAACAGATCACTGCCGGCGCTCGCCGCGAGCACGATCTGGACCGGCGTGGCGCCGCTGCACTCGCGCACCTCCGGCGGAAACGACGCGCCGTCGTAGAAGTCCGCGTGCTGTTCCGGCTCCACGCATGCCAGCTCGCCGTCGAGGGCGATTGTGACGCCGGACGGCAGTCCGGTCGCACTGTCGTCCGCGGTGAGCGCACCGTCTTCGTTCGAGTCGGCGCAAGAAACTAACATTGGCGGCGGTGCGTCGTCGGGCTCGCCGAGCGCTTGCAGCCACGTGGTGGCAACGGGCGTCGCCGTGGCGGTGGCAGGCGCGCTGGTCGATGTGGCGACTACGCTCGCTTCCTCGCCGGGCGCATCGCTGCCGCTGCCGGTGAAGACGAGCAGCAGCACGAGGGCGGCAAGCGTAGCGGCGAAGACGCTGATGCCGAGGCCGGCGAGCCTCATCCAGCGGCGGCCCGTCGCGGCGCCGCGGGCAGGTCAAAGGTGTACGACGGCCGTGCCCGGAGCTGGGCGCGGATCAGTTCGTGCAGCCAGGCCTTGCCGCGCTCGCCCAGGATGCCCTGCGGGTCGAGCCGCGACCCGAGCATCTGGAAGGTGACGCTCGCGCCACGGTTGCCCCGGGGATACACGCGCACACGGTTGCGTCCTGCCTCGGTCGCCTCCAGGTCGGCGAGCCAGTAGGCCGCCTCCGTGTCGACGAGCGGGTTCTGGACGAACGAGAGGAAGAAGAGCCGGTCGCTGGTCAGCACGAGCGTGCCCTCCCACCATCCGGGCGGCGCTGCCGGCGTGCGCAACCGCGCGGGCGCCTGGCGAATCAACGACTCACCGCCCAGCAATTTCTCCGCGTCGAACCAGCTCTGGCTGCGCGTGACCATGCACTAAGTATATGACGATGCAAGGGCCACCCTGCGGCAGATTATGGCACTGATATGGAAATTGAAGGCTACAGCTTGAAAACAGAAGCGAATCGATGTTAAGTCAGTGTCCGAGCGACGTCTGTTGCTCTCCCTCGCGCTGCTCGCTCGCCATGCCACCTTCGGCCTCCGGCAGCGCATAGCTTCGTCGCTTGCGTCCTTCGAAGAACGACGCGCCTTCGTAACCCGCCGCTCGCGCCCACGCGATCAGATCGCCGAAGTGCGCGCCGACGCGCTCCGGCCTATGCGCGTCCGACGCGAGCGTGATCGGCAGATCATATGCGCGTGCGCGCAGCAACAGCGGCATCGCCGGATAGATCTCGCGGCAGCGGCGGATGCCGTTGCTGTTCAGTTCGATCGCCGTGCCGGTCGCGCGCGCGCCCGCGAGGATCGCGTCGTGCAGCGGCGTCTCGTCGGGCGGACGGTGGCCATAGACCTTCGGCAGATCAGGGTGCGACAGCACATCGGCGAGTCCGCTTGCTGCGAGGTCGCGTACCAACGACGCGTACTCACCCCACGCCGTGACAACGTCGCGCCGCGTCCACTCATCGAGGAAACGATCGTCGTCGAAGCCCCACGAGCCGATGTAGTGCACGGACCCCAGGACGATGTCCCAATCGTACGGCGCGAGGAACTTGCGCAGGATGTCTTCGCGGCCTCGGATCCAGTCCATCTCCAACCCGAGGAGCACGGGCAGTCCGGCGCGCTTCGCCTCTTCGATCACGCGCACGTAGTCCGTGACGCTGCCCGAGACGTGGTCCTGCCAGTACTGGTCGACCATGCCGGCGAGCGTTGCGTCCGGATCGTCGTCCCACCAGCCGTGGAGCATCGTGTATGCCTCTTCAAAGCGGAAGAGATGCTCGGTAATGCACACGCGTTCGACGCCCCGCGACTGCGCGACGCGCACGTACTCTTCGATGCGCGCCAGCGTCATCGGCGGCGCCTCGCCGTGCGGCTGCAAGTGCGTGTGACAGTCGATCATCGCCGCAGCTCCATCTGGTCGATGATCGGCTCCATGCCGCGGATCAGCGCGACGACGCGGCCGGCCGCGTCATCGGCGAGCGCCGGTGTCAGCGACGGCGCGTCGAATGAGCGGTGCAGCCGCGTCCACTGCTTCGTCCACTCTTCCAGCTCGTACTCCGGCCCGACGGCCCTCTGCACGTCGGGGCTGCGGACCGCAAGCGCCTCGGCGCACTCGTAGTTGCGGTCGCGGTCCGGCCCTTCGAAGTGCAGACCGATTTCGAGGCGCTGCGTCTTGCGTTGCACCCACACCTCGTAGTGAAGGTCCGGCTTGCCGCGGTAGTACTGCACGTACCCGAAGCGCTGCCGCCAGTCGAATCCGTCGAGCTTCTTGCCCAGTCGCTCGGCGACGCCGTCGTGTACCAGCGCCAGGAAGTCGGCGATGCGCATCGAGGGTTCGGCGGTCGTTCGGCGTTGGCGTGCCATCGCCGCCAGCGTAGCGGACTGGGCTGTTGGAGGTCAGAGGCCGGTTAGCAGATGTTTCACCCTCGGCCAAACGCCATCTGCGTCGGCCCGAAGCACCCCGTAGATCTCGCATATCCGCATAGAGGCTGACGCACGTTGCGCGGCGTGGCACAGTGAGGGAGCAACTAGCGACCAACGACCAGCCACCAAACGCAGGAGGATCAGCATGCCACTGAACCAGCGCCGTGCCAACATCACGTGGACCGGCAACCTCATCGTAGGGTCCGGCAAGCTGCGCGTCGGCAGCAACGCCTTCCCCGAGCAGACCGTCACGTTCAGCGCCCGCACCGAAAAGCAGGAGGGCACGACGCCCGAGGAGCTGATCTCCGGCGCGCTCGCGACGTGCTACGTCATGGTGCTCGCCAACATCCTCAAGCAAGCGGGCAATCCCTCAGAGCAGCTCGATGTCGAGGCAGTGACGTCGCTCGACCGGATTGAAGGCGGGCTGAAGATCACCGACATCGCGCTGACGGTGAAAGGCAACGTCCCCGGCTTCGAGCCCGCGCAGTTCGACGAGATGGCGCGGACTGCCGAGCAGAAGTGCCCGGTCGCGAACGCGCTGCGGGGCAACGTGAACATCAGCGTCAGCGCGTCGCTCGCGTCGTAGCGAGAAGCGAGAAGCGATCGCATGCTGGTCGGCGTCATTGCGGACACGCACGGGTACGTCGATCCCCGGCTTGCGGCGGCGTTTCGCGGCGTCGACGCGATCGTGCACGGCGGCGACGTCGGCGGCACGCACGTGCTCGAAGCGTTGCGCGCGATCGCGCCGCTGCACGCCGTATACGGCAACAACGACGAGAAGCTCGGCGGGCTTGGATTGCCGTTCATCGACGACTTCGCGCTTGGCGGCGTCCGGTTTCATCTCGTGCACCAGTTGCCGCACGCGCGCCCGCCGGACGATGCGCAGATCGTGGTCTTCGGCCACTCGCACAAGACCCTGATCGATCGTCGCGTCGACGTGCTGTACGTGAATCCCGGTGCGGCAGGCCGCGCGGGCTTTCATCGTGTGCAGACTGTCGCGCTGATGCGCATCGCGCGTGGTATCGTCAGCGAGGCGCGCATCGTTGAGTTGGGGCCGCGAGAATTGCTCGCCAGGACCGGCACACGCAAGCGTCCGGCCGCCGGCTAGCCGCGCGCCATCGCGCCAGCTGCTCACACCGCTCGATCTCGACGTCATAAGCCTTGCGCGGAGGATCGTGCCATCGAGCATGACGGCGTCCGCCACCCGAAGCCCGTCTGGTGCAGACCGACGATGCCTCCCATCGCAGAGGAGCAAGAAGCGGGATCGGCGTCGATCCCGCTTCTTGCTGTGCCAGTGGTGCTATCGTGGCCGCATGAATGCAAGAGGAGGGTGGGAGCATTCCCTGCGCGCCACTCGCCTGAGCGGCACAGTGACCTCTCCAGGCTTCTTGATCGGCCTTGCGGTCCTGCTGCTCAACGACTTCATACTCAAACGCGAACTCGCCAACGAACTGACCGGCAAGCTCTCAGACTTCGCCGGTCTCTGGATCTTCCCGGCGTTTTTCGCGGCGGTGGTGCCCGCACGACGCGATCAAATCTATCTTTTGACGGCAGCGGCTTTCGTTTGGTGGAAGTCGCCGACGTCACAGGGTGTCATCGACCTGTGGAACTCTGTAGTTGTACTGGACGTGAAGCGCGTCGTTGACTGGACGGACTTGGTCGCGCTCGTTGCGTTGCCCGCCTCGTACATCTACTTCACCAGTCGGACCAGCCTCTCGACAGCCAGTTCTTGGCGGACCTTGATACTCGCCGGGGTCGCTCTATTCGCGTTCACGGCGACGACGTGCGAGCCGTCCGTTAAGAAGACCGTCGCGTACGAGCCCGGGGCCAACGTATATGCGTTCGCCGTGCCCAAGTCTGACCTCGTTGGGCTACTCGACCGCATCGACGACGATGATCGGGAGTACAGCCCGCCCCTCACGCCGTTCTTCTCATTCACTTATGACGTAGGCGTTCGCGCAAACGAGTGTGGAGCGACGTTCGGCGGCATCGACTTCCGCGCCGAGTTCGTTGACCTTCGTGAGGGGCGAAGTGAGGTGAGGCTCAATGACGCGTTCGTCGCGTGCGACAACGACCTGCAGCCGGATGAACTCAAAGCCATCTTCGAACGAGAAGTGATAGACAAGCTTCGCGAGCGCCTCCGCAACTAACTCGGCGCTTGATCCCGCTTCCCGCATCTCGCTTCTAACCCCGCATCTCGCTTCCACCCTCTGCTATCATCCCCCGGATGACCGCACACCCTGAGGCGCGCACCTCCGCGCTACATGACGAGGCCACGGGCATCCAACTCGCGCTCCCCTTCTTCGAGGGGCCGCTCGACCTCCTGCTGCACCTCATCGAACGCGAAGAACTCGACATCACGAACATCGCGCTGGTCGCCGTCGCCGATCAGTACATGGAGATCCTGCACCAATCGGAGCACATCAATCTCGATGCGCTCGCGGACTTCATTTCCATTGGCGCCCGGTTGCTGCTGCTCAAGTCGCGGGCGCTGCTGCCGCGTCCGGCGGTCGAGGGCACGGACGACGAGGACGAGGAAGATCTGGCAGGCGAGCTGACGCGCCAGCTTCTCGAGTACAAGCTCTTCAAGGAGGCCGCCGGCAGGCTGCGCGCCATCGAGACGGCCGGCCTGCACTCGTACCCGCGTATCGCCCCACCGCCCGAACTGCCGCCCCCGACCGGCCTCGATGGCGTGACCGTGGACCTGCTGCGCCAGATGGTGGAGATCGCCCTCACGCGCGAGATCGAGCACCACGAGCCGGTGCACGTCATCCGCCCGTACAAGATCACGGTGCAAGAGAAGGTCGAACTGCTGCGCGCGCGGCTCGAGACCGAAGGCACGGTGAGCTTCCGCAGCGTGATCGAAGCGTGTCGCACACGCATGGAGATCATCGTCTCGTTCATGGCCGTGCTCGAGCTGATCAAGGCGCGCGAACTCGACGCCGTCCAGGATGGTACGTTCACCGACATCTTGCTCGCGCCTTCCGGCGAAGAGGCGCTCGAAGTGGGCGACACGTCGGAGTTCGACCAGCAGGCGTGAGGCGGCTCAGTCGATTAGTCTTCGGCGATAAGCCGAAATGACTGTCATCACTCCGTATAACGTCGATCAGCCTGCATAACGCCATCAGTCCGCATAACGTCATCAGTCCGCATAACGTCATCAGTCTGCATAACGTCATCAGTCTGCGAATCACGGCATCGGTCTGCGCATAAAATCATCGGTCTGGCATAAAATCATCAGTCTGCGCATAAGGTCGTCCTGAGCGAACGCGAAGGACCTCATCACGGCGACCCGGTCCGGATCTCCACAGTCTCCGCATCACACTGCAGTAGCGAACAGAGTCCATGCCCCCACAACCCGACACGCCTACGACGCTGCCCCGCTTCCCGCGCCGCATCGCCATCATCGGGACGTCGGGGAGCGGCAAGACGACGGTTGCCGCGCGCATCGCCGCCATGACGGCGCTGCCGCACGTCGAGCTCGACGCTCTGCACTGGGAGCCGGCCTGGACGCCCGCCGCGCCCGCGGATTTTCGCGCGCGCGTGGAGGCCGCGCTCGCCGGCGATGCATGGGTCGTCGACGGCGGCTACGCGCAGGTGCGCGATCTCACGTGGGGACGCGCGGAACACGTGATCTGGCTCGACTACTCCATGCCGCGGGCGCTCTGGCAGGTCACGCTGCGGACGTTCCGCCGCCGCGCCCGCGGGGAAGTGCTCTGGGGCAATAACCGCGAGCGCCTGCGCATGTTCTTCTTCAGTCGCGAGTCGCTCCTGCTATGGATCGTGCAGTCGCACCGCAGCCGGCGGCGGCGTTATCCGGAATACCTGCGGCAACCAGAGCTGGCGCAACTGACGGTTGCGCGGGTGCGAACGCCGCGCGAACTGGAACGCCACATGCGCGAATTGCGGCGTTTATTGCCGTCCAAAGCACCTTCATCGGTTGATCCTGCTCCCTGACTTTGGGATTGCGCCGCGAAGCGACACGGTACAATCCGCCGGGACGCGGGAATGGTGATCTTGGGACGACTCTGGCGAGGCTGTGCGCTCGCGCTGCTGATGGTGCTGCCGGCGGCGTTCGCCGCGTGCGGCGGTGACGCGGGTGATCCGGGCGTCGAGCCGCCCAGCGGACCCGCACGCTCGTTCATGATGGGCTTCAGTTCCTTGCCTCGCGAACTGAACGCCGATGCGTACCAGGAGGCCATCGAGTTCGCGGATACGCATGGCGACCTGGTGCTCATCCAGCGCAGCGTGCCGTGGTCGGACTTCACGCCCGGCGCCGAGATCAGCGACGAGACGGCGCGCAATACCTCGTCGGAGATCAGGGCGATCGACGACAACGATCTGCGCTCCTTCTTCGCGATCGATCCGACGGACGGCGCGACCGGCCGCGACCGGCTCTCGAACCTTCCCGTCTCGCTCTCCGGCAAACGCTTCGACGACGGTGATGTGCGGGCGGCGTTCGTGTCGTACGCGGAGTACGTGGCATTGAACTACGAGCCCGACTACATGGCGCTCGGCGTCGAGATGAACCTCTACTACGCGCAGAACGCGGAAGACTTCGAGAACTTCAAGACGCTGTACGCCCAGGCGTACGAGGCGGTGAAGGCGAAGTCACCCAAGACCCAGATCACAGTGACGCTCCAGTACGAAGACCTGCAGGGGCTGCTGCCCCGCGAGGATCGCCATTTCGCGGACTGGCAACTCGTCACGGCATTCGAGCCGCGCACGGACTTCACGGCGATCAGCACGTATCCCAGCTTCGCTTTCCCGAACGCCGCCGCGATCCCGGAAAACTATTACTCGCAACTGCGCGCCTTCACCGACAAGCCGATCGCCATCGCCGAGATGGGGTACGCGACGACGGCCGGCGCCCAGGGCGTCAACAGCGGCACGGAGTCAGACCAGTCCGCGTTCGTCGAGCGGATCATCGACGAGGCGGAAGACCTCGCCATGCCATTCGTCGTCTGGTTCGCGATCTGGGATCCGACGTACGCGCGCGACACCGCCTTCGGCGCCTTCGAGAGCATCGGCCTGCTGCGCGACGACGACACCGAGAAACCGGCATGGCAGCACTGGGCCAACACCGCGCGAAGACCGTACGAGCCTTAGCGAAGTGGCTTGTGGGAAGTCAGAGGGCGGCGGTCGGGCCTGACGGTACGTCACGATCCAGCGCAAAGCCGGACTTCGATGCAGCGACGGTCGACGCACCGAGCGTTGCTATCATTGCCCCGCCGACTGCTGACGGCTGACCGCTAACCGCTGACCGCGGATTGCTGACTGACTGAGAGACTGACAGACTGACAGACTGCGATGGACTACGTCGAATCGCTGGAATGGCTGCTCACGCTGCCTGACTTCGAACGCACGGGCGAGTTCGCATCGCGCCCGGACGTGGAACCGATGCGCGCGCTGCTCGCGGTGCTCGGCGACCCGCATCTCGCGCGTCCGACGGTGCACATCGCCGGGTCGAAGGGGAAGGGCAGCACGGGCGCCATCGTCGAATCGATCCTCCGGGCGTCCGGCAAGCGCACCGGCTACTACATCAGCCCGCACCTGCATCGATACAACGAGCGCATCCGCATCGACGGCAAGCCGTGCGAGCAGCAGGCGTTCGCCTCGGCCATGACGCTGGCGCGGGACGCGATCGCCGGGGTCGCTGCCAACTTCCCCGCACGACAATTCCTCGCCTTCGACGCGCTGACCGCGGCGGCGTTCGTCGCCTTCCGCGAAACGGAGGTAGACCTGCAGATCGTCGAAGTGGGGCTCGGCGGCACGCTCGACTCGACCAACGTCTTCGACGCCACCGACGTCGTCATCGTCACGCCGATCAGCCTCGAACACACCGCCGTGTTGGGCGATACGATCGCGGAGATCGCGACACAAAAGGCGGGCATCATCACCCCCGGCGCGACGGTCATCGTGGCGCCGCAACGTGAGTCGGCGATCGACGTCGTGCGCGCAACGGCCGATGATCGCGGCGCGACGGTCATCGAAACGGCGAAGGCGTGTCAGCTCGCGCGCACGTCCGCTTCAAGTGAAGGACAGGACTTCAAGATGAAGACGGAGCACGCGGCGTACGCGGGCCGCCTTTCGCTCACCGGCCGCCATCAGCTCGATAACGCCGCCACGGCGATCCTCGCGTGCGAAGCGCTGGCCGCCTGTGCGGGATTCGAACTGACGCCGCAGCACGTGCGCACGGCGCTCGCCGATCTGACGTGGCCGGGACGGCTCGAAGTGCTGAAGCGGCGGCCGTATGTGATCATCGACGGCGCCCACAACGGCGATTCGGCGAAGCGCATGGTGGCGGCGCTGCGCGAGCATTTCGGCCTCTCGCACGCGACGTTTGTCTTCGGCACGCTCGCCGGCAAGGACGTCGCAGCGATGGCGGCAGCGGTCGCGGAGATCGCCGACGACGTGTTCGTGACGGGGTGGGTGAGCGCGCGCGCCGCCGACCCTCGCGAGCTTGCCGAAGCGTTCCGGCCGTACGAGGCGCCGGTGCAGACGTTCAGCAGCCTCCCGGACGCGTATGAAGCAGCCGTAGCTTCGGCAGGCGAGCGCGGCGCCGTCGTGGCGTTCGGCGCGATCGCGTTCGTTGCGGCGCTGCGCGAATACCTGCTTGGGATCGAATCAGATATGATCATGCTATCGATGAAGCAGGGGCGACCGCCCCTCGGACAGGCGCCGGGATAGCCTCGTTCCGCCTGGTTTCAGAGAGCCAGCATGGTCAACGCCACCAACGGCAACGGCCGCAGGAAGGTCGTCATCACCGGCATGGGCACGCTCAACCCGCTCGGCAACAGCGTGCCCGAGTTCTGGGAGCGCGCTCTTGCGGCGAAGTCGGGCGTCGACTGGCTGACGCAGGTCGACTCCACCGGCTACGACACGCACATCGCCGGCGAGGTGAAGAATTTCGCGCCGGAGGAGTACATCGACCGCAAGGAGGCGCGCCGCATGTCGCGCTTCTCGCAGCTTGCCCTCGCGTCCTGCGTCGAGGCGTTCAAGATGGCGAACCTCGATACGGGCGCCATCGACGACCGGTACCGCGTCGGCGTGCTGTTCGGCAACGGCATGGGCGGCTATCCCGACACGGACAAGGCCGTCAAGGACATCGTCCAGAAGGGCGGCCGCCGCGTCGACCCGTTCTACATGGTGAAGATGCTGCCCAATATGGCCGCCGCGCAGGTCGCGATGACGCACGGCTTGAAGGGCTACAACGCGACGATCTCCACCGCCTGCGCATCGGCCGGCAATGCGATGGGTGAGGCGCTGGAGATGATCCGCGCTGGCCGCGCCGACATGATGATCACCGGCGGCACCGAAGCCGGCCTCTCCGAACTCGGACTCGCCGCGTTCCAGGTGATGAAAGCGCTCTCGACGCGTAACGACCCGCCCTCCGGCGCCAGCCGCCCCTTCGACGCGCAGCGCGACGGCTTCGTGTCGTCCGAGGGCGCCGCGGTGTTCGTCATTGAGTCGGAAGAAAGCGCTAAGCAGCGCGGCGCGACGATCCTCGCGGAGCTGGCGGGCTACGGGTGCACGTCGGACGCGCACCACGTCGTCGCGCCCGTCGAAGACGGCGAGACGACCGCCGCCGCGATGACCCTCGCGCTCGCCGACGCCGGCGTGAAGCCCGAGGAGATCGACTACGTCAACGCCCACGGCACGTCGACGCAGATGAACGACAAGTACGAGACCATCGCCATGAAGCGCGCCCTCGGCGAGTACGCGTACCAGGTGCCGATCAGCTCGACGAAGTCGCAGATCGGCCACACGCTCGGCGCTTCCGCGGCGATCGAATCGGTGGTCGCCGTGCAGTCGATCCTCACCGGATGGGTGCCGCCGACGATCAACCAGGATTACCCGGATCCGGACTGCGACCTGGACTACGTGCCGAACCAGTCGCGCGAAGTCGGCGAGATCAAGGTCGTGCTCAAGAACAGCTTCGGGTTTGGCGGCCAGAACGCCTGCCTCGTCTTCAAGAAGTACGAGGCTTAGTGCGCCGCCGCCTGCGCGTCCTCGTCACGGGCGGGGCGGGATTCATCGGCTCCGCCGTCACCCGCGTCCTGCTCGAAGAACAGCACGATGTCACCGTCGTCGATAACCTGTCGAAGGGCTTTCGCGAGCTTGTGCCCGAAGGCGCGCGCTTCATCGAAGGCGACATGCGCGACGAGCGTCTCGCCGAATGGCTGCGCGGCCACGACGCCGTCATCCACATGGCGGCGTTTATCGAGGTCGCGCGCTCCGTCGAGCAGCCGCTGCTCTTCGCCGAGAACAACGTGCTGAACTCCGTGCGCCTGATGGACGCGATGCAACGCGCCGGCGTCGGCAAGCTCGTGTTTTCGTCGAGCGCGACGGTCTACGGCACGCCGCAACACCTGCCGATCGGCGAGACGGACCCGCTCGGTGCCGCGTCGAACCCGTACGGCGCGTCGAAGGTGGCGACCGAGGCGTTCGCGGAGTCCTTCCACGCCACCTACGGCATGGACGCGATCATCCTGCGCTACTTCAACCCGTACGGCCCCAACGAGATGCACGAGCCGGAGACCCACGCCATCCCGAACTTCATCACGGCGCTGCTCGCCGATGAGCCGATCCCGCTGTACTGGAAGGGCGAGCAGGTGCGCGACTTCATCTATGTCGACGACCTGGCGCGCGCGCACACCGCCGTGCTCGGACTGAGCGGCCTCGACTACTTCAACGTCGGCTCCGACACCGGCTCGAAGATGATCGACGTGATCGAACAGATCAGCGACATCGTCGGCCGCGAGCCGCAGCTCAACGACCTTGGGGAGCGTCCCGGCGACGTGCCCGCGAACTACGCCTCGTCACAGAAACTCCGCGCTGCCACCGGCTGGCGCGCGCAGGTGGGGCTGCGGGAGGGGTTAGCGCGCACGGTGGAGTGGTTTAGGGCAAGGGGCGATTAGAAATCGGATGTCGGATCTCGCGACATCCGTTGTATCATCGCATCTGCAGGGCTGACCGGAGGGATAGATGCTCGTCCCCAGTCTCCTTGCGTGCGTGATCCTGACGGTGGCGGCGCCGCTCCTGATGTCGTGTGGCGATCCCGGCCAGGATGCGCCGGCTAGCTCGGGCGAGACGGTCGTAGCGACGCAGAAGTCCGGCAGTACTCCGACGTTCCCCCCTGATCCTGCCGCTTCTGTCATCGTTTCGTCCTCGACATGCCCGGTAGAACAGGAACTATGTGATTTCGCACAGCGAGTAGAGCTGCTCGTGAGCGAAGGCCGCGCCGATGAGTTGCTTGAAGGCTCGCCGGGTGTACCGATCACCTGCCCGAACGGGGTGAACGAAGGCCTCGATCATACGTTTCCGCTTTGTGACGGAGCGATCCCGGAGGAAGTGCGGTACGGCTTCGGCGCAGGATACTTCCAGCCCGAGGCTTACACCACGGATCTTGCCGGCATCAAGGAGTTGCTTGGTGGCTGGTCATCACCCGCTCCAGTCGATGCTGAGCGGACGCGAGTCTACACGATCGGGTGTCGCTCCGAGGGGAACGTTGCAGATTGCAAGGTTATGTTCTCACTGGTGTTGAGTTCTACGGACCCGAGCGAGCTCGGTGGGTTCTTCGCCATCGTGTTCGCGCGAACGGCTGAACAGCCGGTGATTGTCAGAGTATTCGGAGGCGCAGTGGATTCCTTTCCAGAGTTCACTGCGGGTGGCACAACAGAGATCGGCGTCGATCCACAAGATCCGTCGACGGGTCCGACGCTGCTTATTCTGCTATTTGAGTAGCAGGCTCGTTTTTCTCAGTGCGCGCGGCACACGATAGTCAGCGATCCGCCGTACCCATCCCAGCGATCGGGGCAGCGCATCGAACAGTCGGTCGTCGGCGGTCCAGAACTCCGCATCAAGACTGACGGCGAGTGCGAGGTACTGGCTGTCGTATGTTGCGCGGAGTCCGTGCTGCCTTGCGAGCTCAAGGGCGTCGCCATACAGCGTGGGCGGTGAGAGAACTTCGACGGGATTGGCAAGCAACGACGCAATGGCCAGGTCGCTCTCTTTCGCGGTGATCAGCCCGAGGCGTTCGTGTTGGAAGACGGCGTTTGTGACCTCGCTCAAGAATATCGCTGGCGCGACGAGCTCATGTCCTTGTGCGAGCGTATGTCGGAGCAGGCTGCGTGCGCCATCTGAGTAGTCCTCGTTGAAGATCCACTTCAACGCGATGCTGGCGTCCACCACGATGGCGTCGCTCATAGTTGCTTGGAGCGTTCTTCTCGAGCCTCCCTGATGATCGCCGCCGAGTCGGGCAGAGGGAGTCCCTTGCGTCGAGCGCTGAACCGCTTCGCAAGTTTCTCTGCCCGCTCAAGCCAGGCAAGTGCGCGCGCCCTTTCCTCCGCCGTCCTGGGCCGCAGCGCTTCTCTGGTGTCGGTGTAGATGCGACTCATCGTGGGGACCTCGTTTTGGCGTGAAACCGGCTGAATCGCGGCTTCTACATCCTGTCGCTTGATGCGAATCGCCTTCGGTCCGACGCGGAACGCCGGAAGCTGTCCGGAGTCCACCCAGCGCCAGATAGTGGATACGCTGACGCCAAGCATCTCGGCCGCCTCCGCCACCGTGCAGAGATCCGAGACCTGCGCGTTGCGCTGCTCATTCGGGCTGCGACGCTCTCGCATATCGTTGCAATTATGCTCATTTATTGCAGATGTTGTCAAATAGCAGCCGCTAACGCGCGCTGCAATCCGCCTTCACGCCGTCGACGAAGCTCTCCGCCGTGGACTTCATGTGGTCGGTCACAAACGGCTCGCCCGACGTGATGCCCGGACCGAAGTACATCTGCACGTCCAACACCAGGTCGCCGCACGGCAGCGTCGCGACGAGCGTGCGCCCGTTGCCTGACGTCAGCCGCTTGAGCTGACCGTCGACGCCTTCGCCCGGCGTGCCCTGCGCTTGGATGATGACGATTAGCGGGCCCGTGATGCCCTCGACGGGGTCAGGCTGCGCGCTGTACGACACGCGCCCGACGCTGCGACCCTGCTCGTCGGGCGGCGTCACCGACATCACCGGCGCGTCGACCGTGGTCGCCGGCAGCGATGACGGCACGAACGGCGCGAAGCCGGCGAGATCTTCGAACTGTTGCGCGTCTTCGACCGGGATGACCACGACGAGGCCATCCGTCGCGTCGATGCCGTGCGGCGGCGCCGCGACGCCGCGCACGTCGCTCAACCCCACGTCGTCGATGACGTAGACCAGCGCGGCGGCCGCCCCGGCGACGATCAGGCTCGCCAACATGCTCAGCGCGAACAGAGAGAGCAGCCGCAGCGGATGGTTCGGCACCGAAAGTACGTTCACGCCGGGATCAACGTTCATCAGCTCCGTCTCGTATCAACCTGCGATCGGGCGGCAGTCCTCGTGGAACAGCCGGAAACGGGTGCTGTCATCCCGTGCTTGGCGCGTGACGTCCATAGCTATGTGATAGCACAGATGTTCGACTACCGTCTTGCCATCGGTCACCGGAGCATGAACGAGCACACGGCGTGTGGAAACAGACTTTGTCAACAAGCACCCTGCGCACCCTCACCGCCCCGCCGCGCCCGCGAGACCGCAGCGGCCCGAAGGCCCCGCACGGCCCGCATCGCCGGCCTCGTCCGGGCGTACGCGCGCCCCGCGCTTCCTCCCGCAGCGCGGACTGGAGCCGCCGCCTGTGAGCGCCGCCACCGTCTACCAGGGCTTCCTCGGCAACGCCTCCGCCGACATCAACCCCAGCACCGGTGGCGGCATCGCGTTCAACATGCCCGCCGGCCCCGACGTGTACAGCGCCGCAGTACAGCTGCACGCAGGCCTCGCCGAAGACCGCATCCTCTACCAGTTCCTGATCGCCGGCTCCTCCCTCAACCCCCAGTTCGGCGCCATCATCCAGTTCGGCACCGGCGCCGCCGGATCCGAGGTCTGGCTGCCCGTCGAGGTCCCCTACACGATGGGCCAGGCCTCCTCCTTCACCAACCTCACCGCCATGCAGCTCGACCTCCCCATGGGCATCCTGCTGCCCGCCGGCGTCCGCATCGCGTTCCGCGCCCGCTCCAGCCTCGCCACCATCAAGTCCGGCAGCCGCATCGTCGCCACCGGCCTCATCCCCGCCGCCGCGCTCGCCTCGGACGACATCCCCTACGGCAAGGACACGCTCGGCAGCGCATACTCGTTCGACGCCCTCGGGAGCACCGCCGTCCCGATCGCCGTCACCACGGGCGCCTCAGCCGACGCCTACGGCGCCGCCGTGCAGCTGCACGCCGCCGTCCCGAACGACCTCTGGCTCTGCACCGTCTCCGCCGCCTGGCCGGGCACCAGCGCCGGCGGCGACGTCATCGACGTCCAGCTCGGCGCCGGCGCCGCCGGCGCCGAAGTCTGGCACGCCGTCGCCCGCTTCAAGTGCATGGGCCAGGCCGCCGGCTTTCACACCGGCGTCAACCAGTTCCGCCGCCTCGACTCAGCGATCTTCGTGCCCGCCGGCACGCGCGTCGCCGCGCGTTCCAAGGGCAACAACGCAGCGCAGGCCGCCGCCGTCCTCGTCGGCGTCGCATTCTGAAGGAGCCAACCGTGCAGCTCACGTGTACGCTCATCGACTGGGATCGCCAAGACGTCATGCTCGGCACCGCCGGCGAGCCCGTCGCCGGCGCCGAATACACCGCCACCGTACGGATCGACGAGCTCGCGCATACCGCGCTCCTCGTCTTCCACGTGCGCCCGTCGCGCGACGCCTTTCTTGCGGCGCTGCGCCACGCGCTGCGCGACGCCGACGCCCCGCCCGCCATCGAACACACGTTCACCATCGACGTCTGAACGAAGCCTCGGCTCGACGCCTCGGCGATCGATGAAGGGGAGGGTCCGGGAGGGGAAACCAACTTACGCAACCGACAGCACCGGAGAGGAGCAACGCACCATCGCAGCTGACATCACCGTCATCCGCGCCGCCGTCCGCAAGGACCTCCACGACGACCCCGCCGACCGCTGGACCGACACCGTCCTCGACCGCCACATCGCGCGCGCCGCGCTCGAGTATTCGCTGCACGCCCCGCGCGAGCAGAAGGACACGCTCGCTACCGTCGCCGCATCGCGCGACGTCAGCTTAAGCACGCTAACGGGCCGCATCGCCGTCGAGGCCGTCGAGTGGCCGACGGGCGAGTTTCCGCCCAGGCGCGTCGGCTTCACGCTCTGGCAGGACACGCTGACGATGGACGTCGTGAGCGCGCCTGGCGGGGTCGAAAACGTCAACGTGTTCTGGACGAAGACGCACACGCTCGACGGCTCCACGTCGACGGTCCCGGCGCCCCACGACGACCTGATCGCCGCCGGCGCCGCCGCCTACGCCGCGCTCGACTGGACGTCGTTCGCCAGCAACCGCATCAACACCGGCGGCGACGACGTCTGGGGCCGCTACCGCTCCTTCGCCGACGAGCGCCTCGGCTACTTCCGCGCCGAGCTCGCGCGCATCGCCCGCAACAACACCGTGCGCCAACGCCGCATGTACACCACCGACGCGCCGTCGATCTTCGAACAGGACCGCGTGAAGTATTGATGCCCACCTACAACCTCAGCACCAACAAGACGCCCGACGAGACCATGAGCGAGCTCCGCTACTGCTTCGAAGGCTGGCGCGACGCCGAGCTGATCAGCGCCCGCAACCTCAAGGACGCCAACGACACGGCCGAAGTGGTCTTCGAGTTCCACGGCGAAACCGTGCGCGTGCAATACGGGCTGCAGCAACGCTACCGCGACAACCTGCGCGCGGTCTACCTCACCCTCGAAGGGCTGCGCCTCGCGTACCGCCGAGGCCTCGGCGACCTGCTCACGAACACCGTCTCGCAAATGCTCCAGCTCGGCGCCGCCGCCGTGCACCGCGACCCCTACGAGCTGCTCGGCGTGCGGCCCGACACGCCGCTCCCCGTCGCCGAGGCGGCATACAAAACCCTGGCGAAAGCGCTGCACCCCGACGCCGGCGGCAGCGATGAAGACATGCGCGAGCTCAACGACGCCATCCAACGCGTCCGCCGCGACCGCGCATGAGGACCCCGATGACGAGTGATCAGTTATCACATTTGTCACATTTGTCAGTCGCCAGTCGTCAGTCGCCGGTGGCCACCGAACGCGATCGCCAGACCTTCGCGCTTCAACACCCCCGGCGATTTCGCTACGACGTGCGGTTTGGACTCCAAAAGCAATGCACGAAATGCGAAGAGTGGTGGTCCGCGACGCCGGACTTCTTCATGTCGCAGCCCCGGGCACCTCTGGGCATGCACGTATGGTGCAAGGCCTGCATCCAGGAAGATCAGCTCCGCCGCCGCGCACCCAAGCGCCGAAACCGACTTACAACTTACGACTGAGAACTGAAAACTATGCGTAGCATCCACGCCGACCTCCTCGCCGCCCAGGTCGACGCCTCGCGCGAGCCGCACGTCGCAGTGATCGTGCACAACGACATCGGCGTCGTCCGCCGCCTCGACTTCGCGCAGCTCGACGCCACCGCCAACGCCAACGCCAAACACGACGTGGCGCTCTCGAGCAACGGCACGTTGCACCGAGTCCGCATGTCCGCCGGCGCCGTCAAGTACCAGCGCGTCACCGACCCCTCAGCCGTCGGCGCCTTCGCCGCCGCCTGGATCGACCTCGCCACCGGCATGGGCTCGAACGTCGCCGCCGCCGCCTGGGGCGCCAACGTCATCGTCATCTACAGCGACGCCGGCGGCGCCAACATCCGCTTTCGCGAATCGACGGACTCAGGCGCCACGTTCTCCGCCGACGCCGCGCTCTTCGCGTCGGCGTTCGCGATCGCCGACCTCGCCGTCGCCTACACCAACACGTCCGGCGACCTCGCCGTCGCCTGGTGTACCGCCGGCACCGCCAACACCTACCTCAACATCCGCACGGCCGGCGTGTTCGCGGGGATCCTCACCTGGCCGCACACCGCCGCGACGCTCAACGGCATAGCGCTCGTCCGCGGCCTCTTCTGGGAGATCGTGCTCACCGGCGAGGAGACGACGACGGCGAAACCGACGGTCTGGTCGTTGCACTACAACCCGACCACGCCGGCGTGGTCCGCGCTCTGGGTGCAGGTCCAGGGAGAAGCCGGCATCACCGCCTTCGGCGCGCCGTCGCTCACGTTCTCCGATACCTGGCGCGTCAACTACGTCGAGGCGCAGCTCTTCACCGGCGGCGCCACGCGCACGTACCGCACGTGGGTCCATCCGCTCGCCGGCTTCGACGCCGGCGCCTACACGTGGCGCACGCCGGTCCCGACGAGCTACGCCGGATCCAACGGCCTCGCCCACTGCCACGACGGCGACTTAAACCAGTCTTGGGTCTACCAGTCCGGCGTCGATTTGGTGCAGCGCGCGTCGACCGCCGCCGTCACGCTCGACGTGACCGCGGCCGTCCTCTCGCTCGAGGTCGACGAGGAGCCGCGCGCCATGACCGGCATCCTCGAGCTCGACAACGCCGGCGGCGCCTACGCGGGACCTCCTGCCCCGTTAACGCTCGGAGCGCGCGTCAGCGTCGCTTTCGGCTACGACACCGCCTCAGGCCTCCGCACGTCGCCGCTGCCCGACATGTGGGTCGCCGGCTGGGAGCACCGCCGCTCCGGCGGCCTCTCCGTCCTCCGGGTCCAGCTCGAAAGCGCGTGGGACCTGCTGCGCCGCTCGACGCAGCGCACCGCCCTCTCGCACACCGCCGACACCTACTCGACGATCATCGACCGCATCCTCGCCCGCGCCGGCCTCGACTTCGCCGTCACGTCCGGATCCACCAGGCTGTCGACGGTGACGCCGGCGTTCGCGGTCGACCCGGCGACCACCGGCTACCAGGCGCTGCTGCAGGCGTACGCGTTCCTCGAGGACCGCGCCCGCTTCGTCGCCGACGCCACGCTCGAAAACCTCACGCTCTCCGCCAGCCAGGGCACGACGTACGCCTACGGCCTCGACCATCCGCTGCGCGCGCTCGAGCTGCGCGCCGTCCCCGCGCCCGTCAGCGAAGCGCACGCCTTCGGCGCCGCCGCCTTCGGCGACGACCTCGACTTCACGCAGCTCGCGCAGGGCATAGGCGAGATCGTCCGCCAACGCGACCTCACGTCGGCGACCGGCGCCGCCGCCGACGCCACCGCCGCCGCGCCCCGCCGCTCGCGTCAGCTCGACGCCGGCCACGGCCGCCTGATCGCCCAGCCCAACGTCGGACTGCAGCTCTACGACGTCGTGTCGTTCGCCGACACGCTGATCAGCGCCGCAACCGAACGCCGACGCGCCACCGGCATCCGCTGGCGCTACCACAACCGCCGCGCCATCTACCAACAGGAAGTGAGGCTCGGACCACGATGACCACCAAAACGAAAGACATATGGACCAACGCGTGCAACGCCACCTGGGGAACTCACCCCCTGCACCTCTGCAAGAAACTCAAGGATCACGACGGCCCATGCATCTGCGCGTGTCGTGAGACCAGCATCCAGGAGCCCACATGACGGCCCCCGACCTCCGCGCCGGCATCCTCAAAGCCTTCGACGCCGGCGCCTACAAGGCGACCGTGCAGTTCACAGGCTCGCTGCAGCAATTCGTCGCCGGCGTCAACGTCGCGCGCGACATCGCCGCCGGCGAGATGATCGCCGAGCGCAACGTCGCCGTCGCATTCTTCGACCCCTCCAACCACACCGACGCCGTACTGTTCGCCGTATGGACGTAGATTGTCGCGGTCCGCGAGGACGGTGCGCGAGAGGTGCTCGCGGCCTGGCTATTCGCTGAATTCAATCAGCCACGACCGACGACACTTTCTCGCGACATTGCATGCCTGAAGCAGTGCCGACGAGCGCTGGGATCCGCCAAAGTACAAGTACTCCACGTGTTTGGCGTACCGTCGCAACGGCCTCCCTGCGGGCTTGAAGTCGCCGTCCGACGAGACGAGGACCGCGGTGTCGTAGCGATCCTCGAACGCGCCAGTCAACATGTCGACGACCAGAGCCACGTCGACACCTTTCTCTTCGTATAACACCTTCGCGTCGACCCGTCGGCGCTGCAGGAAACCCAATCTGAATGTCACTAGCCCGTGCTCGCGTATCCGCGCGTAGTACGCCTCCTGCCCGCGGATCTGGTCTGCCGGGCGCTCGGCTGGAGGTGATACGTTGTAATACCACGCACCGACGAAATCGCGCGCTCCCGCGAGCCGGGCACCGAACTCGCCAACGTCGATCCTTGTCGGCCAGCGGCACTGGCGGAGACGATTATAGAAATTCGCGCCATCGATGAAGACGGCGACCCGCGCAGTGTTGGCCACTCCCTGGTGGGGGGGGGGGGGGGGGGGGGGGGGGGGGGGGGGGGGGGGGGGGGGGGGG
>JBBDXD010000027.1 GCA_040902535.1 Dehalococcoidia bacterium | reverse complement strand
CGAACCGCCCGTGTACGACGACTAGAGTACGGCGTTTCGGAGATACAAGGTCGGATGTCGGAGGGGCGGTTGAGGAGCGGTGTCCGCAGATGGGAAAGATGGTCGCAGATGGTGATCTGGGAGGGGAGCGGTGACTAGTCGTTGATTGTCGGCACGGGATCTCCCAGAGAGCGATGGTTGGATCTGGTCCGGTTGATATAGTTGCTCCGTTTGCGAGAGGAGCGTCTTGTGCCTGAGCCATCGTTGGTTATCGTCGTGCGGCATGCGCAGTCGGAGCATCATGTGCGGCGGCTGACTGGCGGCTGGACGGATACGCCGCTGACGTCGCTCGGGCATGAGCAGTCGCGAAGGCTCGCGGCGCGGCTCAAGTCGGAGCTTGGCGACACGCCGGTCGCGCTGTACACGAGCGACTTCCAGCGCGCGATGCAGACGGCGGCGCACATCGCGACGGAGTTCGGGGTGGAGCCGATCGCGGATGCGCGCTTGCGCGAGCACAACAACGGCGCGGCCGCGAACATGACGCTCGATGACGCGCGGGCACGCTATGCGGAGGCTTTCGCGCGGCCGTGGCTGATGGACGACCGGCCGTTCCCGGGATGCGAGTCGCGCCGCGAACTGTATGAGCGCGCCTCATCGTTTCTGGATGAGCTGGATGGTGATGGTCGCCTGCCCGTGGTTGTGGCGCACGGCGCCAGCATGGAGTGCGTCATCGCGCGCTGGCTGCGGCTGACGCCGGAGGCGCTGGAGTTGATCGGATTTGCCGCGCACACGACAGGCGTCACGACGCTCGTCCGCGACCGGTTCGGCGAGCCGGGGGTCGAGCGCATGAACGACGTCGCGCACCTGGCGGGGATGGAGGGCTGGGTGGGGCTCGACGGGCTGCTCGCGGCGCCGTAGGCGGCGGCCGTTCGCGGACACGGATCGAGATCCAGCCCGTCCTCCGCTAGCGTCACCCGCGCAGGGCGTATTCGCGCACGACGTTCATCGAGGAGCCGGTGCGCGTGTTCGCGGTGCGTTAACCGCGGAGCCCGTAGTCGCGCACGACGTCCAGCTCTGGCGCTGCGTCGTCGTCGAGGCCGGTGAACCACCAGCGCGCGAGCTGGATGTGCCGCACAAGCGTCTCGACCGGCTCGATCTTCGCGCGCACCTCAGGCAGCCGTTCGCGGAGCGCGTCGGCAACTGCGGCAGACTCAAACCACGCGATCGTGATGTGCGGCAGGTATTGCGCGTCATCGATGCCGAACGCATCGGCGCTGACTGCGGCTGCGAGATCGCGTCGCAGCGTTGCGAACGCGGATCCTGCGTCGTGTACTTCGAGGATGAGCGCTTCCGGGAAGACGTTCACCGGTCCGGCTTCGGCGCGCGCGGCCTTCGCGCGCCGTGCGATCTTCGCTGCGCGGTCGCCGATCGCGCCGACGTCCTGTCGCAGGACTTCATCGTCGCGGCGCTTCTCGATCACCTGGAAGCCGACGGCGCGGATCGAGATGTGGAGCTGGTCCGGATCCATCGGCACGAGCCCGGACACATCGCTCAGCGCGTCGAGCACATCCTGCGCGATATCCAGCACGCGCCGGTCGGTGACGTGCGCGTGAAACACGAGGAACTGCGCCCGGCCGGCGAGCAGCTGCTCGCGCTGTTCGGCGACGGGCACGAGCGCGCCGCCGTCCTCGAACCAGCGCCACGCGTCGTCGAACGACGTGAAGCGAGGCGCCACTCAGGCGTCGTCGTGGGATGGCGGCGGTGGCGCCGTGTCGCGGGGCGTCATGCGGTCCGCGGGATCGCCTTTCGCGGGCGCGTCGTCACCGTCGAGCTTGTTAAGCACGAAGTCGACGGCGCCCCGTACGGCCATGAGCGAGGCGCGGGCGGCATCCTTCGCGTGCTGTTTGACGTCGTTGAGTTCGTCGCGCATCGTCTGATCTGCCATGGCGGTCCCTCCGTGTGATGTCATGGTAGCTCGCTCGGTCACCGTCAAGAATGAATCAAAAAGCTGCGGAATTCAGGTGTCGGCGCCTCGCCTGAGGGTGTATGCTCCCATACGCGATGGAGAATGAACTCCTCCGAGGCGTCTATACCGCCGAACGGGCGAGCTCTCTGGCTGGCGTCCCAAAGAGGACGGTCTACTTCTGGGCGCGCCACGATATCCTCACGCCAAACGTTTCCGCCGAGCGAATCATGCTTTGGTCGTGGTCGGACCTAGTTGCGTTGCGCGCGATCTATTGGTTGAGGCATCCAATAGATCCGGAGGATCGATCCGCCACTAGTATGCGCCGTGTCAAAGGCATGATTAAGGCGATTGAAACCACATCGTCCCGGATGGGAGATGCTCTTTCGAAGGGCGAAGTCACGATCTATGTGGATCGGGCTGGAAAGACGTACACGCATTCGGGCGAAGGGTCTGAACTAGTCACACCAACGGATCGACTGAGACTCCTCGGCAGAGAAATGCTGGATCCGCTTGAGCAGTTCTTTGTCGATAGCTTTGTTAGCGGACCTGATTTGCGCCGACCTCGAGCTACCCTCCGGATTGTTCCCGGTAAGTTGGCGGGGGAACCACATGTTGAGGATACGCGGATCGAGACGCGTGTGCTGGACGCTCTGTCATCCAAGGGGTACGGCGACAGGCAGATTCTTGAGATGTATCCAGACTTGTCCGCGACATCCCTGACTGATGCCATTGATTTGGAACAGCAGTTGAAGCGCAACCTCCTCAAGGTTGCCTGACGCGAATGCCGGATTCGCGGCTGTTCGTTCTTGATCACGACTTCCCTACGAACGTCATGGCACTACTACCATGGCCTGACCATATAAGAATCGCCGGACTCAGGAACCTACACCCTGATCTGGTCAAGGATCACGACGACTGGGAAGTGCTGCGAGAACTGCGGTTGCGAGGCGGGGTAGATGCATTCATCACGCTCGACTCTAGGATGCTCAACCTTGCTAAGGAAATGGTCGTCCTATGTCAGTCGCGGCTTTCGATGATTGTCTTCGAGGACGTGGACAACGATCCGCTAGTAGCAACCGGGCTTCTCATGATTCATCTGCCATACATCAGCAGACAGCTCGTTCCACGGAAGGCGCAGCTGTGGATTATTCGTCGGTCTCCGTCGAAATCGCCGCTCAACCCTTGGAATGAAGGCGTCGAGAAAGTTGCGGTGCGAGAAGGCATTACCGCCAAGGAACTCTACGAGCGTGAAAGGCTGCGCCCCAATCCCTTTCTGGTTGGATCCTGAGGCACGCCCTTGCGCTACGCATTATCGAAAAAGTACACCGGGCCGCGCCAGTTCTCGTCGTCCCACTGGCGCTCTTCGAAGTTGCCGTCTGTGAGCGGGCCGATCGTATGGCTCCAGAAGGCCTGGGGGGCAGGTTGTTGCGCAGCACGGCGACCTGCCAGCGTCCGGGAAACTGCGCGAACACGTGCCTCGCGAGCTGCGCACCGACGCCCCTTCGGCGATATTTGCGGAGCACGAAAAACTCTTCGACGTACGCTGCGAGCGCATCCGCATCGAGCGGGCTGCCGCGCCGGACGAGCGCAAAGCCGGCGATCTTGCCGTCGACCCTGGCGATGTAACGATGCGGGAACTCGTTGCACCAGTAGTCTTTCTCGACGACCTCGTACGATCCGCTGTCGTGCACGTCGGAGCCGGTGTACTCGCTGAAGTCATAGACGTACAGCTCGAAGAGGTGGCCGAGCACGCGCCTGTACTCCTCGTCCGTAGCGTCGACGATTTCGACAACCGCGCGGTCCTTCAAAGCTTCACCACCAGATGATGTCATCAAGGTCCTCCTCGTCCTCTTCGGGCAGGCCGCGCGACCAGAGGTTCGTATCGAGGTATTTCCAGCCGCTGTCGGCGAAGATCATGACGATGTTCCCGTTCGTGATGCGTTCGGCGAAGCGCAGACCAGCGTGCAGCACGGCGCCGGCGGAGATGCCGCCGAAAATGCCTTCGCGCTCCATCAGCAGGCGGGCGGCGCGAAACGCGTGCCCGCTGCGGACCAGGATCTTGCCATCGAGAAAGTGCAGGTCGAGGATCGGCGGGATGAAGCCGTCGGCGAGCGACTTGAGGCCCTGCAACTGGTTGCCGGGATGCGGCTCGACGGCGATCACTTTCGTCGATGGGTTGGCTTCCTTCAGGCGGCGGCCGGTGCCCATGAGCGTGCCGCCCGTGCCCAGCCCGGCGACGAAGATATCGACGTCCGGCACGTCTTCCAGGACCTCGGCGCCGGTCCAGACGTAGTGCGCGCGGGCGTTGTGCTCGTTGGAGAACTGGTCGAGCATGAAGCGGCGTTCAGACGCGGCCAGCTTGCGCGCGGCATTTATGGCGCCGGTGACGCCGGCCTCGGCGGGCACCCAGTGCACCTCGGCGCCGTAGACGGCGAGCGAGCGCGGGATTTCGGGCCAGACGTTTTCCGGCATAACGATCTTCGCCCGGTAGCCGAGCGCGCGCCCGATCATTGCCAGCGCGATGCCGGTGTTGCCGGTGCTCGCTTCGATGACGGTGTCGCCGGGGACGATGATCCCGTCGCGTTCGGCGTGCACCAGCATGTGCCGCACGATGCGGTCCTTGACCGAGCCGGTCGGATTCCAGCCTTCGAGCTTCGCGAACAGCCGGACGTCGGGCTTCGGGGAGAGATGCCGCAGTTCGACCATCGGCGTGCTGCCGATGTTCTGGACCAGGTGGAGATGGTGCATGGGGGCAGTGTAGATGCTGGTCGCTGGTCGCTGGTTGCTGGTGGTTGGTTGCTGGTCGCTGGTCGCTGGTCGCTGGTCGCTGGTCGCTGGTTGCTGGTGGTTGGTTGCTGGTGGTTGGTTGCTGGTTGCTGGTCGTTGGGGGGTTGGAAGTTGGAGGTGTGCGGAACGGTGTTACAGGACGCGGGCTGCGCGTTCGCGCTCCAAGATCGCTTCTAGCTGGTCGACGGTTTCGGCGAGCTTGCCGGATTCGTTGATGATGACGTGCTCGAACTCGTCCTGGCGGGCCATCTCGCCGCGCGCGGCTTCCACGCGGCGCGTGACGCGCTCCTCGTCGTCAGAGCCGCGCGCGCGTATCCGTTGCTCGAGATCCTCGAACTTGGACGGTGCGATGAAGACGCGCACGGCGCCGGGCATGAGTCGCTTGATCGAGTCCGCGCCCTGAACGTCGGTGCGCACGTAGACATCCAGTCCTTCGCTCAGCCGGTCTTCGACCTGCTGCTTTGGCACGCCGGAGCGGTGACCGTAGATCTGCGCCCATTCGAGCAAGCCGTCGCCGGCGATCAACTCGTCGAACGCGGCGTCCGTGAGGAAGAAGTAGTCGATGCCATCGCGTTCGTTGTCGCGCGGGGCGCGCGTCGTGGCGGTGACGACGCGGTGAAACCGGCGCCCGCGCTGCGCCAGTTCGTCGAGCACGGCATCCTTGCCGGCCGCCGACGGGCCGGTGAGCACGACGAGGAGCGGCGCAGCGCTCGAGGCTTCAGCCTCGGTCACGCAACGTCCTCATCGCCGTGCACGCGCTGCAGGCGCCTGCCGCGAGCGCGGCCCTCGATCGTCTCCGGGGTGATGGCGGCGAGGACGATGGTGCCGTTGTCCATGAACACGACGGCCTTGGTGCGGCGCCCGCTGGTCATGTCGATCGTGTTGCTCTTGCCGCGGCCTTCTTGCACCAGGCGCTTCACGGGCGCGGAGCCGGGCGACGCGATCCCGACCATATGGTTCGAGGCCACGTAGTTGCCGAAGCCGATGTGTATCAAATCAGTGCTAGCCATGCCTTCACCTTGACCCTCGTCCGTGCTCCCCCTTTCCGTATGTACGATTCTCACCGGGAGATCGCCTCCAGGTGGCGCCAGAATCCCGGATAGGAGACGCCGACGCATTCGGCGCCTTCGATGGTGACGGCGCCGGCCCCGGCGACTCCTGCGACCGCCAGCGCCATCGCGAGGCGGTGATCGCCGAAGGAGCGCGCGTTTCCTCCCGCGATCCCGTTCCCTCCTTCGATAATCATGCCGTCCGGACGCTCTCGGATGCGTACTCCGAGCGCCGCCAATTGTGAAGCTGTTGTGGCGACCCGATTCGACTCCTTGACGATAAGTTCCCCCGCATCGCGGATTTCCGTGGTGCCGCGAGCGAACGCCGCCGCCACGGCGAGCACCGGCGCCTCATCGAGCAGTCGGGGCACGAGGTCGCCTTCGACGACTGTGCCTTCAAGCTGCGACGACCGCACGACGATGTCCGCCACCGGCTCGCCGCCTACGACGCGCTCCTCTTCGATGGCAAGGTCGGCGCCCATCGCGCGGAGGGCGTCGATGATGCCGGTGCGTGTTGGGTTGATGCCGACGCCTGTGATCCGCAGCTCAGCGTCCGGGTGTACGGTGGCGGCGACGATCCAGAACGCCGCCGCGGACATGTCGTTGGGCACGCGCATGGAGAGTGCTTCGAGGCGAGTACCGGGCGTGATCCGCACGGCGGGGCCTTCGCGCTCGATGTGCGCGCCCATCGCATCGAGCATGCGCTCCGTGTGGTCGCGCGCCGGGCCCGGCTCCTCGACGATCGTCTCGCCTTCGGCATAAAGCGCGGCGAGGAGCACGGCGGACTTCACCTGCGCGCTCGCCATCGGCAGCTTGTAGCGGATGCCGTGCAGGCCGCCGCCGCGCACGGTGAGCGGCGCGAACCGGGCGCCGTCGCGGCCGTCGATGCGCGCGCCCATGCGGCGCAGGGGCTCGGCGATGCGCGCCATGGGCCGCGAGCGCAGCGAATCGTCGCCATCGAGCACGGAGAGGAACGGCTGGCCCGCGAGCACACCGGCCATCAGGCGCATGGTCGTGCCGGAGTTGGCGCAGTCGAGCACGCCCGGCGGTTCGCGCAGACCATCGATGCCGGCGCCGGTGATGCGCAGCACGGAGACATCGCCGGAGGTGTCGAGTTCGTGCTCGACGCCGAGCGCGCGCAAGACGGTCAGCGTCGAACGGCAGTCTTCGCCGGGCAGGAAGTTGTGCACGACCGCCTCACCATCGGCGATCGCGTTGAGGATCGCGGCACGGTGCGAGATGGATTTGTCGCCGGGAGGCTGAATGGTGCCTCGCAGCCGCCGCGCCGGTTTGATCACGCGTTCGGTCATCGCGCGATCACCGCTTCTTCGCGCGATCTTCCTGCGCGCGGATGATGTCTTCCTGCTTCTTCATGAACTGCTTGAGCCGCGTCCCCATCAGCATGTCACCGAGGCTGATCGTTTCGACTTCGTCCCCCGTCTCCCTGGAGGGCGGGCCGTTGATCATGTAGTTGTCGCGTTCGATCTGTGCCCGCGTGAACGCTTCGATGACGCGTTCGCTCTCGCCGGACGCGATCGCTTCGCGGAAACGCGCGAGTTCGGCCTGCATGCGGTCGAGCCAGTGCAGCACGTTTTCCCGGTTCGTCATGACGATGTCGTGCGCCATCTCCGGCGCGCCGGACGCCAGGCGCGTCGTGTCGCGGAAGCCGCTCGATGCGAGCCCGGCCATCTCCGGCCATGCTTCGCTGCCGAACACGAGTGAGAAGAGCGCCGATGCCAGCGTCAGCGGCAAGTGGCTGATCGCGGCGACGTAGCTGTCGTGCTCGTCGGCGTCCATGAACAACGTCGTCGCGCCGGCTGTGTGCGCGAGGGAGATCACCGTCGTCACGGCGGCTTCCGGCGCGTCGACGGACGGCACGATCACCCACGGCCGGCCGCGAAACAGATCCGCCTCCGCCGCATCGATGCCGCTTGTTTCCTTGCCGGCCATCGGGTGGCCGCCGACGAAGTGCGCGCTCCGCGGCAACTTCTCGCGCGCCCAGCGCATCACCTCGCCCTTCGTGCTCGCGACGTCCGTGACGACCGCGCCGGGCTCGAGCGCGCGCGCGATCTCGTCGAAGATCGACGGGATGGTCATGATCGGCGAAGCGACGATGACCAGCTTCGCGCCGCGCACCGCCTCTTCGGGCGTGTGCGCGAACTCGTCGATGGCGCCGCGCTTCTTGGCGCGCTGGACCGTATCGCGCGAACGTGCGGTGCCGGCGATCTGGACGCCGGTGAGATTCGCCTGCTTGAGCGCCAGCCCGATCGAGCCGCCGATCAGCCCCAGCCCGATAATCGCGATGCGTTCCATGTCAGTTCCCGTCCTCAAGCTTCGTCGGCGGCCTGCAGGAGCGCCAGCCGCGCGTCGGGCGCCGCCGACTCCTGCTCTCTGATCATACGCACAACGTCGGCTTCCGCGCCCGCGGCGGCCGCAATCTCGGCGCCGAGCCTCGGGTGGTGCAGCAGACGCCAGATCGCCCGGCGCCACGACGTCGCGTGCTCGGAGGCCGCGCGCACCTGCGCGCCGGGGAGCGGCCCCAGCATGACGTAGGCGACGCGGTGCCAGAGCCGGACATCGCCCTTGCCGCAATCGTGGAGCAGCGCCGCCGCGAAGAGCGCCGGATCGTCGCCCTGCGCCGCCTCGCGGACCCGCTGATAGACGACGATGCCATGCTGCTGGTCGCGCAGCGTCATCGCCTCGAAGACCGTGCGCAGCGGCGGATTGAGATATCGGTAGGCGTCGGCGCGGTCGTCGGCGGTCACGCGCGGCCGCAATGCGCCGAAGAACTGGCGGACGCGGTGGGTGATGCGCGGAAGCATCAGGCGCCCGTGAACAGATGCACGAGCCAGCGCACGGATGGGCCCAGGATATCGGCGAGCGGGCTGTAGCCGGTCAAGAACGGGATGCCGAACAGCACAACGAGCAGGATCGCGAAGCCATACTGGTCGAGCTTGGCGAACTCGCGCGCGAGGCTGTCCGGCAGCAGGAAGAGCGCGACCTTGTAGCCGTCGAGCGGCGGGATGGGGATCAGGTTGAAGAGGCCCAGGATGCAGTTGAGGTAGACCGCCCCGGTCAGGAACAGCCCGACGTAGTCCTCGAACTCCTGCACGCGCAATTCCCAGATGAACGCCGGCAGGTTCGCAATCGGGTTGATGTATGGCACCATGCCGAACTGGATCGGCAATGCCAGCAGCCCCGCCATGACGAAGTTCGACAGCGGCCCGGCACCGGCTACGAGGAAGGACGCGGTCTTTGGGCTGACGTTGAGGCCGTAGGGGTTGAATTGCACGGGCTTCCCCCACCCGAACCCGACGAGCATCATCAGGAGCGAGCCGGCCGGGTCGAGATGCGCCATGGGGTTCAGCGTGACGCGGCCCTGGCGCGCGGGCAGCTTGTCGCCGAGCGCGTTTGCCGTGTACGCGTGACAGGCTTCGTGGAAGCCGATGCCGATGAGGAGCGCGAACACGGTGGTGCTGACGAGGACCAGGAACAGCCCGAAGTTCTGGTCGATGAGGTCACTGTGGATGAGGATCAAAAGGCGGAGTCCCCCGTAGCGCGCGTCGCGGGTGAAGTCTAGCATTGCGGGTCGTCAGGGGTCAGTCGTCTTTGCGGCCGTTAGGAGCGGACGCATCATGCTGGGGTACTTCACCCTCGCAGGTCCAGCCTCAGCACAGATTCGCAGCGATCCTCTGTTAGTCTTCCAACCGTGTCTCGCCTGTTCTTCGAGTCTGATGCCAGCGAGCCGTGCCCGATCGAATTCGGCGGCGCGACCGACCCGCTCGTCGCGTTCCTGTCGTTCGCGTTTGCCGCGCGGTACGGCGCGCAGCACGACCTGACGAAGCTGGCGATGCTGCTCAGGGGCGAGCGCAAGATCGACCTGACGCCGCTGCTCACCTTCGCCGACCGCAATGTCGAGGTCGATGCGGATCGGCTGGAACTCGAGCGCGTCTGGCAGCCAGCGGCGCCGCTCGCGGCCACGATCGACGCCGTCGTCGAAGCGCTGGAATCGGGCGATGAGCGCATCGACGCGCTGTTCGCCGGAACGCCGGGCGTGTTGCCGCGCCTGCGCGACCTCGGCGCGATGGCGCGCTGGGCGGCGGGGCGCGATGCTCGCGTGCGCCTGACGTTCGAGCTGTGACGAGCGGAGTGCGCGCGACCGCCACGCCCGGCACGCTTGTCGATCGTGTGCGCGAGTTTGTCGATCAGCACTGGTGGGCGCTCGACGCGGTGCTGATCGCCGTGCTGTTGATTATCGCCGGCGTGCTTCGGCTCGTGCTGCTGGGCGACATCCCGTACGGCGTACACCCGGACGAAGCGCAGGTCGGCACGGATGCGCACAGGATCGTCGATGGCGACCTCTGGGCGGTGTACACGACGGCCGCCCTCGGGCAGCCGACGGGGCACGCGTACTTCTCGACGCCTTCGATCTGGCTGCTGGGCGACACGGCGTTTGCGCTGCGGTTGCCGCTGGCGCTCGTCGGACTGGCGGCGATCCCGCTGCTCTACGCGTTCGTGCGGACGTCGTTCGGGCGCACGGAGGCGTTTTTCGCCGGCGCGATGCTTGCGCTTTCGTACTGGCACCTGCTGTACAGCCGCGTCGCGCACTGGTCGATCTCGTACGGCACGGTGATCCTGGCGGTGCTGCTCTGCACCATGCTCGGACGCAACACGAAGCAGCGGTGGTGGTTCGTCGCGGGAGGGGTGCTGCTCGGGCTGGGCATCTACACGTACAACATCTATCCGATCGCCGTCGTCGCGGTGCTTGTGTTCATCGGCATCATGTGGCTGATCGACTGGCGGAATCGCGATGACCGCAGGTGGTGGCTGGGTTCGACGCTGGCGTTCGGCGCCGCGGCGTTCGTCGTCGCGCTGCCGATGTTCATCTATCTCTCGAACCCCGACGCGTACTACTGGAAGCACATCGACAACTACCAGGAGGTCGGCGTCGCGAGGTCGGCGGAGTGGGATGACGCCTCGTTCGCCGGCAAGATTCGGCTGACGGGCGAGCAGGCGTGGACGTTTTTTCGCACCTACACCCACGACGCCGACTGGGACATCGTCGACGCGAACGGGATCAGGCCGGTGTTTGACCCGCTGACGCTCATTTTGATCGTCGCAGGGCTGCTGTTCGCGTGGCGTCATCGCCGCGACCCTGTGGTGATCGCCGCGCTGTGCTGCGCGCTGATCATCCCGCTTCCGGCCGTGACGCAAAACGGCTCGATCATGCGACAGCCCGTCGCGGCGGCGCCGTTCGTGATGCTGATCGCCGCGCTGCCGCTCGCCGCAGTGTGGCGCGCTGGTCTTGATGATCGCCGCCGGCGGACGATCGCGTTCGGCTCGGTCGCCGTGGTGTTGGCCGTGCTGACCGCGACGACGGTGCGTGACTACTTCTGGACGTGGCGCGAGCATCCGTTCGTGCGCGAGATCTACTTCTCGGAGTTCACCACGGTGTCGACGTTCATGGACGGCTTTGGGGACGACGCGTACTTCTACCTCTACAGCGATCGCGCGCCGCTCAGCCAGGAGACGCGGCAGTACCTGGCTCCGGACGCGGAGGGTGAGGACCGATCGTTCGAGTTCAGCAACGCGGAGGCGTCGATCGAGGACATCGACCGTGGCCGCGAGGCGGTGTTCGTGCTGCTGGAGCCGTACTTCGACTTGCTGCCCCAGATCGAAGCGCGCTACCCGGGCGGACGTGCCGTCGAAGCAACGCGCGACGGCAAGATCGAGTTCTACGCGTACGTGTTGCCGGCGGTGGAAGACGGGAGATCCGTGGGGCCGCCGTAGGGGCGGGGTCGTCGGTGGGAGGTGTCGCGCCAGCGCGCACTCGGACGCAGCTAAAGCTACGTCCCTACGATCGCGGGGTGGCGATGGGCGTGCGGGTCATGTGAATGTCGCACTGACGCGCGGGGCTCGGACGCAGCTAAAGCTACGTCCCTACGATCGCGGGTGGCGATGGGCATGCGGGTCATGTGAATGTCGCGCTGACGCGCGGGGCTCGGACGCAGCTAAAGCTACGTCCCTACGATCGCGGAGTGGCGATCGGAGCGCGGTTCATGTGAAGTGAGCTACGGAAAGATTCCGCGTACGGTCGTCGCATCGACGACGCGCTGCACGGCGAGCATGTACGCGGCTTCGCGCATGGTGACGCCGTGCGCTTCTTGCAGGTCGGCGACTTCCTTGTAGGCGCGCTTGATGATCTTCTCCAGGCGCAGCACGACTTCCTGCTCTTCCCAGAAGAATGACTGCAGGTCCTGCACCCACTCGAAATACGACACGATGACGCCGCCGGCGTTCGCCAGGATGTCGGGCACGACGAAGACGCCGCGCTGGTTGAGGATGCGGTCGGCCTCCGGCGTCGTCGGGCCGTTGGCGCCTTCGACGATCATCTTCGCCTGGATGCGGGCGGCGTTGCGGCCGTGGATCTGGCCTTCGAGGGCGGCCGGGACGAGCAGGTCGACGGGCAGTTCGAGCATCTCCTCGTTCGTGACGTGCTGGCCGGCATGACCCGGTGGGATCAGACCATGCTCGCGCGTCGACGCGAGGGTCGCGCTGATGTCGAGCCCCGCCGGATCGTAGATGGCGCCGTTGGTATCGCTGATCGCGACGACCTTCGCTCCGGCTTCGTGGAGGAGACGCGCGCTGACGCTGCCGACGTTCCCGAAGCCCTGCACGGCGACCGTCGCGCCTTCGAGCGCCACGTCGCGATGGCGGCACGCTTCCTGCGTCACGAAGAGCACGCCGCGGCCGGTCGCCTCCAAGCGGCCGCTGCTGCCGCCGATCGTAACCGGCTTGCCCGTGACGACGGCGGGGGTCGAATGGCCGTGCATCATGCTGTAGGTGTCCATGATCCACGCCATGACCTGCTGGTCGGTGCCCATGTCGGGCGCCGGCACGTCTTCGTCCGGGCCGATGAGCAGGCCGATCTCGGCGGCGAAGCGTCGCGTGAGCTTTTCGAGTTCGCGGCGGCTGAGCGACTTCGGGTCGACGATGACGCCGCCCTTGGCGCCGCCGTACGGCAGGCCGGCGACGGCGCACTTCCACGTCATCCACATCGCGAGCGCACGCACCTCATCGAGCGATACGTTGGTGCTGTAGCGCAGCCCGCCCTTGACGGGGCCGCGCGCTTCGTTGTGGTGGATGCGGTAGCCGGTGAACACGCGAATCGAGCCGTCGTCCATGACGACCGGGAAGTTCACGGTGAATTCGCGCTGGCAGTGGCGCAGGATCTCGCGCAGCCCCTCGTCGACGCCGAGGCGCTCCGCGGCATCGTTGAACTGCTCGATGGCGTTCTCGAACGGGTTGTCGGCGGGCGCCTGCGATGCTGGTGCCTGCGTCATCGCGCCATCACTGCTCGACGTTCTCGCGCAGCCAGTTACCGTCGGGATAGGGCGCGGTGGGGAAGAACGCATCGAGGAGCGTCGCGGCCATGGCAGCGCCGCCGTTGCGCAGGTAATTGCGGCAGTCGGCGTCGGTCTCCCACGTCGTCACTTCGACCATGCCGCCGGCGTCGCCGTCGCGTCGCATCTCGCGCGATACGAAGCCCGGCTGCTTCTGCATGAGCGGCGCGATGCGCGTTTCGAGCGCCTGCTGGCGCTTCGCGAACTCGCCGGCTTCGCGCACGGTCATGGTGCGCTTGAGCGTCGATACGACCACGGCGGCCTCCTGTTCGTGCGTGCCTTCTCCTCGAAGATTGCGCTGGTTGGCTCAGAGACGCAAGGGGCGCTGAAGGACGCGGGACGCGGGAGGCGGGACGCTGGGTGCGGGATGCGGTAGAGCCGCGAAAAGCGAGTCAGCGGGCAGACACGCCTCAGGTTCGCGTCGTCCCGCTGATATCGGTGAAGTATCGGCAGGTTACTGCTGGGCCAGCACCTGCTGTGCGCTGACGGGGCGCAGCCCGTCGTCCGTCCACTCGAGCACCAGCTTGTTGTCGAAGTCGGCGGGCGGCTCGGAGACGAAGACGGCGCGCGGCAGGTTGAACGCCGCCGCATCGCCGTAGAGGGCGCGCGCGACGGAGGGCACCCAGGTGTATTGCTCCATCGGGTTCGTCCAGGGCCCGTCGATGATGTAGATCGTCGTGCCCGGCGGCACCGTCGCGTAGTTCGCCTGCAGTTCGTTCACGAGCAGTTGCCAGCGGTCGGTCGCGATTCCGGAGCGGCGGTCCTGCGCGTACGTCTGCCATCCGTATAACGAGGCGACGGTCGCGACGGCGATCAGCGCGAGCATCGCCGCCGGTGCGCGCGCGACCCGGTGTACGGAGCGCACGCGGTCGAAGACGTAGTATCCAGCGATGGCGATGAGCGGCGCGAAGAAGGCCACCGCGGAGTAGCTGTAACGCGACGCCGTCCAGATCTCGACCGGCACGTACGGCAGCAGCGCCAGCGCCACGCCGGCGACCGCGACGCGTGCGATGTTCGGGCCGCAGATGACGAAGAACGCGCCGAACGCGATCACCACGCCGGCGACGATCCATCGCATGCCGCTGGGATCGTGGGGGATGCTCTTGATCGGGACGACGAGCCATGAAAGGTAGACGGCGTAGTTCGTGATGACGTGTTCGCCCCAGTAGTAGCCTTCGAACTTGATCTGGTCGCTGGCCCAGAACTGGTAGTACACGCTCCAGCCGCCCGCGACGATCGCGAACGGCAGCGCGTGGAGCACCAGCCGCAGCGGCGCGTTGTGCCAGCGCCGCGCATAGAGCGCGTAGGCGCCGGCGATCAGCGGCGCGTAGACGAAGTGTCCTTCGTTGGCGAGGAATGCGAGCGCAAAGAGCCCGAACGATAGCCAGTATGCCCAGGCGGTGCGCTCGCCGTCCTGCACGTACGAGATGATGGCGAGCAGCGAACCGAGCACGAGCGCCGTCGCCAGCACGTGCGGCAGCGCGGTGATGTACGTCACGGTGTCGAAGTGGGCGCCGGAGACGCCAAAGATCACCGCCGCCACCGCGCCGATCATCGGGCGGTGGGTGACGCGCAGCATCAGCGCGTACAGCACGACGAGCGATGCGAGGTGCAGCGAGAGGTTGACCGCACGCCAGCCGCGCGCGTCCATGCCGAAGAGTTGCCATTCGGCGGCGTAGATCAGTCCCGTCAGCGGTCGCCAGTTCGGGACGATGTCCTGCATGAGCAGTGTGTGCTTGAGGTAATTGCCCGTGCCGTCGTGGTTGATGCTGCCGAGCACGACGAAATCATCCCCGTCGAAGAAGTAACGGAGCGTCGGCGCGTGGACGATGAATGTGATGGCGACGGCGGCAAGGATGCCCCAGTGCCGGAGGACGAATCGCCACGTGTCGCTGACGATCAGAGACACGGAGATCCGTGGCCGGCGCAGGACGAACCCGTCCGCGGTCACGGTTATCGGGTACTTCACGGTTATTCAGTTGTTCAGTTCAAAAACGATATGTGGCGGGGGGCACCACATCAACCACCAGGACGAGGGGCATTGTAAAGGCGATAAGCCGTTAGCAAAACGCATAACCGGTCAATATTCGGAGATTTTATGTGGCGCCCTTATGTACCCGCTGATCGGCCCGGCGGACCCGTCGTGACGCGCCAGCAGACTTACGTCAACTGCCGTGAAGGCTCGTGTGCGCTGCTTGTGGAGGGCCCCGCCATGCCGCCGGCGCCCTACGAGGCCGCGCTCAGCGTGTCTGCTACGTCCAGGAGATCCAGCAGCGAAGTGACTACTGGCGCATCGATCTTGGGCGCCTTGCCGTCGCGGTCGATCAGGACGGGGTGGAGGCCGGCGCCGCGCGAGCCCAGCACGTCGGCCAGGTAGGAGTCGCCGACGTAGATCGTCTCTTCGGGGCGCACGCCCGCGCGGCCCAGCGCATACATGAAGATCTCGCGGTGAGGCTTCGAAGAGCCCACGACCGCCGACGCCACGACGAAGTCCATCATGATCGTGATCTCGTGCGCGTGCAGGATCGGCAGGAGGTCGCTGCCCCAGTCCGACACGACCCCCTGGATCAGGCCGCGCTCCTTCACGCGGGCAAGCGTGTCGAGCACCTCCGGGAACGGCTGCCACTGCAGCGGGTCCTTGTACCAGTCGTACAGCGACTCGCCGGCCGCGATCACCTCATCGCGCGAGAGATCGCCGACGATATCGCGCAATGCGAACGCGTAGTACTCGGACCAGAAGCTGCGCGCCGCCGCGTCGGAGGCGTACGAGCCCAGACCATCGGCGCCGAGGCGGCTGTAGAAGAATGCGCCGACATCCGGGAAGTCACCGCGATGTTCCATGGCGATATCGATGCCGAGTTGGTGCGCGAGAAAGTCCCACACTTCGCCGAAGTCCGGTCGCGGCCTGACGAGCGTGTGCCCTGCGTCGTAGAAGATCGCGCGGATCGTCATCCACCGGCGCGCCATGCGGCGCTGCGGGTGCGCATATCGACGACGAACTCCGCCTTCGCCTCGATGTAGCCCAGGATGTCGCGGTCGAACTCCTGGGCGTTCGCGAGCTTCAGCGCGGCGTACGCCTCTGCCACGTCGGAGTGCGCGCGCAGGTAGTCGCGGAAGTCCAGGTAATACTTCCAGCGCTCGCCACCGTACGGCACGAAGTGCGTGTTGTAGTTCATCTCCTGCGTGCGGAGGGGCGCGTATCCCCAGTCATGCTCGTTCAGTCGCAGGCCCTTGTATCCGAGAGCGATCATGATCGGCCGGAACTCGTCGAGCACAGGCATGTCGGCCACCCCGACGCATGTGTCGATCGTGGGCTTGGCGGCCAGCCCTGGCACCGAGGTGCTACCCACGTGCTCGATCGCCAGCGCGTGCGGACCCAGCGCCGCCGCCAGCCGCGCACGCTCTGCCGCCGAAAACCGGGGCCAACGCTCGTCGTACGGTGCGACGACGATCCTTGCGTGCGCATCGATCTGGGCGGCGAACTTCGCGAGGGCGCCTTCGACAAAGTCGGTCTTGTTGTCCGTGTAGTAAATGTTGAGTTCCGTCGAACCCCAGCTTGCGCCCATCTTCGCGTTGTAGTCCGCCGCGATGGCGCGCTTGAGGTCCGCGTATGCATCGCGATCCTCGGGGAAGTAGCGCAGATAGTTGCGGAAGCGGAGGTGCTTCACCCACCACTCGCTCCCCTTTTCGACGAGGTGCACGTGCAACGCCCGCGCGCCATCGCGGTCTTTGCGGAAGTAGCGACGCTCCGGCGCCCCCTCGTCGACGTCGTTCGGCTGCTCGTACTCGGGCACGTACTCGTAGCCGATGCTCGCGAACCGCGCGATGACGTCGGGCGTCACGTCCGCAAGGGAGCGCACGCCGGGCATCATGTCGACGATCGGCTTCGCGGCGAGGCCCGGCACGGCCGTGCTGCCCACATGCTCGATGCGTTCGAACAGCCCATCGCCGACCGTGTCGAAGATCAGTTGGCGTTCGTCGCGAAAGATCTGCGGCCATTGCGGGTCGTAGTCGGCGATGACGATGGGCTTGCCGGTGCGCGCGGTCGTCATCAGAGCGTCGATCCGGTGGCTTCTTCGATGATGCGGAGCGCCAGCTCGACGCCGATGGGCATGCATGCCTCGTCGAAGTCGAAGCCGGGGTGATGATGCGCCTCGACGCGCTTGACATGCCGCGGCGAGGCGCCGAGCAGGAAGTACACGCCGGGCGCGCGGTCGAGGAAATACGACATGTCGTCGGCGCCGGTGACGCGCGTTTCGCCCACGTGCTCCGGCGCCAGGAACCGCGCCGCGACGCCGGCGACCATGGCCGCCGTATCGGGATCATTTGTGCATGCGGGCAGCGTCGAATGGTCGAATTGGTATTCCGCGCCCCACGCCGAGGTGACGCCGCGGACGATCTCATCCATGCGCTGGAGGATGCGGTCGAGCACCGGCTTCTCGTACGTACGCACCGTGCCCGACATCATCACTTCGTTCGGGATGATGTTGCCGCGGACGCCGGCCTCGAACCGCCCGACCGTAACGACGGCGGTCGCGGCGGGATCGACGGACCTGCTGACGACGCTTTGCAGCGCGACCACGACGTGCGAGGCCACGAGGATCGGGTCGATCGTCTCCTGCGGCGCCGCGGCGTGGCCGCCCCGCCCCCGCACGATGATGCGAAAGTGCGTCGCGGCCGCGAAGATCGGCCCCGGCGTGACGAGCACGTGCCCGAGCGGGCTGCTCGACCAGATGTGCAGCCCGAACGTGCGGTCGACTTTCGGGTCGTCCATGACGCCGGCATCGACCATGCGTTTTGCGCCGCCGACGTGCTCTTCGGCCGGCTGGAACGCGAAGCGCACGCTGCCCGCGAGGCGATCGCGCGACGCCTGCAGCACCGCGGCGAGCGTCAGCGCGATCGCAGTGTGGCCGTCGTGGCCGCAGGCGTGCGTGGCGCCATTCGTCGAGGCGAACGGCAGTCCTGTCGACTCCAGGAGCGGCAGCGCGTCGATGTCGGCGCGCCAGAGCAGGTTCGGCCCCGGCAGGGCGCCGCGCACGATCGCGGTTGCGCCCGTGTCGGCGACATCGCGCACGTCATCGGCGCCGATCGACGTGAGGCGTTCGAGAATAACGGCTTGCGTGCGGTGCTCCTGCGTCGAAAGCTCGGCGTGCTGGTGTAGGTCGCGCCGCAACGCGATGGCGTCGGCAATCAGCGCCTGCACGGACGCCCGCGCGCGCGGCAACGTGTCGTCGGTGATGGTGGTGGTCATGGCGTGTAAGGGTAGCAGGGTGGGGGTTCGCGGTCAGACGTCGGAGGTACGAGGTCTGAGGTCAGAGATCACGGCGTGTTGACGCCGCTGGCGATCGCCCAGCGTCCGTCCGGCGACCAGCTCACGTGCTGGCAGATGCCCGTGTCGTTCGTGTCGCCGGCGCCCGCCGCGACGGATGCGAGCACGTCGCCCGTCGCTACTTCGATGAGCGAGCAGTCTTCGCCGGGGATGGCGCTGGCGATCGCGTGGCGGCCGTCTGGCGAGAAGGAGACGCTAAAGCCGTGCAGAATCTCGGGCAGGGCGCGCTTTTCACCGTCGAGCGTCATGAGATATCTCGCGGCGCCGATCGACTCATCGAACGAGCCGTCGATGAAGAGGGCGCCGGTACCGGCCCACCGAGCGCCGTTGCCGCTGCTGGACGGAACGGCGAGCACGAGTTCTCGCTGCGGCCACGAGTACACCTCGAACGTGGGATCGGGCGAGCACGGCTCCGGCGGCGCGCCCGGTTCGTCGGGCGGGCAGATCGCCTGGCGCGCGAGTAAGAGATGCGCGCCGTCGGCGGACCAGGGGTTGTTCGCCGGAAATCGCGCTATGTTCTCCTCGCTCGGCCACTCCCACTCGATGCAGGCGTAGGATGTGGCGTCGCCGCAGTCGCCGTCGGCCGCGAAGACACCGAACACCGATGCTTCGCGATCCAGCATGCCGGTCGAATCGACAGGCGTTGTGCCTCCCGCCAGGTACTCGCCGCGCGATGAGAAGTATCCGAACGCGCGAGCGCCACTAAAGAGTACTTCTGAATCACCGGACGCTACGTCGATCAGCTCGAAGCTTCCCGTTCGGAGGTCGGCCATGGCGACGCGGCGCCCGTCGCCGACAGCACCAAGCACGGTGACGGGGCTGCCTTCGCCCGACGACGTCACCTGCGGCGCGATCTCTCGTACGAGCGCACCGTCGATGCCGAGAGCTACCCACGTCTGCGTGTTCGCGTCGAAGGCGACGATGGTCTCGCCGTCGTCGACCCATTCGGCGCGGATGATCGCGCGTCCGAGGTCGAGTCCTTCGGCGGTGAGCGCGTCCATGTCGAAGAGCGCGACGGTGCCGGGTGGCACCGTGTCTACCGCCGGCGTCGACTCGCCGGCGGGGGTGTCGGGCATATCGACATCGCGCTCGCCGTCGTCGCCGCCGCACGCGGCGAGGAATGTGAGCAGCGCAGCGATTGCGAGTACGCTCACGCGCAGAGCAAGTGCTCGCGAGTGCGGATGCGTCATCCGATCCTTTTGCGTGATCAGGTCGCCACCTCATCCGGGCCTAGCTTTGCGCCCGTCGGGAGATGCATGCCGTCCGGCACGCTCGCACGGTCGGCGAGCACAGCGTCGCGGAGATGCGCAGCCGCGCCGATGTTCACACGGGCGCCGATGATGCTCCCGCGCACCTGCGCATCGACGCCCACCGCGACGTCGTCCCACAGCACGCTCGCCTCGACCAGCGCACCAGCGCCGATCTCCGTCCGCTCGCCGATGACGCTGGGCCCCGCGATCCGCGCGCCCGGTTTGATTGATGCACCGGCGCCGACGTACACCATGCCGTTGATCGTGGCGTCCGGCGCGACGCTCGCCCCGTCATCCAGCATCACGTGCGTGCCGCGCGCGGCCGCGGCGCGCTCAAGGAGCAGCGCGTTCGCGCGCAGGTAGCGGTCGGGCGCGCCGACGTCGACCCACAGGTCCTCCTCGAACCCCTGCGCGCGCATGCCATCGGCGATGATCCCCGGGAACAGCACGCGCTCCGAAAACTGGTCGACGATCGCCGAGTCGTCGTCGGGGATGCGGTCGAGGATCTCAGGCTCCCAGAGCCAGGTGCCCGCGTTGATGAGGTCGCTGGGCTGCTGCCCCTGCGGCGGCTTTTCGACGAAGTGCGAAATCCGCCAGTCGTCGTCGATGGCGACGACGCCGAAGTGCCAGGGATCTTCGACGCGCGCCAGCGACATGCTGAGCGTCGCGCGCGTCTTCCAGTGCGCCTGCAGCATCGCTGTCAGGTCGATGTTCGTGAGGATGTCGCCGTTGCACACGACGAGCGTGCCCTCGGCGCCTGCCATGCGGGCTGCTTCTTTGACCGCGCGTCCGGAGCCGAGTGGCTGCTCCTCGTAGCTGTACTGGAGTCGCACGCCGAAGCTCGCGCCATCGCCGAAGTGCGCCTGCAACTCGCGCACCTTCGCGGAGCAGGCGAGGACGATGTCGGTGACACCGTGGTCGCGCAGGTTCTCGATGCGATACTCGAGCAGCGGCCTGCCGAGCACGGGCATCAACTCCTTGCGAAGCGAGTAGGTGAGGGGGCGCAGCCGCGTACCGGAGCCACCGGCGAGGATCACCGCATGCATGGCCAAAGAGTACAGGCGCCGGTCGCGCGCGTATAGACGTTACGCGGGCGCTTCTCGCTTGCGCTCGGCGCGCCGCGGTTTCTGCCCGCTCTGCGGGGCACGCCCGTTGCGAGGCGGGTCGCCGGTCGCCGGCGGCAGCGTGACGATGAAGTCCGTGCCGCTTTCTGCATCGCTGACGGCGCGTACGGTGCCGCCATGCGCCTCGACGATCTCCGCGACGATCGAGAGCCCGAGGCCGCTGCTCCCGCCCTTGCGCACGCGGGCGCGGTCGACCTGGAAGAAGCGCTCGAACACGCGCGGCAAGTCTTCCGCGGGGATGTGCGAGCCGCTGTTGTGCACGCGGACGCTGACGCCGCCGTCCCGCTCGACGTTGGCGCTCAACGCGATATCACCGCGCGCTGGCGTGTGGCGGACGGCGTTTTCCATGAGATTGGAGAAGACCTGCTCCAGGCGCCGGGCATCGCCATGGACCATCGGCAGGTGGGGAATGCTGACGCCGGTGCGGATATCGGCGTCACGGATCGCGAACTGAAAGCGCTCCATGGTCTGCTCGAGGAGGGCGCCAAGATCGACGTGTGTGTGCTGCATCATCACCTGGCCGGACTCGATCTGCGAAAGAAGGAGCAGGTCTTCGACCAGGGCGCGCATGCGGTTGGCTTCTTCGTTGATGATGCGCGCCGACTCCTTCGACGCTTCTTCGTCGGTGGCAGCGCCATCCAGGATCGCCTGAGAGAAGCCCTGGATCGACGTGAGTGGCGTCTTCAGTTCGTGCGAGACGTTGGCGAGCAGGTCCTTCATCATCCGTTGCGATCGGCTGACTTCCTGCGCCATGTGGTTGAAGGCTTCCGAAAGACGGCCGACTTCGTCCTCGCCGCGGATCGGGATGTGCACGTCGTACTCGCCGCGCGCCATCTGCTGCGACGCCTGCGTGATGCGCCGCAGCGGCCCCGAGATCGAGCGCGAGATGACGAACGCGACGCCGAACGACACGAAGAGCGCGATGGCGCCTGCGAGCACGAGCCGTGGCGCCAGGTCCAGCCACGCCGATGCGAGCTCATCGGACGGGATCGCGACGTAGGCGATGTACTGGCGCGGCTCGAAGTCTCCCTGCACGGTGTTGGTGTCGGGCGGCGGTGCGAACAACGTGAGCTGCGTATCTTCGCCGCTGTAGCCGCCGGCGCGGTAGCGAGCGCCGTTCTCCTCGGTGAGCGGGATGCGGCGATTCTCGAAGGTCAGGATGTACGTGCCCTGGAGCTTGTCGAGCGTGTCGTGGACGACGTTGAGTTCTTCATCGATGAGGAGGAGCCGGACGTCGAGTTCGCCAGCGCGTGCATCGGCGTACTCCTCGACCTCGGCGAGGCTCATGCCGAGCGCCAGCATGGACGCGATGCGTTCGTTGATCGGCTCAGCGTGACGGCCGTAGCGCTCATGCGCGGCCGCTTCCTGTTCGTCGCGCAGCAGGAAGAGGGCGCCGGCGCCCGACAGGAATACAGCCAGGCCGACGACGGCGGCGAACGAGACGACGAGCCTAGCTCTGAGGCTTCCCAGCATCTTCTTCCACCACGAGCTTGTAGCCGACTCCCCACACGGTCTGGATCTTGACCGAGGACTCGCCAAGCTTGTCGCGAAGCCAGGCGACGTGGACATCGATGGTCCGTGAGTCGCCGTAATAGTCCGTGCCCCACACCATGCGCAGGAGGCGCTCACGGTCGAGCACGGTGCCCTTGTGCTGCGCGAAGGCCGACAGCAGTTCGAACTCTTTCGCGCGAAGCTGGAGCGAGCGTCCGTCGAGCGTCACCTCGCGGCTCGCCGCGTCGATCCGCAAGCCCTCCACCTCGATGACCTCCGGTGTATCGCGGTCGCCCTGGGAGCGCCGCAGCACGGCCTTCACCCGGGCGACCAGTTCGCGGGGGTTGAAGGGCTTCGCCATGTAATCATCGGCGCCGACCTCCAGCCCCACGATGCGGTCGACGTCGTCGCCGCGGGCGGTAAGGATGATGACGGGAACGTTGCTGGTCTTGCGGAGTTCCTTGCAGACGGTGAGGCCGTCCATCTCCGGCATCATGAGGTCGAGGACGATGAGGTCGGGTTTGAGCGAGCGGGCTTTTTCTAGCGCCTGCTTGCCATCGTGGGCCGTCTCGACGCGAAAGCCCTCGTTGTTCAGATACAACCGAGCTAGCTGGACGATGTTCTTCTCATCGTCGACGACGAGGATGGTTCCCGGCATGTGTCAACCTTCTATCGATTGTTGCCGGGGGCATTATAGCGGGGTAGAGATCCGGGGGGATTCTGGGAGGAGAAATCGGGCGGACCGCCTGCTTCACTCCCTGCCTCAAGATAGTCACACCCTACGCCTTCTTCAGACGCACAGGCGGTCCGCCCTACGAAGCAAGGCTACCGGAACCACTGTCAACACTTTGCGAAGGAAGTGTTAACCGGGTGTAAACCGGGGGTCGTGGCAACAGTTTGGCAACGAAGTGCAACGCGTTGCGGACTCGTGAAATGTGGTAGAAACAGTACCGGAGAGTCCTCGCATTGCATCTTGACAGCGCAAAGGGGTGCGATCATACTCGCCAGATCGGCTGGATCATGAGGTAGGAATGTCCTATTCTGACCGCCCTTGCCAGCAAACTTGTCTCTGAGGTTGTCGCACCGTTGCCAGCCGCTGATCGGCTGACTTTAGGGGTTTGTGCGCCCAAAGAAGGGACTCTGCCATGAGACCGCTGCCAGTCATCGAAGTCGAGAATGCAGCCGTGGATTCGATGCCTGATCCAGTACCCAGTCAAAAGTCTGCTCCGATAACTCGGAGGGCGGGCGTTTTGCAAATACTCATTGACGTCAAAGATGCTCTTTTGCTTAAGATGCGCTCGCGCAAACTCACAGAGCGCGAACGCCGCCAGCTTCACCAGGACATCGCGAAGGACCCCGAGGTTGAGCGCGCCCTAGGGCGGGCATTAGCGGCGCACCCGCAGTACCGAAGGAAGGCGCGCAACCAGGGTGGCCTATCGGATAAACACGGATGACGTAAACGAGGACGTAGCGCGCTTCAATGCCGCCGTCCGCTACTACTGGGATTCCTGCCTCCGACACATCAGCCATCGCCCACAGGAACATCGCGGAGCATTCATCGAGCGGGCTATAGCCATAGCAGGTTCGCCCACGATGACTTTTGGGTACCTGATCACTCGCGAGGTGTATGCATCCGGCGAGGAAATCTATCTGTTCTCTGCCGACTGCTTCCCGGCCCAATTTGCAATCGGGTACATGCTGGAGCGATGGTTACCTCCCCGCGACGGACTCGACGGAGAGGTAGACGTTGTGTTCGCCAGAGGAGGCTAGCCGCTATTCGACACGCGCGTGCAGCTTCGGATTGAAGCTACGTCACCCCTCCTTATCTTCGCCAGCGCCCCGCCTGAGTCACAATGACGTGGCCTGATGCCTCGTTCCAGCCTTGAGACAGCCCCCCGCATCTCAGATTCGCTGCATCGCCCAATCCGCCTCCGATTCGGGCCAGGATCTGTAACACCCGGGCTTCCGGAGCGTTAGGTATTTGGCGGTCTGCGCCCAGGGTTGAATCTGAATCTGAAGCTGATGGGGTGCAGGCACGGTCAAAGATCTCCGGTTTCCCGCCGATTCTGAGATTGATGAAGGTTGAAGCTATGACTGACGAGAAGCCCGCCACCGTCCACAGCATCGAAGCGGCCTCGACCGCGCGATGGCTCAGCCGCACGCTGGCACCGGCCCGCGCCCGCTCGAAGGAGGCGCCGACCGCCGAGGCCGTGAGCCGCATCCGGGCGCGCGTGTTCGGGGAGCCGGCGCAGAAGAAGGCGGAGCGCTCGATCGCCGCCTAGGCGCGGACAACTGCATACGACGTGGAGACGCCCGGCCGATGGCCGGGCGTTTTGTTTGCGGCGTCGGCTCCGCGCCGCAGTCGTCAGTTGTCAGTCGGCGGGGGCGACGTGCGCAGCCTCTAGCGTCTGGCCTCCAGCTTCCAATCTCGTCTCCCGCTTCGCGGTTGTCGCTTCTATACTCACGTTTTCCACCGACATCGCACCGTGAAGGGACGCCGTGAAGCTCGAGCCGTGGGAGCGCAATCTGTACGCGGTCTGGGCCGCGCAGTTTCTCGCGCTCGCCGGTGCCAATCTGGTGTTTCCGTTCATCCCGTTCTTCATCATGGAGATCGGCATCGAAGACGACGGCGATGCGGCGCTCTGGGCGGGTATTGCCAACACGGCGACCGGGGTGATGCTGTTCGTGTCGTCGCCGCTGTGGGGATCGCTCAGCGACCGCTTCGGACGCAAGATGATGCTGCTGCGCGCGCACGCTGGGGCGATGGTGACGGTGACGTTGCAGGCGTTGGTGCAGAACGTGTGGCAGCTCGTGGCGCTGCGTGCGCTGCAGGGTGCGTTCGTCGGCACGATCCCGGCGGCGACGGCGCTCGTCGCGGCGGGGACGCCGGCGCGACGCATGGCGTACGCGCTGGGGCTGCTGCAGATGGGCATCTTCACATCGCAGACGGTGGGGCCGGTGATCGGGGGCGCGATGGCCGACCAGTTCGGCTTCCGGTTGACGTTCGCCGTCGGCGGGCTGATGTACATCGTCTCGTTCGCGCTGGTGTTCTTCTTCGTGAAGGAAGACTTCAAGCGCCCGGACCCGAATGTCGAGCGGCCGGGCTACGTCGAGAACCTGCGCAGCGTCATGCGCACGCCGGCGATGTTGCTGCTGATCAGCGTGATGTTCCTGGTGAGCACCGCATCGGTGTTCGTGCGGCCGATCATTCCGCTGGTCGTCGGCAGCTTCACGAACGAAGACTCGGCCGCGGCGCAGGCGGGGCTCGTGTTCGCAGCGCTCGCGGTCACGAGCGCCGTCGCCGCGCTCTTCGCATCGCGGCTGACGTCGCGCGCGGGCTATCGCAACGTGCTGGTACTGGCGACGCTGTGCGCGGGGCTGGCGTACATTCCCGTGGCGATCGCGGAGAGCCTGCTGCCGCTGATGGTGCTGATGGCGCTCGTCGGCGTGTTCAGCGGCGCCATGGTGCCGACGGTGAACGCGCTGATCGGCGCCAGCGCGCCGGCGGGCAAGCACGGCTCGGCGTTCGGGCTCGTCGGCAGCGCGCAGGCGTTGAGTTTCGCGATCGCGCCGCTGCTCGGCGGCATCACGGCGCGTCAGCTCGGCATCCACGCGCCGTTCCCGATCATCGGCATGATGCTGGTGCTGGTGGCGGGGTTGGTGTGGCTGACAGTGCGGGAGCCGGCGGAGGTGGGGGAGGAGATGACGGCGGAGCCGGTTGAACATGAACCCAGCCCTTCCTGATGTGATTCGTATAGAATCATGCGGAAGAGGGATTCGTGTTTGTTTCGCGCCTACAGATTAGGAATTTTAGGAACTTTCGAATGCTAGACGTCGCCCTCGGCGGCGACAGCGTGTTCGTTGGGGAGAATAAGGTCGGTAAGTCGAACCTAATCCATGCCATACGGCTGGTGCTCGACCCTAGTCTTCCTGACTCGGCTCGTTACCTAAGGCTAGATGACTTTTGGGACGGTCTTCCGCGGCCGCTCGCTCGAGACCACGCAATCGAAGTGGCTCTAGACTTTCGTGACTTCGAGACGAGGCCGAGTCTCTTATCCCTTCTCGCGGATTCGGTGGTTGAAACGGAGCCTTTCACGTCCCGGTTCACTTACCGTTACACCGCGTCACAAGACACCGGCGAAGCGATCAGAAGTGATGTGGAGCTGAAGTGGGCCATCTTCGGTGGGGATAGGCCCGACAACGTCATACCGCTAGAAACGCGCCGACGATTAGCTGTCGACGTTCTTCCGGCGCTACGAGACGCGGAGAGCGATCTCCAACGCTGGAGGGCATCTCCGTTGCGTCCTCTGATGGAACAGGCCGCGTCAACGATCGAGCCGGACGAGCTCCTGCGCATCAGTGGCGCGATTACAGCGGGAAGCCGTCAACTTGCCGCGATCCCTGAAGTTGCGGGCGTCGCTCGAGAAATCAACGAGCGTCTGATGGAGATGGTCGGGGCTGGGCACGGCCTTGAGTTTCTACTTAGCGCCACTGAGGCGGACGCAGACAAACTGGTTCGATCACTTCGTCTGTTCTTCGATAATGGCGTGCGCTCGATTTCCGACGCTAGCTTGGGGTCTGCGAACCTCCTGTACCTTGCGCTGAAGACGTTAGAACTACGACTAACGGTTGAACAGCAGAGGCGCAACTTCGTCTTCCTTGCTATCGAAGAGCCTGAAGCACACCTCCACCCTCACTTGCAAAGGCTTGTATACAGCGATTTCCTAAGAACTCGAGTTGAGCAAGACCAGCCACCAGAGCACGATCAATTGATCTTCCTCACGACTCATTCACCGCACGTCGTGAGCGTCTCTCCCGTTCGATCGATCGTGCTCCTGAAGAGGATCGGGGAGCCTGTCGAAACGGTTGCACTCTCATCGGCGACGCTCGAATTCGATGCCGATGAGGTTAGTGATCTCGAGCGCTATCTGAACGTTACCCGGAGCGAACTTGTGTTTGCCCGCGGAGTGATTTTGGTTGAAGGGATGGCAGAGGCGTTCTTGGTTCCAGCCTTCGCCAAGCTCCTTGGGACGGACTTCGACAAGCTCGGGATCACAGTGTGTTCCGTTGAGGGAACCCATTTCGCTGCGTACGTCAAACTGTTGTCGCAGGCGGGGTTAGACATCCCCTTTTCGGTAATTACGGATCTTGATCCACGCGAGGACGAACCGGCGGGCGCGGTGACAAGGATCCGCGCCCTTCTGACCGTGCTGGGAAGGAACGTCGATGAGGCAGAGGGGGATCACCGGCTGCTTGAGGAGGGCCGATCGAAGGGAGTCTTCGTGAACGGTTCGACCCTCGAACGGGAGCTGTGGACGGCTGGAGCCGCAGGGCCGATTTGCCAAGCGCTGGAGGAACTCGCGGAGACCGCGGCATCACGGCAGCGGTTCAAACAATGGGCGAGCACTGTCGAGTCGGTTCCGCTCGATTCTGTCATGTCGGCCATCGAGCGCGCTGGGAAGGGTCGTGTTGCGCAACGCCTCGCTTCAAAGCTGAACGCCGCGATTTGTCCGGTTTACATCAAAGAGGCTATAGAGCATGTCACCCAACAACTACCTCAGTGATAACCGGTTGTATCTTGCCGCCGCTGAGGATCTTCGAGCCAACCCTGGTCAATGGCAACTTTACGAGTCTTCACGGAACTGCGTAGTTCTAGCAGGGCCTGGGACAGGTAAAACCAAGGCGTTGACTATTAAGCTCGCGCGCGTACTCGACGAGGATGTCGCCCCTCCTCAGGGCGTTGCCTGCATCACTTACAACAGCGAATGCGCGCGCGAGCTTACCAGGCGATCGTCGCAACTGGGCGTTCACCCGTCCCGCAGGGTTTTCGTCGGCACTGTTCACGGGTTCTGCCTTTCGCACATAGTGCGCCCTTACGCATCCATCGGCGCTCCAGACCTTCCCAATCCATTTCGGGTAGCGACGAAGTCCCAGCGAGACTCTTGCCTTGAGGAAGCGACGGACAGAGTTCTCGGAAAGAATACGCCGGTATACGAGATTCGAGAGGCCTTCGAGCTCTACCGCCGCATGAATTGGAGACGTGACGCAACTGGTCGAAGGATGTTAAGGAACCGATAGCGGACATAGCACTCCACTACACCGACTTACTCCACAAGGCAGGGTTCATCGATTTCGATGACATGACAATTGCCGGCCTGCGGCTTCTTAGTATGGAGTGGGTTGCCCAAGCGGTCGCTGCGAAGTTTCCCGTCCTGCTCGTCGATGAGTATCAAGATCTGGGAGTGCAGCTTCACCACTTGGTGCGTATCCTTTCCGAAAGCGTAGGTGTGAGGGTCATTGCGGTCGGAGACCCGGATCAATCCATTTACGCGTTCTCTGGTGCACAACCTACCCTGCTTCGCGAACTCGCGGAGCGGACGGACTTTGAGACAATTGCCCTTCGCATCAATTACAGATCTCGTCAAAGAATAATCGATGCCGCCGAGATCATCCTACAAGAGGATCGCGGCTACATTGCAGCTGACGAGGAAGATGCAGTCATCGACTTCGTATTCTGCGAAGACGGTGGGCTGGCCGAACAAGCTCAGCGTGCCATCGCCGCGATTCCCGAGATCTTGAGTCGACACGAAGGCCGACAGGTTGGCGATATTGGTGTGCTCTATGTTGACAAGAACGTCGGTGATGTGATTGCAGACGTCGCGCGAGAGCATAATGTCAGGTACGTTCGCATCGATGGAAATGCCCCTTATCCCAAGACGCCCTTGACCCGGTGGGTAGAAGATTGCGCACGCTGGTGTAGCGGTGAATGGAGGACCGGGAACCAACGGATTCGGGACATCCTTGAGCTTTGGGGGCAACTCACAGGAGTAGACGACGAAGCGGATATTGCGGCAGACACTAAGGCCAACCTGACCCAATTTCTCTGGAATCATCGTTCAGCTGATCTACCAGCCCTCGACTGGCTCAACGCCCTTTGGAGAGTCGCGCTTGAGGCACATCTCGATAAGGATGGAGTACGGCCCGACGAATTCGAGGTATGGGAACGTCTCATAGGGAGTTACTCACCTGCCGGAGCGCTAGCGGGTTCAACCGTTCAGCAGTTTGCGTCACAGTCGGGCGATCCGTCGCAACTAAGACTTATTACCATGCACAGTTGCAAGGGGTTGGAGTTCGATGCAGTGATCATGGTTGGGATGGATCAGGGGCTCATCCCGCGTTGGTCAGCGCGGACACCGGCTGTTCGCCGTGAGCAGCGCAGACTGTTCTATGTTGGCTTTACGCGCGCAATGCACGAGGTTCACATGTTCTACTCAGGGTTCACAACCGACCGCTGGGGGAATACTCGCTTTGATGGCCCGTCTGAGTTTCTTCTCGAATTGCGGGACTCGCTGAATCTGTGAGCTGCCGACGGGTCTCGCTCGCACCGATCACCGCACCTACACTTCACGCATGACGCCGATGAACCACGAGCGCTCGCGAAAAATCAACGAAGCGGCGCAAGAACTGCTGCCTGGCGGGGTGGACTCGCCTGTACGGGCGTTTAAGGCTGTCGGCGGGGAGCCGGTAGTGATGGCGTTCGGGAAGGGCAGCCGCATCACCGACGTCGACGGGAACGAGTACGTCGACTACGTGGGGTCGTGGGGGCCGCTGATCCTGGGGCACGCGTACCCGTCCGTCGTGCAGATCGTGCAGAAAGCGGCGGAACGCGGGACGAGCTTCGGCGCGACGACGGAGCTCGAGGTGGAGCTGGCGCGGCTCGTCACGCAGATGGTGCCTTCGATCGAGCAGGTGCGGTTCGTCAACTCCGGCACCGAGGCGACGATGTCGGCGCTACGGGTGGCGCGGGCGTTCACGGGCCGCGACAAGATCGTGAAGTTCGAGGGCTGCTACCACGGCCACAGCGACGGGCTGCTCGCGAAGGCGGGGTCGGGCGTCGCGACGCTCGGGCTGCCGGACTCGGCGGGCGTGCCCGCGTCGTTCACGTCGGAGACGCTGCTGGCGCCGTGGAACGACCGCGAGGCCATCGAACAGCTTTTCGAGCGGCATTCAGGCGAGATCGCGGCGCTGATCTGCGAGCCGGTGCCTGCGAACATGGGGCTGGTGCCCGCGGAGTACGGCTACCTGCAGTTCCTGCGCGAGATCACGGAACGCGCCGGCGCGCTGTTGATCTTCGACGAAGTGATCAGCGGCTTTCGCGTGTCGCCGGGCGGCGCGCAGACGTTCTTCGGCGTGCTGCCGGACATGACGTGCCTGGGCAAGATCATCGGCGGCGGGCTGCCGGTCGGTGCGTACGGCGCGCGGCGCGAGATCATGGCGATGGTGGCGCCGGTGGGGCCGGTCTACCAGGCGGGCACGCTGTCCGGGAATCCGCTCGCGATGGCGGCCGGCATCGTGACGCTGCGCGTGTTGCAGAACGACGGCGTGTATCGCGCGCTCGATCAGGTTGGCGCGAAGCTCGCTGACGGGTTGCGCGAAGCGGCGCGCGCGGCGGAGTGCGTCGTCTCGATCGCGCAGTTGGGGTCGATGCTGACGGTGTTCTTTTCGGACGAAGCGCCGCGTGACTATGCGTCGGCGAAGCGCTCGGACACGGAGCGCTACGGGCGGTTCTTCCGCGCGATGCTCGATCGCGGCGTCTATCTGCCGCCGGCGCAGTTCGAGGCGATGTTCGTATCGCTCGCGCATCAGCAGGCGGATATTGAGCAGACGATCGCGGCGGCGCGGGAGGCGTTTGCGGAGAGCCGGTAGTTGTGTTTTTCAGTTGTAAGTTTTCAGTTGTAAGTTCTACGTGGAAGAACGCGGGCTGAAGCCCGCGCTCGTATTAAAACCTCTGTGCCTCTGTGGTGATGGCTGTCTCCTACCGGCGCGAGCGGGCGGCGGCGACTCGCTTGGGGGCGCGTTTCGTCGCTTTCGGGGCGGGGCGCTTTGGCTTGGCGCCGTTCGATGATGCGGCGGCGCGCTTCGATGATGCCGCCGCGCGCTTCTTCGGCGAGGCGCCGTTGCGCGCTTCGATCTTGTCGATACGGTCCTTCAGCGAGCGGTTCTCTTCCATCATCTTGTCGAGATCCTCGCGCAGCTTGCGGACTTCTTCGCCCTTGTCGGCGCCTTCGCGGATGCGCTGCATCGCTTCGCGGGCGGTGCGGATCACGCGGCCATCGAGCTCGCGGTCGATGGTGCGGCTCAATTCGCCGAGCGCCTTGGTGTCCTTCAATTCGGCGAGCGCCGTGATCGCATTGAGCCGCACGCGCAGCCATTCATCAGGCAATAGCTCGATGAGCCGGTCGAAGGCCTGATCCTTCGCGCGGTCGCTGAGTTGCCCGAGCTTGCCGAGCACAGACGTCGCGACGCCACGCACGGGGTTCGAGCGGCCGCGCCTGGTCCAGTCGAGCGCGATCGGCAGCGCCCGTTCGTCCTTCAGGTCGGCGAAGCCGAGCAGCGCCGACGCGCGGATGACGTCGTTCTGCGACTCCTTGCGCATCGCGACCTTCGCGAGGACGTCGAACGCCTTCGCGGAACGCGTGGTGCCGAGTGAATGCGCGGCGGCGCCTTCGACGTAGTAGCTGGCGTCGCCCTTGCGCAGCAGCGCGATGAGCGCATCGGCCGCGCGGTCGTCGCGGAACTGTCCGAGTGCCGCGTAGACACCGCGGCGCGCCTTTGGGTGGCGCACTTTCGTCGTTGCCAGCAGCGCATCGAGCGCGATTGCGCTCTTCATGGCGCCGAGCGCGCGCGCCGCCTCGGCCTGCACGCCCCAGAACGCATCCTTCAGCACGGCGTCTTTGAGCGCGTCGGCGGCTTCCTTCGAGCCGAGCTTCGAAAGCTCCTTCGCCGCGTCGATGCGGCCGACGGCGTCTTCGTCTTGCTTGAGCTGGAAGAGCAGCATCTCCTTCGGCCGTTTGAACTCGACGGTCTTGAGGATGTTGTTGCCCGGATCGAAGCGCACGAGCTGCGGCTTTGCGGGCAGCGAGAAGTAGAAGTTGTGCACCTTCTCGTTGATGTCGACGCGGAACGACTGCTTCTTGCCATCGACGGTGAACGCGATCTCGACGGGCACGCGGAACACCGATGAGTCCTTCTCATCCTGCGTCTGCTGCACGTTGAGCTTCGCCTGCTTTGCGTCTTCGTCCCAGTCGAAGGTCAAGCGGAATGCCGGATGGCCGCCGCGATAGACAAACTCATCGAAGAGCCAGTCGATGTTGCGTCCCGTCGTGCTCCAGATGGCGCGTTGCAGGTCGGGCGTGGTGACGTTCGTGCTGCGGTGCTTCGCGACGTAGGCGCGGATCGACTTCCACCAGAGGTCGTCGCCGAGGGCGGTGCGGATCATGTGCAGGACGAGCGAGCCCTTTTCGTACAGGTGACGGTCGAAGAGATCGATCGGCTCGCGGTACACGTTGTGGACGATCGGACGCCGGTAGCGGCCGGAGTCCTCGCCCATGTAGATCTGCGCGTTCTGGTACAGCTCGTACCGGAACTCGTCGATACCCTTGTGGCGCTCGGTGAACAGCGCCTCGAAATACGTCGCAAAGCCTTCGTTGAGCCAGCCGTGCGACCAGTCGCGACAGGTGAGCAGATCGCCGAACCACTGGTGCGCCAGTTCGTGCGCAAGCAGGCCGTCGGCGTCGGCATCGAGGGATGCGCGCTTGTCGAGCAGCGACGTATCGGTGAGGGTCGTCGCGCTGACGTTCTCCATGCCGCCGAAGATGAAGTCCGCGACGAACGTCTGCGCGTAACGGGCATACGGATACTTGACGCCGGTCGCTTCGTTGAAGAAGCGGATCATGGCCGGCGTGTTGGCGAGCGTGCGCTCCAGGTCGACGCCGCGACCTGTCGGACCGAAGTATTCGAGCGGCGTGCCGTCCGCGCGATGGTGGATCTCCGCGAACTCGCCCACGATCTGGCTGAGCAGGTACGTGACGTGCGGCGTGTCCTGCTGCCAGTGGTAGGTCTTCGTGCCCGCGCGTTTGTTCTGCTTCAGCGACTTCAGCGCGCCGTTGCCGATGCTGATCATCGAGCCGGGCACAGTGACGATGACTTCGGAGGTCTGCTGGTGGTTCGGGTAGTCGATGCAGGGATACCAGTGGCGCGAGTCTTCGTCCTGGCCCTGGGTCCACGCTTGCAGCGGCTTCTTCGGGTAGTCCTTGTCGGGCTCCGTGAAGTAGAGCCCGCGGCGCGGATACGCCGAGTAGGCGATGGCGATTTCCGTCTCGGCGCCGGCCTTGAGCGCGCGCGGCAAGTCGATACGGAGCACAGGGTCGCTGTAGTCGAACTTTACGGGCTTGCCGCCAGCGGTCACGCGCGTGATCTGCATCTCCGCGGCGTCGAACGCGATGCTGCGCACGCCGTCGTTGATCGCCCGCAGGTAATGCGTCGCCGTACCGGCGATGTGCTTCGCCTTCGGGTCGATCGCGATCTCAAGCGTGATGTGCCGCACGTCGACAACGAGGTCACGCGCGTACTGGGGCTTATCGCCCGCAAGCGGGAACGGCTTCGACGCTGCGCGCGCGCCGAGCGCGCGAGAGCAGGTCGCATAGCCGGTCAGCTCTCGTTCGAGATGATCCGTAAGTGTGTCAGGCATGGCAGTCCTCCATGCTCGCGTCGCGCGCGGCGCCGGCTCGTTATGTTGGTCGAGGTCGCGACATGATACGCGGCACGCGCGGAGGCGACAAAGCTTGCGATTGCGCGTCATGACAACGGCGGCCAGGTGAAGGCGCTAACGCAGGCGCGGCGAGTGCATCGCTCCGCTGGCGATCGGCTCATCGATATAGAGGTCACCGTTGCGGATCTTGATGTTGAAGCCGCATTCGGGATTGGTGCACGCCCAGGCCTTGTACTGGATCGCCGCGCCCTGGCTGCCAAAGTCAGAAAGCGGGACGAGGTCGCCCTGCTTGCACTTCTGGCATTTCGGAAACCCGGAGAAGTCCATCCGACGCCACCTCCGCCACCCACTGGCCAACCGGCCAGCATAGAAAGTGGGCCGAGTATAGCAGCGACCTTTTAACATTTGCAACGAACATTGGGGATTACGTAAAGGCGGCGTGGCCTACGGTGCCTCCTGCAGCGCGACGACATCCACGACGCAGACGGTGCGGCCCTCCGGCGAACGCGCCAGGAAACCCGCGCCGGGCGCCCACGAAAGCTCACGCACCTGGCACCCCCTCTGAAGGAAGTGCTCGGCCGCCGCCGCGAGGTCCGCGGCGCTGAAGAGAAGGTACGGGTCGTTGCCCGACTGGCCGGAGCCATCGATGGCCAGCGCCAGGCCCTCGCCGAGGGTGTAGAAGCGCAGCGGGCCGTCTTCGGCGGTGACCGCGAGCCCCAGCGTGTGCTCGAAGAAGTGCGCGGCCTCGCCGGGGTCGTCCGCCGGAAAAGCGACGACGCCCTCGAACGTCAGCTGCGGGGCGCTCTGCTCGTTCAATCTGCGCTCTCCGCTCCGGGCTGTGGGCCGGACGCATGTCGGCCGACGTTGCAGGATAGCCCACGCGCGCGCCCGGCGACCGGCAAGTGGCGTAGCGACACATCGATTGACACCTGAAGCGAGGCTTCGCTACGCTGCCGAAGCCATGAACCTGACGTCGATGCAATTGGGAGCTGGACGCCGGTCACGCCGCTGAGGCTGAGGCCGCTCCGCATGCTCGCGAGCCACGTCAGCCCAGCGCGACGTGGCCGTTTCGTTTCTCACCGCAAGCGAATCCAATCCAAAGGAGTGCCGACGTGACCACCGAAGTGGGCGACCAGTACCTCGTTGAAGTCGAGCGCACGGACCCTGAGCTGTATCGCTTGATCAAGGAAGAAGAGCGATACCAGGTCGACACGGTCCGCCTCATCCCGTCCGAGAATTACGTCTCGCGCGCCGTCATGGAAGCGACGGGCAGCGTGCTCGCGAACAAGTACTCGGAGGGCTATCCCGGCAAGCGTTATTACGAAGGCCAGCGGTACATCGATGAAATCGAGACGCTGGTGCAGCACCGCGCGAAGGCGCTGTTCGGCGTCGAGCATGCGAACGTGCAGCCGTACTCCGGCTCGCCGGCGAACCTCGCTGTGTACATGGCGCTGCTGCAGCCCGGCGACAAGATCATGGGCCTGGCGCTGCCGCATGGCGGGCATCTGACGCACGGCTGGGACGTGAGCGCCACGGGCAAGTTCTGGACGCCCGTGCGTTATGAAGTCGACCGGCAGACGCACCTCATCGACTACGACGCCGTGCGCGAACTGGCGCGCAGGGAGCGGCCGCGAATCATCGTCGCCGGCGCGACGGCGTATCCGCGAGAGTACGACTTCGCGCGGTTCGCGGAGATCGCACGCGAGGTCGACGCGTATTTCCTGGCCGATATCTCGCACATCAGCGGGCTGATCATCGCGGGCGTGCATCCCGATCCGGCCCCGGTCGCCGACGTCGTGATGACGACGACGCACAAGACGCTGCGCGGGCCGCGCGGCGCCATGATCATGTGCAAGGCCGAGCACGCCGAGGCGATCGACAAGGCGGTGTTCCCGGGATTGCAGGGCGGCCCGCACGAAAACACGATCGCGGGCGTCGGCGTGGCGCTGAAGGAAGCGGCGACGGAGGAGTTCCGCGACTACGGCGCCCAGATCGTCGCCAACGCGAAGGCGATGGCGGCCGAACTGCGCGAACACGGCTTCGACCTGATCACGGGCGGCACGGACAATCACCTGATCCTGATCGATCTCACGGGGAAGAAGGTGATCGGCAAGAAGGCGGCGAAAGCACTCGACCGGGCGAACATCGTCGGCAACTACAACACGATCCCGTTCGACCCGCGCAAGCCGTTCAGCCCGAGCGGCCTGCGCATCGGCACGCCCTCCGTGACGACGCGCGGCATGAAGGAAGACGAGATGCGCCAGGTTGCCCGCTGGATGGACGAAGTCATCGACAACGTGAAGGACGAAGACGCACTCGACCGCGTCGGACGCGAAGTTGCGGACTTCTGCCGTCAGTTCCCGGCACCGGGGCTGAGCGTGGACTGAGCCTCGGTGCAATCAGCCAACAGGGGCAAAGCCTGCTTCATCGCAGCGCGCGTCGGTGTACGTCCATGCAGCGCACTCGCGGATCACATCGCGGATGAAATTGCCACCCACAGAGATGCGTCGGGTGCGCGGCCTTTACACTAGAACAGATGCCCGAACAGCATGTGATACGATCCTGTCGATGATGCGGTCCGTCACGTATCGGCAGGCGCTCAACGGCTTCCTGTTTACCGGGCTCTGGCTCGTCTTCGGAGCGATCGTGCTCTGGTCGCCGGCGCCCGGCGCGCTCGGCATCGGCGGCGCCATGTTCGCGGCGTGGGTGTTGTTGTTCTTCGCTTCGATGGCCGTATCCGGGATCCTGCTGACCATAGCCGCGCTGAACGGTGCATTCCCCCCGCGCGCTGCCGCACAACGCCGCAACGCGGCCGGCGCCGCCCGCAAGCCGGGCGATCCCTTGTGGGCGCCCCGCACCGAGGGCCCTCACCCCGCGAGTTCCGCCCGCCGCGAGGGCTGACCCGGATTGCCCACCGCACGCATCAACGGCATCGACCTCTGGTACGACGCGCAGGGCAGCGGCCCGACGCTCGTCCTGTCGCATGGCTTCGCCGGGCCGACGCCGCAATGGCCGCCGGTCATCGACGCATTCCGCGAACGCGTCCGGCTCGTGCTGTACGACGCGCGCGGCCACGGCAGCACGAGCGTGCCGCCGCCGGCGACGTTCTCGCTGCCGCAGTTCGCTGCGGACCTGGCGGCCCTGCTCGATCACCTCGATATCGAGCGCGCGCACATCGGCGGCGTCTCGATGGGCGGCATGATCAGCGCGCAGTTCGCGTGCGACTACCCGGAGCGCGTGCAGTCGCTGCTCCTCTGCGACACGACGGCAGGAAACGGCGGAGGCGATCCGGAGACGGTACAGGTCGAGGAAGGTTTTCGTGCGACGTGCGACCGCTGGATCACGATCGTCGAGAAGCATGGCATGAAGGAACTGGTCGAGCGCGAAGTGCGCTACCGCCACGAGCGCGACCAGTACGCGGCGCTCGCCGAGATGAGCGTCGAGTGGCAGGACGCGAAGAACCGCCGGAAGTTGGAAGTGATGACAGACGAGGGTTACATCGCGGCGTGCGTCGCTGTGCGCGACCGGCCCGACCTGACGGCGCGGACGCCGCTGATCGTGGCGCCGACGCTGGTGTCATGCGGCGAGTGGGATGACTTCTACCCGTGCGCGAGCCGCGACCATGGCCTGATCCGCACCTCGCGTTTCGCGACGGTCCGGCGGGCCGCCCACTCGACGCCGGACTACCGGCCGCAGCTCTGGAAGCAGGCGGTGTTTGAGTTCATCGACGATGTGGAGGCGGGGCGGGACGTGCGGGGGGAGGGGGAGTACGGGGCGTGACGACGGAACACAACACACAACAAAACAGACCGGGAAACAACAGACAACAAACAACAGACAACAGAGGTGGGCGAGCGGCGTAGCCTTTCTGTTGTGGCGGCATGGCCGCTCTGCTGTCTGTCGTAGCGGCGCAGCCGCTACGTCGTCCGTTGGTTGCGCACGGCGTCGTGGAACTGCTCGCGGAACAGGTCCACGCCGATGTCCATGCCACACGGCATCAGGTCATTGAGATGCGCGGCGATCGATTCGCTGATGCCGATGAAGACCTCGGGCAGGCGCCATCGCACGCCGTTGAGGATGGCGCGCGCGACCCGTTCGGCGGTGGCAACGCCCATGCCGAAGCGCTCAAACTCGACGTTCTCCATCATGTCGGTGGCGGTGCCGCCGGGGTAGACGGCCATGACGTGAATGCCGTCCGGCCTCAGTTCGCGGCGCAGTGACTCGCTGAACCCGCGCATCGCGTACTTCGCTGCGCTGTACGGGGCGTAGTACGGCACGCCGATGCGCCCGGCCATCGACGACAGGTTTACGATCGTGCCGCTGCGCCGTGCCCGCATGTGCGGCACGACGATCTGCGTCAGGCGCAGGGGCGCCCAGACGTTCACGCCGACCATGCGTCCGATGTCTTCCTTCTCGATCTCGTCGAGGCGGCCGCCGGCCACGACGCCGGCGTTGTTCACGAGCACGTCGATACGTCCGAGCGTTCCGGCGGTCCACCCGGCCAGGTGCTGCAGTCCTGGTCTTGCATGACGTCGCAGCGCACGACTTCGGCTTTGCCGCCCGCCTTGCGCACTTCCAGGGCCGCGACGTGCAGCACGTCCATGCGCCGCCCGGCGAGCACGCAGGTCGCGCCTTCGGCGGCGAACTCGAGCGCGGTCGCGCGGCCGATGCCTCGTCCGCCGCCCGTGATCACGACGACGTGGTCCCTGTACCGCTCACCCATGCCCGTCACCTCCTTGCCGTTGCACGATAGCCGATCGGTCGCCGGTCGTGAGTCGTTCGGCCGGCAGGTATCGCAGCATTGTCGCGGTATCCAAGTCGGTGCTCGTATCGCGTGTGGTTCGAACAGTCTCACTTCGGTACGATCCGCCGATCGGAGGGACAGCGCCGCATGGTCTTGAGCGACCGCACGATCAAGGAAGAACTCGCCGGCGGGCGTCTCGTCATCACGCCGCTCGACGAGCAGGACATCCAGCCTGCCAGCGTCGACGTGCACCTGGACCGCGTGTTTCGCGTGTTCAAGGTGAGCAGCCGTCCGTACATCGACGTGCGCGAGCAGATGGATGATCTGACCGAAGAGGTGGTGATCGGCGATGACCGCCCGTTTTTCATCCATCCCGGCGAGTTCGTGCTGGCGAGTACGCTCCAAGTGGTGACGCTGCCCGACGACATCCTGGCGCAGGTCGAAGGAAAAAGCTCGCTCGGGCGCATTGGCCTGCTGATCCACGCGACGGCGGGGTTCGTCGACCCGGGATGGACGGGCAAGCTGACGCTGGAGTTGTCGAATGTCGCCAAGATGCCGATCGCGCTGCACTTCGGCATGAAGATCGGCCAACTGAGCTTCCTGCGCATGTCGACGCCGGTCGACCGGCCGTACGGCAGTCCCGGCCTCCGGAGCAAGTACCAGGGGCAGATGGCGCCGACGCCGAGCCGCGCGTTCACCGAATTCGAAGCTGGCGAGTGAGCGGAGCGCGGAAGCCCTTTCGCGGCGTCATCTTCGACATGGACGGCGTGCTCACCGACAGCGAGCCCGCGTTCTTCGAAGCGATCAGCGATGTCCTCGCGCGCTACGGCACGAGCGTAGGCACCGAAGAGTACGCGCAGTTCATCGGCAGCGCGACGCCGATCACGTGGGGCGGGCTGATCAAGCTGAAGCAGCTGCCCGTCGCGCTCGACGACGTCATCGAGGAGTACGAGGCGCCGCTCATGGAGCGCCTGCGCAGGCCACGATCGCCGCTGCCCGGCGCGCGCGAACTGATCGATCGTCTGAAGTCGCGGGGCGTGCCGATCGGGCTGTGCACGGCGTCGTATTCGCGCTGGGTGGATGCGATCCTGCACGCCGCCGGTCTCGACGGGCTCTTCGACGCGATCTCCGCCGCGGAGATGGTCGAACATACCAAGCCGAACCCGGCGCCGTACGTGCTCGCCGCATCGAAGCTTGGCCTGGCGCCGCGCGAATGCGTCGCCATCGAGGACAGCGTCAATGGCGTTACGTCGGCGTTGCGCGCGGGCACGCACGTCGTGCAGCTCCGCGCGACGGAGACGGCAGCAGCACCGGTGGCGGGCGTCGCGCTGGTGATCGCGTCGCTGGAGGAGTTTCCGATGGAGCTGGTTGTTGGGGACGTGTGACGTGCATCTGTACACCCCCGAGTTGCCATGGGAGAAGTAGACATAGTGATGAGATCTGATCACGCGCGTTGATCTATTGTCGCTTGTTAAGCGCGATCGTATACTCCCCGAAAAGTGATTACACAGGTGAGCGCAATGAAGGTGACGTGTCTCCAGGAAAACCTGGCGAGAGGCCTTGGCATCGTCGGGCGAGCGGTGGCCGTGCGCAGCACGCTGCCGATAACGTCGAACGTCCTGATCTCGACCGATGGCGGGCGCATCAAGCTCGCGGCGACCAATCTCGATATCGCGCTGACGTGCTGGATTGGCGGCCAGATCGAGGAAGAAGGGGCGATCACCGTCCAGTCACGGCTGCTGAGCGATTTCGTGAACTCGCTGCCGCAGGACAAGATCGAACTGACGCTGGCGCCGCGGTCGAAGCAACTCAAGGTGAAATGCGCCCGCAACGAAGCGACGATCGGCGGCATCGATGCCGACGACTTCCCGCCGATCCCGGCGATCGAGGACGGCGGCACGCTGGAGATCGACCCGAAGGCGCTCCGCGAAGCGATCACGCAGGTCGTCTTTTCGGCCGCGACCGATGACTCGCGGCCGGTGCTGACGGGCGTCGACGTCGTGCTCGATGGTGACACGCTGACGTTGGCAGCCGCCGATGGCTTCAGGCTCGCCGTGCGGCATCTCAAGCTCAAGAAGAAGGTCGCCGAGAAGCAGGAAGTGATCGTGCCGGCGCGCGCGCTGTCCGAGTTGAATCGCCTGCTGCAGGACCAGGACGACCCGGTGCAGATGACGTTCAACGCGAACCGCACGCAGGTGCTGTTCCAGCTCAAGGACATCGAACTGGTGGCGCAGCTCATCCAGGGCACCTTCCCGGACTACAGCCGCCTGATCCCGAAAGAGTGGGGCAGTCGCGCCGTCGTGGAAGTGCGCGACTTCCTGCAGGAGACGAAGATCGCCTCGATCTTCGCGCGCGATGGCAGCGGCATCGTCCGCATCACCTTCGAAGGCGGCGAGGGCGGCGCGCCGGGCAAGATGACGATCGCCGCCCGTGCCGAAGAGATCGGCGACAACCACGGCGATCTGGACGCGCAGGTCGAAGGCGAAGCCTCTAAGATCGCCTTCAACGGCAAGTACCTGCAGGAAGTGCTGCAGGTACTCGATGGCGGGCGCGTTGCGCTCGAGACGACGGGGCCTTCACAGCCCGGCGTCATTCGCCCCGTGGACAGCGAGAACTACGTCCACGTCGTCATGCCGATGTTCGTGCAGTGGTGAGCTGAGGGCCCCTGGTGCTGGCAACGTTTGTTGCGAACCCCACACGAGAGTGTCGGGATATCCTCACATAACTGTCACCGACCTAAATGTGAGAATATCGACACATTGAGGATGAGCGTGTACAATGCCGGGAAATCCCCACATCTGAATAGGAGGGGTACCGGTGAGCGACCATCCCTATCGAATCTACAGCGCCCAATCACTGGGCTCGGGCATACGGCACTTTCGTAAGCAAGCTGGTCTCACGCAGAGCCAGCTAGCCGAGCTCTCCGGCGTAAGCCGGTACTACCTCTCGGAACTGGAACAGGGTAAGGAGACGGAGCAGGTCCGCCGGCTGCTGGAGATACTGAGGCATCTAGGGATCCGGATCACATTGCAGAAGGCAGATTGGTGATGCAGGGGCTTGCGGTCTGGCTATACGGCGCCGCGGTCGCAATGATTGAACGTCACCGGACACAGCTACGCCTGACCTACACCGACGAGGCACTTCGGAAGTACGAAGCCGGCACCCCCCTGCTTTCCGTGGCACTACCGTTGACGCCCAGCCACTATCCGAATTCGGTTGTGCGTTCGTTCCTCGACGGCTTACTACCCGAAGGCGACGTCCGGCGACTCATCGCGGCCGAACTGGATGTGCGCGAGAGTGATACCTACTCGCTCATAGAGGCATTGGGGCGGGAATGCGCGGGCGCACTCGTAATCCAACCCGTCGATTGGCCAGCACCTCCGCCACCGACAACGCTCCGTGCCGAACCGATGAGCCAGCGGGAGTTAGAGGAGCGCATCAGAAGTCTGAAGGATGCGCCGCTTGGCGTGGATGCTCGAGTGCGTCTGTCGCTCGCGGGTGTGCAGGAGAAACTCGTACTCACGCGCATGCCCGATGGATCGTGGGGAAGACCCGTTGACGGCACGCCCTCGACGCACATATTCAAGCCCGAAACCGCCGCTTATCCTGCCACCGTCGCAAACGAGGCGTTCTGCATGCGCGTCGCGAAACGCATGGGACTGCAGGTCGCGAATGTCGAGACTGCGACCATCGGCGGACGCGAGGTGTTGATCGTCGAACGCTACGACCGCGTAGTCCACCCGGATGGCAACGTCGAGCGGATCCATCAGGAGGATTTTTGTCAGGCGCTCGGGATCCATCCAACGAAAAAGTACCAGGCCGATGGTGGCCCTTCCTTGCGCCAGGTTGCGGCGATCCTTCGCGCGTCTGCCGATACGGATTCGCTCGAGAGGTTGCTACGTGCAGTGACGTTCAATGTGATCATCGGCAATGCGGACGCCCACGGAAAGAACTTTTCGATCATGCATGATGAGCTTGGCGTCCTCCGATTCGCACCATTGTATGACCTGATCTCGACACTGCTGTACGCAACCACCACAAGAGAGATGGCGATGTTCATCGACGACGTTCGGCGAATCGATCATGTCGCGGGCGAGCGTCTCGTGAACGAGGCATCGAGTTGGGGGCTCTCAAAACGTCGAGCGAACGAGATCGTTCAAGACATGGTGCAGCGCGCGCCATCCTCGGCGGATGCCATACAGAACGACATTCCGAACATGCCGCCCGAACTGCGCACCGTATTCGACAATCAACTGAAAGCTCTGCGCACGATGTCTTCCACTCATTGACGTGTGGATCCGGCGCGTCATTCCCCGTGGACAGCGAGAACTACGTCCACGTCGTCATGCCGATGTTCGTGCAGTGGTGAGCTAACAGCCGGCGAAGGGCGCGGCCTGCGGATCGTCTGCCTCGACGATGGCGTAGACGGTGACGGTGTCGCGCTCGAAGGCGGGGCGCACGTAGGTGCCGGGTGCGGGCGATGGCATCGGCCAGAAACGCTCGCGCGGGCCGCAGTACAGGTATTCGACGGGATACGCCGCGAGGACGTTCTCTTCTCCGGCGAGTGCGCGGAACCGCTCGCGCCACGCGGGGATGCGCTCTTCGTATACGTCCGGCGTGAAGACTTCCCAGTAGAAGTTATAGTACGCGGCCCGCATTTCGACCTGGCGTTGAAGCTCGATCGAAGGAACGTTCTCGACACCGAAATAGCGCGGATCGAGCCGCTCGAACGTCACGGCTTCGTCGTAGCCGTATGCCGTCTGGATGCGGAGGAAGCGGTCGATAAGCTCGTCGTCGCTCACGACGGGGTTATAGCCACCGATGATGTAGCCCGACGCCGGCGTCAGGTTGGCGAGCATGAGCGTCGTGATGACGCTCGGACTGGCGACGGTCTCACGGGTGCTGACGTTGTCCTCGATCCACTCGAAGGCGGCGTGCTCGTCGTCGCTCACGGCGTACGCGTCGTCGACGAGGGTCGTCACTCGCACCTGGAACGCCGCAAGGTATACGGACGCGAGCACGGCGGCGACGGCGAGGCCGCGCATCGCAAAACGCTGGCCGCCTTCGCCGAGCATGCGGTAGAACTCGGCGCCGCCGGCGATGAACGCCGGAATCGCGAACGCGGACCAGACCTGCGAACGGAAGTGCCATGACTGCGGCACGACGCCGTCGAACATCGCGAGCACCAGCGGCGCCACGAACAATGCGACGTAGAAGCCACCTTCGACCGTGCGGCGGCGCAGGAGCACGAACATAAATGGCAGACCGGCCAGGAGCCGGGCCAAGATCTCCGAAGTCTCTACCCAGATGATGCCGAGTTCGCCCTGGCCGACCCGGCCCTGGATATCCTCCGTCGACGTAAGACTCTTGTTGGCGACGATCGCAAACTCCGGCAGCGCGATGAGGACCGCCGCGATGCCCACGAGCAGCACGCGCCGCGCGGCATCGAAGTCGCGCCGCACGAGCAGCAGCCCGAGCCAGAACGCGATTGCGAGCGCGGCGGCCGACCAGTAGAAGACGTAGGAATAGACGAGCAGCGCCAGCGCGAGGGCAGCAACGACGCACCAGCGGAGTTCGCCGGTCTTCGCCGCGCGCGGAAGTGACCACGCGAGCGTGAAGAACGTCGCGAGCGTCACGATCGGCGACAGAAATCGCGTCCACGGCAAGAATTCACGGTCGGTCTGAAGCGTGAGGAACGGTTCGATGTACCGCCACATGTTGCGCGCCGTGTACTCGTCGAGACGGTACATGACGAGCCCGAAGAGCGCCGCAAGCGGCAGCGCGGACGCGGCGGCGAGCCTGGAGCCGGTCAGGTTGTACGCGAGCACGTAGAGCATCATGAACGCCGCAATGCCCATCACCGTGGAGACGACCGCGAGCGACTCGAAGGGTCCGCCAAACACGTGACCGCCCATGCCGATGAACTGCTGCCAGCCGGCGCCGGCCTGCAGCGAGTCGTTGCGGTGGTTCACCAGGTGCGGCGAGCGCACGGGCAACTCGCCGTCGTACGCATCGCGTAGCGTTACTGTCTGCAGCGCTTCGTCGGAGCCCATGCCCCAGGCGCCCCAGACGGAGACCGGTACGCGCGCGCCCTCCGGCGGGTCGGTGGTGAGCATCCACCAGCGCGGGAAGACGAGCAGGGCGCCGAGCGCGACCGCAAGCACGATGGCGAGGGCATGGCGCGCCAGCAGAGGGCGCACGTCGGCTACTTGCATGACGCGGGGGCGGTCGTCGGCTATCGGCAGTGACGCGGACCTGGACATCAGGCCGTCACCACTCCGCGTTGTTTGATCCGTTCCGTGACGCTGGCGGGAAGACGCCCCGTGCCCGCGAGCCACTCCACCGTCGTCTGCAGCCCGTCGGCGATGCTGACGGCCGGCGTGTGCGCGATCTCGCGCGTGGCCTTCGACGTATCGAAGTAGCGGTGGGTGCTGACGCCGTCGAGCGTGTCGCGCGTCATCGGCGGCTTGTCACCGAGCAACTTCTTGCCGAGCACGCGATTCTTGACGAGCCACATGGGCTCGAGCGCGTAGCAGGCGGCGCGTCCGGCAAGGTACGGCACGGACCAGCGCGGGCGTTCCGCGCCGAGCGCGTCGCACATGGCGTAGACGTAGTTGCGAAATGTCGTGTGCTCGGGGCCCAGCAGCAAGTACGCTTCGCCGTACCGCTCGCTCTCGCCCGCGGCGACGATGCCACCGACCACGTCGTTGATGAACACGGGGTGGAGCCTGTTCTCGCCGCTGCCGACGAAGGCGAACTGGCCCTTCGCCAGCTTGATCAGCATCTGCGTGACGCCGCCCCATTCGTCGTTGGGGCCGTAGATCCAGCCAGGCCGTACGGTGACGACGGGAAGGTCGGGGTACGAGCGGACGACCTCCTCGGCGAGCGCTTTGCTCTTGTGATAGAAGCTGAGGTGCTGGCCGAAGGGGTGCGCTTCGTCTACCGGGAAGTACTGGTAGCCGTGGCCGTAGACTCCGACCGAACTGCAGTACACGATCTTCGACGTGCCGTGCCGGCGCGCCGCTTCGAGCAAACTGCGCGTGCCGACGACGTTCGCCTGGTAGTAGTCGTCGTATGGCATACCCCAGTGGTCGCGACGCGCGGCGATGTGATAGACCCTGTCGATGCCCTCGAGCGCGCGGTCCAGCGACGCTGCGTCCTTCAGGTCGCCGTGCCGCACTTCGACCGCGTCGCCGAACATGGCGCGCGCCTTGTCGCGGTGGCGCGCGAAGATCGCGACGTCCGCCGATGCGGCGAGCCGGCGTGCGACGTGCTGGCCTACGAATCCGGTTGCGCCTGTTACGAGGACCTTCACACGATGCTCCCTTCGACCAGCGCCTCATCGGCCGCGCGCTGCGGTGCGCCGAACGTGCGCAGGCGGTTGTAGAGAAAGTTGCAGAAGAAGCCTGAACTCGCCCCGATCACTTGCGCGATAAGGATCGTCTCGGTTGCCAGCAGTACGATGTTGAACGCGGAGAGGTCAATAACGAACGCGCCGATGGCGGCGACGTGGATGTGCGCCATTCGTTTGCGGGTCGGGTTTGTCTTCCACGTAAACGCACAGTGCAGGAAAAAGTTGCGCATCAGCCCGATCTCGAAGTTGAGGATCCACATCGCGTTGAGCGTGAGGCGGTTGTAGTCGCCGACAAAAGATTCGTATCCCCAGATCATGATCTGCAGTGAGATGATCGACGCCGGGAGGCCGAAGGCGCCGCTGACGAGGAGGTAGCGCGTGAGCAGCTTGTGCTCGCCGTTGGCCCACGCCCTGTCCCAGAACGCGTGGGCGGTGCTCCTGGCTGATGATAAGGCTGGCGGCAGACCCATTTCGGTCCCTACTCGAGGGCGCCGGCGTTGGCCAGCGCGTTGAGAATCTCGTCCGGGTCGGGCGGACAGCCGGGCACGAACGTACCCTCGTAGCTCTCCGCGAGTTCGGCCGTGCAGTCGCCGATGAAGACGAGGCGGCCGTGGTCCTGCGGCACCACCGATTGCTCGCCCTTGAGCACGTCGACACGGCCGAACATGGCCTGCCGGATGATGCCGGGACCGTACTTCATGAGCTTCAACGGGTTCGACTTCACGGACTCCTTGGCGGTCGTCACGTGGAGGTCGCAGGCGTTGCAGGAGCGGATGTTCGACCAGATGCGCAATCCCATCAGCTTGTCGAACTCCGGCTGGTTCGGGCGGACGAACGGCGTGCGGATCTCGTCGGTTGGCATCCCGACCACAACGGGATCGCACGCCTCGGTCGTAGCGTAGGCGAGCATCGGAATCTCGTCCGGCTGAAAGCCCATGACGCCGGCGACGACCGTGTCGAACTCGACGAGGTCGGTGCCCGCGGCGAAGATCCCGGGTTTGTTGCGCGTGCCATGCGTGGGGCCGTTGCCTTCCATGCCCTCGACGCCGTCGAGGACCAGGAGGTGCGGCTTGAGGTATTTGCCAAGCACGCCCAGCGGCTCATCGACGCCGCGCTTGTGATTGTTCTTCTTCTCGTCGTAGTCGCAGATGCCCTGCTGGTTCTTCAGGCCGAGCGTGACGCCGCAGCGGACGTGCGTCTTCATCTTCGGGACGTTCACCCAGAAGTCCGCATCTAGGATGACGGTCGGGAGCGGGAGCTGCCCGTACGGCCACTCGATCGGCCGGCGCTCGGCCTGGTTGAGGTCGACCAGGTCGACGCCGAGGCGGGCGGCGAGATCAGTCATGCCGGAGTTCTTGAACACAAGCTCGACGGGGCGGTTCACCGACGGGCCATCGGCGATGACGATCTTATCGAAGCCGCGATCACGCAAGGCATCGTGGATCGCCTCGACGACCGCCGGATGCGTGGTGGTGCCGCTCAAGTCGCCGAACTGGTTGACCAGGTTCGGCTTGATGACGGCGCGCTTGCCTCGCGGGTCGGAACCGATCGCCGCGAGCGCGTTTTCCAGGTTCTGGCGAATCTCAGTTACGTCGTACCGGGGCTGTCGAGCCAGATACACTGCCACGCCGCACTTCCTTTCTCTTTTCTTGCCACATGTTTGCGCCGACATCGAGCATGGTGCTGGGGCTCATGAGCATGCTCGTGTAGGCGGCGTTCGCGAGCGGGCAGGCGCATTCTCCGCGCTTGATGCTGCGCCGCAGCGGGCTCGCCTCGTGGCCAAACCAGATGCGTTTGAAGTCGTAATCGTAGTCGCGCAGGTTGGCGATAGGTTCAGCGCGCACGGCACAGGTCCAGACGTCGCCGTTCGGCGCGATGTGCGTCGAAGCCCAGCCCGCGTAGCACGGCACAGCCTGCGCCTCGCGCTCCAGGTAGCGCTTCACCAGGTCGTAGTACTTGCGCCGGAACGCCTGGATCACCTTCGAGCGGCCTTCGTGCGCGTGCATGGCGCTCGACTCGATCAGCCGGTCGACGGCGTTGGCGTACGCATCGCGTTTCGGCGTAATGCCGGTGCCGATGGTGCCCAGTTCGACGCGCTCCTCGGCGATCTCGGAGATGAACGAGTCCGGCTTCATCTCGTTCACGACGAAGTCATGCAGCGTCGGAAAGTGATCGATATTGAAGTTCGAGATGACGGAGTGGACGCCGACGGTGAGGTTCGGGCGCTTCAGCGCGCGTAGCTGCTCATAGACGAGCATGACCTTGTCGAAGTTGCCCTTGATGCCGCGGAGTTCGTCGTGCTTTTCGCCGACGCCGTCGAGCGAGAGGTTGATCACCAGTTCGCTCTCGCTGCAGTAGTCGGCGATCGCGGCGACGCGTTCGGCGATCGGCCGCCAGACGAGCGAGTTGGTGGGAATGTTGATCTGCGCCGGGCGGCAGCGATCGTAGATGCTCTTGCAGATGTCGACGATGTCCTTGCGCATGAACGGTTCGCCGCCGCTGACGGTGAACCAGTACGGCGTCTTGCCCAGGGACTGGAAAATCTTGTCGAACTCCTCGACCGTCAGGTCCTGGCCTTCGCCGGGCGTGTGCTCGGCCCAGATATTGCACGTGAGGCAGCGCGAATTGCACGTGGAGATGATGCTGACGGCGACGTTGACGGGCATGACCTTCGGCCAGCCGAACCGCCGGAACATCCAGTAACGCGGGACCTGCGGCAGTAGTTGAAACATCAGGTCGACTCCTGCTCAATCGGGCGCTTCGTCGACTCAGCGACGCGCCACACCGTGTGGACTTCACCGCGCGAAACGTCGCGACGCGCCGCGATCTTGGCTGCGACCTCGAGCGCTGCGACCGCACAGAGCCAGTGCGGGCGGGAACGGCCCGGGCGATCGTGCAGCAGCGCGCGTATGACGAGCGCCGAGCTGGAGGTGCTGGGATGGTACCCCTCGCGTGCGGCGAGGAGGTGGCCGGCGTTGATGCGCCGCCGCTGGCGCATCCACTGGCGGACGCTGTTCGGGCCCCAGTTCCGGACGATGGCCTGGGGCTCGTAGACGCTCCGCAATCCGGCTTCCCGAGCGATCGCCTGGATGCTTACTTCGTCGACGGCGCTGGCGGCAGGGATCGCGGTCACGATCGGCTGGCCATGGAGCGCGCGCCGGAACGCGATCATCTCGCCGCACTTGGCCTCGGCGGAGCGTTCGTTGATCCAGTGGTGCATGCGCCACATGGTCTGGGCGGCGAATCCCACGAAGGTCGAAGGGTCGTTGAGGGGCACAGGGCGGCCGCCGACGACGCCCACGGTCTCGTCGCCCAGGCGTTGCACGAGCAGCGCCACTGCGCCGCGCTCCGGCATGACATCGCCGCTGATCAGCACGACGACATCGTGGCGTACTTCGTGCAGTCCGGCGTTGATCGCCGAAGCCTTGCCCTCGCGGCGCGCCTGCTCGATGACACGCACAGACGGGTGTGTCTCCGCGAATGACCGGGCGAGGCTGAGCGTCGCGTCGGTGCAGCCGCTGGCGACCACGACGATGTCGTCCACACCGCTCGTCGGCGCTTCGTCTGTCAGCCGGCGAAGCAGCCCTATGATGTTCTGTTCCTCGTTATGGGCGGGAACGATGGCGCTAGCGTTCAATCAAGGCCTCGTCGGAGAGCACTGCGGCGGCCGGGTTGTAGTGTTGCCCGTACGCCACGAACAGCTCTTCTCCGGCAGCCGAGGGCGACGGGACGCCGATGTGCGTCGTGAGGAACTCCTGCGGCACGGGATTCGTGAGCGCGCGTTCGCGATGGGCCGCGCGCAGCGCCATCAAATGACGCAGGAACACGCGGCCTTCGCGGACGGTCGCCTTGCTCACACCGGCGTTCCGCGAGTGGAACGCATACGGTACGTCGGCGATCTTGCTCCAGCGCCCGCGCACGAGCACTTCGAGGAGGATTTTGTAGCCCATGGGCTGAAGCTGTATGCCGGCTACGACCGAGCGTCGCAGGAGGAAGAAGCCGCTGAGCGGGTCCGTCGTCGGCCGCGTCGAAGGCAGGGCGCTGTGCGCGAGTTGCCGCGCTATCGCCGATACGGCGAAGCGGCCGGCGCCGTTGAAGCCGCGGAGGGTGAGTCCGTTCGTATAGCGGCTGCCGACGACAACATCGGCGGACGTGCGGATGGCAGCCGACAGCATCAGGGGCACGGCCGACGCGGGATGCTGCAAGTCGGCGTCCATCGTGCAGACGAACTTGCCGCGCGCGAGTTCGAAGCCGCGCACGACCGCCGTCGAAAGTCCGCCGGACCGCGTGAGCTGGCTGCGACGGAGGACCGCCGCACGGCAGTCTGACTCGCGAATCGCCTTCTGCAGCGCCTCGGGGGTGTTGTCGTCGGAGTCGTCGACGAAGATGATCTCCTTGGTGGAGCCGGGGACTGCCGCGCAGATACTCGTGAGCAGCGGACGCACGTTCTCGGCTTCATTTCGCGTAGGGATGACGAAGGAAAGCGAGGGCGCTTGCTCGTCCATGGCGCGTGTCCTTCCTACAACCAACATCCCGAGGAACGTCAGCACAGCCGAGTCATTACTCGGCCGACGGGGATATATGAGGTCAAAACCGTAGGACCGTCGGCTGCGGGGCGAACGTTGACAGAATACGCTCCGCTACCAATGGAGATCAAAGAGTTTCGTCAAGATGGGCCCCCGTCCGGCGAGCCGCCGGCGAAGCTAAGTCCGAACCTGGAGCCAGGCGTCATCGGGAGGTGCCGCGGCTGGCTGCCGCGCTGGGCGGACTCAAGCGGATGCCCGCTCTAGCCGCGAGATCGATGGCCCTGACCAACCGTTGCTGCCCTGCACGGGATACGGAGATGCGGGTCACCGGCCAGAGGCGCGGCCCGAAGGGCAGCATCGCGACCCGGCGTGACGGCGCGCGTTCAGTGCGTGGTGGCAGCGCCGCGAGACGGTCGTGGCGGCGTTCGTCATGAACCGCCCGGACGAAGAACGCGAACTGGCGCCGCAATGGATCGCCGAGCGTCAGGACGTCGCCGTCGAGGCGCTGCGCGGTGCGGCGAACCTGCGGGACATCCCGCTGCTCTAGCGTTTGAGGCCGGCGCTGCCGGTGACGGGCGGCACGATGTCCGGCGCCGGTTCGCCGGTGATCATGCGCTCGAACGTCGCCAGGGGAATGCGGTCGGCGGTGATGTAGTACCAACGCTCGTCGGCGACGGCATCGATGCCGCGCAGGTACGTCTCGTACACTACGCGGGTCACGTACATGTTGCGCGCGGGCACGTATGGCGTGCCGCTCGCGTCGACGTGCACCTCCCACTGGTGGTAGATGCCCGTCTCGATCTGATCGGCGCTGCCCTGGCCGAACAGCACGTACCGCTGACCAACGGTGTAGGGGAAGTGGCCGAGCCAGGCGGGGCACGGCGGGAAGGGGTCGCCGGGCCGTCGCGCCTCGTCGGCGCGAAGGGCGCGTTCCAATTGCGCCCGTCCTTCGGTATCGACGGTGATCGTGCTGGCGGCGCTGCCTCGATACGTCTTGATGACGGAGGCGGTCGCGCCGTAGCCGGTGAGGTCGAACGGCATCGCGGTTGCGGTCGGCGTGGGCGATTGGACGCGCGGGAACACGGGGTCAATCGTGGGCGTGGGCGATGCGGGCGCGGCCGTGGCGGTAGGCGTGGACGTAGCGCGAGGCGTCACGGTGGGCTGCGCGTTGAGCGGGCCATCGACCTCGGTGACGTCGACGAGGACGGCGACGTTCGTCTCAGCCATGATCTGCTCGAACATGGGCGGGCCGACGCTGCAGGCGAAGGCGTCGCGCGTCGGCGAAACGAAGGACGATAGGGCGAGCGCGGGCGCGAATAGCGCACCGATCAGCGCGATCAAAAGTTTCATCGCGCGACGTCCTTCAGACCGGCGCTGCCGGCATCGGGCGGCGCGATCGATGGGTCTCCGCGCAGGTTCCGTACGGCGCCGATCAGGCGCGCGAAGTCAACACGCGGCTCGGCGATGTGGTAGCCGTCGCCTTCTCCCCAGTTCTCGAATGCGAGGCCCTCGAAGTAACGGTGGTACGTGTCGGGCATCATGAGCAGCACGCCGCTGAACGCGCGCATGTGCTCGGGATCATCGAGCACGACGCCGGTGCCATCGATCGGAAACGTCATGAACGGGAACAGATCATCGAATACCGGCGTGTGGGCGTAGAAGAGCAAGTACGTGCGCCCGAGCATATAGCGTGGAAGGAAGCGGTCCAGTTCGCACGACGTGATCACGGGGCGACCCCCTTCTCCTTGGCGCAGCGCTTCCTCGATGTCGCGCCGCTGCGTCCAACCGTGTTCGATCGTAGCGGCCGGGCTTCCGGCGATGTTCTCGAGCAGGCTGAACGTCACGCCAATTCCCTCCAACACGAAATCGCTCGGAGGCACAGGCGTTGGCGACGCGACGGGTGGGGATGCTGGCGTGCGCACCGGGGGGAATGCGGAGTCATGAGTTGAGGTCGGTGTCGGCGAGAGTTGAGGCGTGACGGTGGGCGCCGTGTTTTTGGCGCTACCGACTGCTGAAGCCTGAACGATGGCGATATGCGAGACGTTGGCCATCGCTTCGATCGGACCGCCGGGCCAGCCACCGGTACAGGCAAGCGCCGTGGGCGGCTGTGAGGCGATGCCCGCGAGCGCGGCGGTCGCCAGCGCGCACGGAATCACGATGGCCGCCAACCAAGGGTATCGTGCAGTCATACGTCTCTCCGGCGCCCTGCGAAGGGGAAACGCCCGGGAGCGGGCAAAGGTTAACTAGCGAGTCATCGCGTCCTGGTCAGGGCGCGGGAAGAGCGCCGTTCGCGAAGCGGACCCGTGGCGTGACGCCGTGCGCTGCGGCGAGCTCCGTCGCGGCGATCTTCTTGCCGCCGGCGGCTTGCAACCGCATCGCGCGCAGGATGCCGCCCGCAAGCGCGACGTCGATCGTCTCTCCGACCGCGAGGACCGTGCCGGGCGGCTCGGGAGGGGCTTCGGGCGACATACGGGCGTCGAAGAACCTGACCTGCAGGTCGCCGAGCATGGCGTGGGCGCCGGGCTGCGGGTTGGAGCCGCGGACGAGGTTGTAGACGTCCTGCGCGGGCTGCGCCCAGTCGATCGCGCTCGTCGTGTCGTCGGCGGGCTGCTCGTAGGTCGCGCGGGTCTCGTCCTGCGTGATACGCGGCGCGTTGCCTTCGCGGACGAGGCGCACCGCTTCCGCCATGGCATCGACGCCGAGCGGGAACAGGTGGTCGAAGTACAGCGAAGCGACGGTATCGTCGGGGCCGACCGGGACCTCCTTCTGCAGCAGGATAGGGCCGGTATCGATGCCCTTGTCGACCCAGAAGACGGTGATCCCGGTGACGCCGTCGCCCTGCGCGATCGCCCAGTTGATCGACGAGCGGCCACGGTGCCGGGGCAGCAGCGACGGGTGGTACTGGATGGTGCCGAGCGGCGGCGCTTCCAGGACGCGCTCGGGCAGGATGTGGTTCACGAACGCCATGACGCAGAGGTCCGGTTTCGTCTCCGACCAGGCGTCGAGGACAGAGGACTTCTTGAGCTTGCCGGTCGGGAAGGGTGGCAGGCGGGCGGCTTCAGCGGCAGCCCACAGCGGGTCGGGACGCCCGGGCGCGCCCTCGATCGACGACACGGCGACGATCTGCTCGCCCTGATCGCGGAGGCGGGTAAAAACGGCTTCGCCGAAGGCGGCCTGGCCGATCAGTGCGATGCGCATTTAAGCATCACCTAGCAGTTCATGTAAGCGCGTAGCGATATCCATCGCACCATGGAGGATGGTGGAGATTTCGACCGTCTCTCCGTCTATGGCATACACAACGTGAAAGCGATCAACGATGATCTCGCGAGCTTCGAAGTCGCGGGTGTGGGGCAGTGTTCGTCCCATCCGCGGGAAGTCGCCCAAACGTTCAGTGGCCTGGACGATGCGGTCGACGACAGACTCCGCATGCTCGGGAGCGGCTAGCAGCATGTAAGCCGCGATATCGATCAGGCGTCGACTGGCTTCTGGCGACCAAACGATTCGCGCCACGTTCGCAGTCGCTCCTTGACTTCTTCGTGGCTGATACCTTCGCCGCGCCGCAACTCATCGAAGCCACGCCTGACGCTTGCCCGATTTTGAATCTCGAGGATGAGCACTTCCAATGGAGCGTCATCAGGCAATTGTTCAAGGAGTTCCCGAAGTTCCTGTTTGGCCGTCTTCATAGCGCCAGTATAAGCCACATGACGATACTCGGTTGGGACCGCGCGAAATCTACGGATACACGATCTCCCGTTCGAGTAACGCGCGGGCGATGACGACTCGCTGGATCTGGCTCGTGCCCTCGACGATCATGAGCTGGCGCGCGTCGCGGTAGTGGCGTTCGAGCGGGTGGTCCATCATGTAGCCCTGCGCGCCGAGGATCTGCATCGCGTCGCTCGACACTTTCACGCCGACTTCGGTCGCGTAGGCCTTCGCGATCGAGAGGTAGGCGGCGTGTTCGCGGTCATACAGGCCCTGGTCGACGCGCCACGCGCCCTGGTAGACGAGCAGCCGCGCCGCTTCGATCTGGATCGCCATGTCGGCGAACATGAACTGGATCGCCTGCAACTCTGCGATCGGCTTGCCGAACGCCTCGCGCTGACGCGCGAACTCCAGCGCGTACGACATCGCGCCCTCGGCGAGCCCGAGGCCGCGGGCGCCGACGACGGGCCGGCACGAGTTCAGCGTGAGCATCGCGTGGTTGAAGCCCTGGCCTTCTTCGCCGCCGATCAGGTTCTCACGGGGCACGCGCACGTCTTCGAAGACGATGTCGGCCGTCGGGACGCCGCGCACGCCCATCTTGCGGTCCTGGCCGGCGACCTTGAAGCCCGGCGCATCGCTCGGCACGATAAACGCGCTGATGCCCTTCGGGCCCGGCGTGCCGTTCGTGCGCGCGAACGCCACGACGTAGTCGGCGACGGTGCCGCCGGAGATGTACATCTTCTCGCCGTTGAGGATGTAGTCGTCGCCGTCTTTCTTCGCGCGCATCTCCAGGTTGCCGGCGTCGGAGCCGTGGTTGGGTTCGGTCAGGCAGAACGCGCCCTTGATCGAGCCGCTCGCGATGCCTTCGCCGATCCACTTCTTCTGGCGTTCGTCGCCGCCGATCATGACTGGCTGCGATGCCAGGGCCGACAGCAGCAGCATCAACCCCGAGGCGCAGCAATACTTCGCCGCCTCTTCGACGGCGAGGGCGAGCGGGAACATGCCGGCGCCGCTGCCGCCGTACTGCTTTGAGATCGTCAGGCCGGTGAGGCCGGTCTCCTTGAACGCAGCGAAGATGTCGTGCGGATACTCCTGCGTCTCGTCGATCTCCGCGGCGCGCGGCGCGATCTTCTGTTTGGCGATGCGGCGCGCCGTCTCCTGGATCAGGCGATGCTCTTCGGAAAGCTGGAATTCCATGCGTCGTTGGCCTCAGTTTGCGCGGACCTCGGGTAAGGGAGAGGGTACAGCGCAGGGGACAACAGACAACAGGGAGCAGACAACAGAGGGACGCGGACGGCTGTCTATTGTTATCGATTCTACGCTGTGGGGGTCTCGTAGAGCCGCGATTCGTGCGCGAGTTCGAAGCCGTGGCGCCGGTAGAGGCGTTCGGCGTCGCTGCCCGCGAGCGTACGCAGGCCGATGACGTCGCAGCCAGCGGCCTGGGCGTCGCGCAGCGCCGCGGCGAGCAGCGTCGTGGCGATGCCCTGGCGCCGGTGCGCTTTCTGCGTGCCGACGGCGTAGATGCCGGCCGTGGCACCGTCGACCAACAGGTGCGTAGTCGCCACCGGCTGGCCTTCGACGTATGCCAGGTAGAAACTGTTGCCGGGTTCGTTGATCGCCGCCAGCGTCGATGACATTGACAGCCGCCGCACCCACTTCTCACCGCCGGCGTGGAGACTGACGAACAGCGGCACGTCGTCGGGCTCGACGCGGCGCACGTCGATGGTGGGGTTCACGGGGATCGACGCAACGTCGCCGCGGAATACCATGGTGTGCCAGCGGTCGGTGGCGCGGAGACCACGCCGTTCGAGATGCTTCGCGACGCTTTTCGGGCGGTCGAGCGGCGTGAGCTGCGCCGCGGGATCGCAGTCAAACGCCCGCAGCAGTGCGAAGCCGATGTCGAGCAGCCCTTCGAGTTTAGCCTCCGTCGTATTGAACGCTTCGAGGCAGTTGAGGTCCGGGATAGGCGCATCGGATGTCATGGCCAGCACACCGCCGAGGTCGCGGTGCTCCGCCCAGCCCTGGGCGTTGCGCAGCCGCTCGTTGTTGATGATCCGCAGTGACACGACGGGGTCGAACGCCATGGCCGGATTGTAGATGGTCGTCATGGATAGTGTCGCCGGGCGTCCGGCGACCGATGACCGATAGTCAGTCCGGGCGGCCGGCCACCGCAATACGGTTGATGGACGCCGCGATGTAGCCCGCACCGAAGCCGTTATCGATGTTGACGACCGAGACGCCGGCCGCACAGGCGTTGAGCATGGCGAGGAGCGGCGCCAGTCCGTTGAAGCTCGCGCCGTAGCCGATGGACGTCGGCACGGCGATGACGGGTGACGATACGAGCCCCGCGACGACGCTGGGCAGCGCTCCCTCCATGCCGGCGACGACGACGAGCGCGCGCGCCTCGCGGATGGCGGGGAGTTGATCGAGCAGGCGGTGGATGCCGGCCACGCCCACGTCATACATGCGGCGCACGTCGTTGCCGATGATTTCCGCCGTCACGGCCGCCTCCTCCGCGACGGGCAGGTCGGCGGTGCCGGCGCAGAGCACGGCCACGCCGGGCTGCTTGAGCAGCGTCGCGCGCTCGACGGTGATGCACCGTGCGGCCTCGTGGTGCTTCGCATCGGGGACGGCGGCCAGCACGTCGCGTGCCGCTTCCGGCGAGATGCGCGTGATGAGCAGCCGATCGGCGCGGTCGAGCAGACGCGTGGCGATTTCGACGATCTGCGCCGGCGTCTTACCTTCGCCAAGGATCACTTCCGGCACCCAGTCGCGGAGCCCGCGGTGATGGTCGATCTTCGCGAAGCCGAGGTCCTCGTACGGCAGGTGGCGCAGTTCATCGACCGCCGCGTCGATGGCCAGACGGCCCTCGGCGACCGACGTCAGCAGGTCGCGCAGACGATGCTCTTCGATGGCTTCACTCCCGTGTGCAGATTCAACATGCCGGCGCGCTTCAATCATAGCATCGCCGACCGGGGCAGCTTCGCACGTCAGCCGTGGGAGTTGCTCGAAGGGCGATGTGAGCTTGACGGTGGGATCCGCCTTTGCACTTGCCGGTCGAGGCTCACGCGCGAATACTCGACGAATGCGCCTTGACGTGGGCCGTATCGCATTACACGCGACCGTGCTGCTCGCCTTGCTGGCCGTCTGCGCGACATTCTTCGCGCTCGCGCGGTGGGTCGATGGCACGTATTTCCTGCCGTTCGACAAGAAGCCCTCGATCTGGGTGCAGGACCTGGAAAGCGAGCCGGCGGATCGGCTGTTCGGCTTCGTCAACGACGTTGGCGACCTGCAGTGGATCGCCGCCGCGCTGATCGCGCTATTCGGGCTGCTCGTCGTGCGGGGCCGCCTGTTCGAGGCGGCGGTGGTGCTCGGCGCCGGCGCCATGCGATACGCACAGCTCGGCGTGCGGGAGATCGTCGACCGCCCGTTCTCGTGGGACGAGCCGCCGGTACCGGTGCGCGTCTTCCCGAATGAGGACAGCTTTCCGAGCGGCACGTTCATGGGTGAAGTGTTGGCGTACGGCCTGATCTTCGCGTTTATCCCGCGGATCGTGCCGTGGCAGCCAATCGTCTGGATTGTGCGGATGTTCTGCGTGTTCATCATCGTCGTTGGCGGGCCGGCGCGTCTCTACACGGGTGCGCACTGGACGAGCGACCTCATCGGCTCGCTGCTGCTTGCATCGATGTACCTGATCCCGGCGCTCTGGCTCGACAACGTGCTCCGCGAGCGCACGCGCGGAGAGTCGCCCGGCGTACTGACGCGGTCCCGGTTCCGCCCGCTGGCCGTTGACGACGCCATGCCGGAGCCGGTGCAGAACGCCCCCCGGCCGTAGGACAATTAGGTGGCACAGCTCAGTCATGCCAGCCCGCCTTCGATGCACGCGGAACGTCAGCCTGATAGCGAACTGACACTCCCCGGCGGGCTGGTTCTACGGAGCGGCACGTGCCACTTCGCCATAGTGGCGAGATGGAGCCGCAACACCGGCCTTACGACTGCGTCGTCATCGGCGGCGGCCCGGCGGGACTTTCTGCCGCGATCTACCTCGCGCGCTACAACCGCAGCGTGATCGTCGCGGACCACGGCAGCGGGCGCTCGACGACGCACGAGACGAACGAGAACTACCTCGGCTTTCCGGATGGCATCCGCTCGACCGAGCTGCGCGACCTTGGGAAGCGCCAGGCGGAGCGTTTCGGCGCGGAGTTCATCGACTGCAAGATCGCGGAGGTGTCGCGCACGGAAGATGGCTTCCGCGCCGCGTGCGACGGCGTTGAATTGCACGGGCGTACGCTGATCTTCGCGACGGGCGTGCGTGACTATCTGCCGGAGTTCGAGAACGCCGACGTCGACGATTTTTTCGGCAGGTCGCTGTTCTGGTGCATCACATGCGACGGTCACAAGGTGCGCAACCGGCGCGTAGTCGTCGTCGGGCGCGACGATGAAGCGGCGACGACGACGCTCCAGTTCCTCAACTTCACGCCGCAGCTCACGATGGTCACCAATCGTCCGCCGGGCGGCAACCTGATCAGCGACAAGAAGCAGCAGCAGCTTGCCGCCGCGGACATCACGCTGATCGAGGGGCGCGTGAAGAAGGTCTACGGCGAGGATGGTTTCATGAACGTTGTCGAACTCGACGATGGACGCACGCTCGATGTCGACTTCATGTTCAGCCAGCAGGGCGCGCGCCCGAACACGCTGCTCGCGCGGCCGCTCGGCGTCGAACTCGACCAGGTGGGCTACATCAAGGTGGACCAGGAGCAACGCACGAACGTAGCGATGGTGTTCGGCGCGGGCGACGTGACGCGCGAATACGCGCATCAGATCGTCACCGCCGCGCACGAGGGTTCGACGGCCGCGTGCACGGCGAACTACGAGCTGTACAGGCCGGAGCAGCGGAGCTAGCGGTTGGGGGTTGGACGTTAGGAGTTGGGGGCCGCGCTGCTGCTCAACCGCTCATCTCCGATCGTCTATGGCCTGATACGATGGCGGCGTGAGCACACCGAGCGCAGATCGACCAGACATGCCCGACGGCTACGGCATCGCGCGCGACGGGAGCGGCGCCGAGATCTTGTCGTGGGAGCAGATCGAGCAGTGGCTGCGGGACGCGCGCAACTATTGGATTATCAGCACCAACGCCGACGGCACGCCACATGCCATGCCGGTGTGGGGGTTGTGGTTCGACGGCGCCGCCGCCTTCGCGACGAGTCGCGAGTCTCGCAAGGGGCGCAATCTCGCCGAGCGTCCGGACGGGATCGTCCACCTCGAAAGCGGCGATAACGTCGTCATCCTGCACGGCAAGGTGGCTGAGATGACAGGCCGGGCGCAACTCGAGCGCATGGCCGACGCGTACGAGAAGAAGTACGACATGCGCCCGGACCCGCATGACCCCGGCAATATCACGTACGCGCTCTCGCCGACGAAAGCGCTGACGTGGCTCGAACACGACTTTCCGAACACGGCGACGCGTTGGCGGTTCGAGTCGAGTTCTCAGTCATAAGTTGTCAGTTCTAAGTTCGAGGCTCCAGGTTCTTTCTCGGTCCTGATCTGCGGCCTCCCAGGGCATGTCTTACTCACGTATTCCCCGATAAGCGCCGCTTCCTTCATCTCCTATACTTGACGGCACGATGAAGCATCCGTTCACGAAGGCGCTCGAAGAACGCGTCCTGCTCGCCGATGGCGCCATGGGCACGCTGCTGCACACGCGCGGCGTCCCGCAGTCGGCATGTCTCGAAGCACAGGTGATCGACGGCGCGGACATCGTGCGGCGGATCCACGAGGATTACATCGCCGCCGGCGCCGACATCATCGAGACGAACACCTTCGGTGGGAACCGGTATCGGCTCGCGAAGCACCACCTCGAAGGCAAGGTGCACGAGATCAACTTCCGCGCCGCCAAGCTCGCCCGCGACGCGCGCGAGATCAGCGGCCACCCGGTCTTCATCGCCGGGGCGGTGGGCCCGACGGGGCGCATGCTCAAGACGCTGGGCGATATCAAGCCGCAGGAGGTGCGCGATGCCTTCCGCGAGCAGGTCGACGCGCTGCTCGAACAAGGCGTCGACCTCTTCATCCTCGAGACGTTCCCGGACATTCTCGAACTGACGGAGGCGATCGGCGCGATCAAGGCAGCCTGCGACCTGCCGATCGTCGCGCAGATGACGTTCCAGCGCGACGGGCGGACGATCGGCGGCGAACCGCCTGACGAGGTGGCGAACGTCGCCGCGTCGTTAGGCGCCGAGGTCGCGGGGATCAACTGCAGCCTGGGGCCGCAGTCGGCGCTGGAAGTCGTGGAGCAGATGTCGGCAAACACGGCGATCCGCGTGTCGGCGATGCCCAACGCGGGACTGCCGCGCTTCATGGACGGGCGCCTCGTGTATCCATCGACGCCGGAATACTTCGCCGAGTACACGCGCAAGCTCGTCGAGGCGGGCGCGAACATCATCGGCGGCTGCTGCGGGACGACGCCGGAGCACACGTCGCGCATGCGCGAAGCGCTCGCGGGCGAATGGAACACGCGCGGCCGCGCGAAGACGCAGATCGCCGTGCCGGCCGTCGCGCCGGCGCCGCAGAAGGCTGATGAAGGCGAAAAGCGACGCACACTGCGGCAGAAGCTGGCCGCAGGCGAGTTCGTCGTCAGCGTGGAGCTTGATCCGCCGCGCGGACTCAACCCGCGCAAGGTGCTGGAAGGCGCGGCGTATCTGAAGGACCTCGGCGTCGACACGATCAACATTGGCGACAGCCCGATGGCGCGCGTGCGCATGAGCGCGATCGCGCTGGCGGTGCTCGTCGAGCAGCGCTGCGGCATCGAGCCGATCATTCACTTCACGTCGCGCGACCGTAACCTGATGGCGATCCAGAGCGACCTGCTCGGCGCGCACGCGCTGGGGATTCGCAACGTGATCGCGTTGACGGGCGACCCGCCGTCGTCGGGTGACTACTCGCGGGCGACGGGCGTGTGGGACGTCGACTCGATCGGCTTCATCAAGATCCTCAAGCAACTCAACAGCGGCACGGACTGGGCCGGCAACTCGATCGGCAAGGGGACGGACTTCTGGGTGGCGTGCGCGGCGAATCCCACCGCGGACAACCTCGACCTGGAAGTCGACCGCGTGCGGCGCAAGCTCGAAGCTGGCGCCGACGCGCTGATGACGCAGCAAATCTACAGCGCCGGCCTGCTCGAGAACTTTCTTGAGCGGCTCGGAGCGATCAGCGTGCCCGTGCTCGTCGGCATCATGCCGCTGCAGAGCTATCGGCATGCCGAGTTCATTCACAACGAGCTGGCGGGCGTCTTCGTGCCGGACGACGTGCGCGAGCGCATGCGCCTGGCGGGCGAGAACGGCATCGCGGAGGGCATCACGCAGGCGCGTGAGCTGCTGGAAGCGTGCCGGTCGATGGTACAGGGCACGTACCTCGTGCCGTCGTTCGGACGCGTCGAGGTGGTGGGCGAGTTGGTGACGCTGGCGAAGGCGCGGTCATCCTGAGAGCGCAGTGATCCCCGTTCGCCTATCAATTATGCTCATCAGCATTGACAATTGGTGTCGTTGTCGATACTCACAGGCAACACCACCTCGTGGGGGGGCGACCCGTCACGAGCCCAACGAGGCTGCCTTCAGGCGGCCTTGTTCCATATACGGGGGGGGGGGGGGGGGGGG